>NZ_CP045700.1:600000-940642 GCF_009601765.2 Vibrio algicola
TCTTGATGCTGAGTAAAGTTACCGCCACCACACCACCAAATCATCTTAGTGTCAGGGAACGTTAACGTATGGCCATTATGTTGATACTGCTTACCTGGATTTTCCAAGGCTTCCGTAATACGCGCAACTGGGAAAGCATTAACCACCCCTTCGCCATTATTAAGCCAAGAACTGGTATCCCCACCTTCCGATGCTCCAGTATTAATGCTTGATGAAATTGACGGTAAAATACCAGCATCACGCGCAGGATTACCACCATTTGAATAGTGGTAAGAGAAACCAAAGCCACCACCAGGCAGACCAATCTGACCCAGCATTGCCGCTAGAGTGGTGATCATCCAGTGACGTTGCTCACCAAATTGTTGGCGCTGCATACCCCAACCGGCCATTAACATGGTGCGATTTTTAGAGAAGATCTCTGCTAGTAATTCAATTTGCTTGGCTGAGACACCGGTGATTTTTTCAGCCCAAGCTGAATCTTTTACCACGCCATCAGTTTTACCTAACAAATAATCATTAAATTTATCAAAACCATGTGTGTATTTCTCAATAAACTTAGTGTCGTGTTTATTGTTTTTCACTAAGGTATGCCCGATACCCATTGCCAATGCCACATCGGTCATTGGGTTTGGTGCGATCCATTGAACATTTTCACCGAAGAAATCAATGGTTTCAGAACGCATTGGATCAATCGCAATAACGGTTTTGCCCGATTTTTTCAGTTGATGGAAAAACTCAAGACCTTGGCCATCTGCCGCAGTCCAAGCAATCTCTAGGGTATTAATTGGGTTCATTCCCCAAAGTACTACTACTTCTGAGTGCTCCATGACCACAGGGTAAGTGGTTTGTTGCTCATACACTTCTATCGAGCCAACCACATACGGCATAATAACTTGCGCCGCACCGGTAGAGTAATCCCCTAGTGAGCCACTATAACCACCAGCCAGTCCCATATAACGCTGTAATAAGGTACGAGCATCGTGCAGAACACCACTCGAGTGCCAACCGTAAGAACCTGCAAAAATTGACTCTGCGCCATGCTGTTTACGAATACGCATGTGTTGTTCATGAGCCAATTTATAAGCTTGCTCCCATGTCACTTGTACGTATTCATCTTTACCGCGCACACCTTGTGGGTTTTCCGGATTAGCTAAGTAACCTTTACGCACCATCGGGTGCTTGATGCGAGCTTTAGTATGAACTTGAGAAGGCCCAGTACTTTGCAGATGATTGACCACGGTTTGTGGTAAAGCGTTTGTGGTTGATACTAGTTTGCCATCTTTAACTTCTGCCAGTAATACACCCATACGGCCAGCGGTCATGATTTTGCCATCGGTACGACCAATTTTAGGCTCTGCTGCCATTGACGGTAGCGGCACGATCGATGCGATAGCCATAGCACCAGCGGTTGCGCCAGAGCCTTTTAAGAATTTACGACGTGAAATATTAGACATGTTCACTCACTCCTTATTGTTCTGATTTAACAACGTCTTTTGCGTTGTTTTGTAAAAACTTAGTTAGGATTTCTAGATTAAGATCTGAGATATCCGTACGGCTACCCATGGTCTTCACAACCGGTCCCCATGCATTCACAGTAAAGTGCTTTGGTGGGATCTTGGCATGACACGTTGAACAATAAGTGCTGTCTAACTTTTCACCATACTTCCAAATTTCTTTATTTGAATCTAAAACCGGAGCATTGATCTCACCGGTTAAACTCGCGCTACGCCATTCATTACCGTACGCATCTTTCGAACTTGCGCCCAACTTAAGCATTTTTTGACCGGCTTCCGATACACTTGCCAAAATTGAACGTTGGCCATTGCCAAGATAAATCACCGATTCTGCGCCTTTCATTTGGTAACCAGAAACCGTCACTGTGCGCTTATCACCATCCGTTTTTTCAACTTTAAGTTCAACGGTAGGGTTGATCGTTGCCAGTTCGCCCATCTTAATAAAATCAAGTGGGTATACTTGCGCCGCATCTTTCGGCGTTGATTTGGCTAAATCGTATAAATGATCAAAAGCCGAAGTATCAAGTTTAACTTGTGGCGTCATGTGAGCCACACCTTTGTGACAATCGATACAAGTTTGACCCTCTTTTTGCGCTGAAATATGCATTTCACGTGCGCCTTTCGGTTGGTCATACAATTCCATTGCATTGAAGCTATGACAAGAACGACACGTAGCAGAGTCGTTCGCTTTTAGCTGACTCCATACCGTCTGAGCCATTTCTAAACGGTGCGCTTCATATTTTTCGTCGGTATCAATCTTACCGGTTACGAACTCATGATAGATATCTTTCGAGGCACGGATTTTAGTGATCAAGTAATCCACTGGTTGGTGCGGAATATGACAATCGGCACATTCTGCGCGGATACCTTTGCTATTACTAAAGTGAACTGAACCTTGGTACTCATGAAGGGGTTTTTGCATAGTGTGGCACGACACACAAAATTCAGTGGTTGATGTCGCATGTAACACTGCTTGAGTACCACCTAACGTGGCCCAGCCAATCGCGACACCGATCAAAACGATGAGTGCAATATATCTTTTTTTCATTATTATTTTCCTTATAGCGGCAAACAAGATAATTTCGATGCAAAACTACCACCTAAGGATAGGATCTAAAAGTAGAAATATACAAATAAGAGAGTTTAATACTAATTAGTTAAACTGATGAGAATAACAATACTTCTTACTATTAATGGCTTTGTTGCGTAATTCGATGGAACTAAATGTGAAACTGACGATCAGATCGTTTACTCCCCACTAAACCATCGATATTCATGCCAAAACCTCGTTATAAGACCAAAAACTGGAAGTTAAGAGGTTGAAGTCTCATTCAAAACGAAAGCTCGTGGCACGATACAACACTTAGCTATTGATTCTACTGGCCTCAAGGTTTACGGCGAGGGTGAATGGAAAGTCAGGAAACATGGAACTGATGGGAAGCGCCGGATCTGGCGTAAGTTACATATAGGTGTTGATGTCGTTACTCATGAAATTATTGCGGCAGGACTCACTTTCTCGAATGTCAGTGACGGAGACGTTCTACCTAATTTACTAAAGCAAACACGTCGAAAGATCTTAAAAGTATCAGGCGATGGTGCTTACGATACTCGACAATACTATGAAGCCATTCGTATCAAAAAAGCCACCCCACTTGTGCCCCCAAGACTTGGTGCAGTCTTTTGGGAAAAGGGACATCCACGAAATTTATCCGTCGGGTTTCAACAGTTTTATGGTTCTAATAAGCAGTGGAAAACACGGTTTGGGTATCATAAAAGGTCAATTTCAGAAACGGCAATGCATCGAGTGAAAAAGCTATTGGGCGGAACACTCAGCTTAAGAAATTATAATGCCCAAGTTGGGGAAGCTTACGCAATGATCAAAGCTTTAAATAAACTAACAGGGCTAGGTATGCCTAAAACTTACCGAATTGATTGAAATAATACCATTCTAGTGTTGTCACCTCTAAATTTGAATTACGCAACAAAGCCACTACATATGAGTAACATTTTGTTGAACTTAATTTTCATTTTTAACTAGTGTGTAAATTAGATGTTACGCGTATTGTTACACCACACCTTACATTTTGTTACATCTAGGAGATAGCATGAAAGTACTTGTTGAATACACCCAAGCAGGACTGTATAAAGATCAAACTTGGGGTGCACCAATCAAACGCAAGAAAGGCCAATTACAAGCGGTGGAACCGGCCTTTGCCGCCACCTTAATTAAAACCCAAAAAGCATGCCTACGTACTGATATTGATGGCGAGATTATTATTAGCCACGGCAGTCATCATTAAGCTTGACCTATAAAAAAGCTCCTCAGTTATCAATCATCGCTGAGGAGCTAAAATTTCTATAGGCTTCAAGACTTTACTACGCGGGATATATACAACAATATAACAGCACCGACTGTCGCGGTCACTATCGAGCCGATCAAACTACCCGAAGATAAACCAAGCAAACTAAACGTCAACCCACCGATCACCGAACCCACAATCCCGATGACAATATTACCAATCAAGCCAAATCCGGTGCCTTTCATTATTTGTCCAGCAAGCCACCCTGCTATCGCACCTATAAATAAAAACATAATCACTGACATTTAACACTCCTTTCATATCATTATCCTATTGTCTTAAGCTTAGCTAACAAAACTGTAGAGTAATATAAATATGCCAACAAAATTTGTAGTGAATGGCTCATCGAACCCAACAAGAAGGAATCGGATCGGGTTTGGAATAAACTGTTAAAGGTTCAAAATAAGAAGTGATATTGAAAGCCCCAAAATTGCTTTGGGGCTTTTTTATTTTAGCTGTGGGACTAAATTGGGGCTTTTTCTGGGGCTAAATAGGGCAAAACCCTCCACTTTACTGTTTTTATAAACAGTGTTAAATATTTAGCTTTTTAACTCCATAAGTCACCAATTTTTACTTAGTCCAATCTAAGATAACTTTGCCAGAAAGCCCACTACGCATAGCGTCAAAGCCTTTTTGGAAGTCATCCACACTGAAATGGTGGGTGATAATTGGGGTTAGATCTAAGCCGGATTGAATGAGGCTTGCCATCTTGTACCAAGTTTCGAACATGTCAGGCATGAGATTCATATAGGCTTTTATTTTCAATGACTTATCAATATGCAATCTTATCATGGGGCGTATATGGGGCTTTTATAAAATCAATCACTTAACCCCATGATCCCCACTCAAACGAATCGACATCCCTGCATCATTTAATGACCATTCAACCGACGTTGTTCGCCACTTACCGTCTTCAATATCACCAAAGTCTTCTAAAATGAAGTGCCCTTCTGCAATCAACTGAATAAGATCTGGTGTGGCTGGCATGGTGATATCCATCGTGTCACTGCCTGATGTTACGCTTTTAGATCTTGCTTGAACGGCAGCTGTGGCTTCAGCATAGTTAGGGTATTTATACACAATTCTAAATTCAGGTAACCCGGTACCAACCGATACTTCCTTGGTTTCACCAGTGGCCACATCGTTATATTCTGCAATCACTCGCTTGGCTTGTGTTCTGCTGCCAAATTGCCCTTGCCAATTACTGACGTTTTCAGGCTTTAGAGTAATGCTTTTCAGTTCCTTTCCTGATGCGCTCTTCCCTTCCCCATCTTTCAAGAATAACCAATACCCATTCGCCGGCTTACTGACTGCAGAATAGTTTTGAGCTAATCGACTTAATAGGTTCATGTCAGATTCGTTCACCTGATCTAAATGCTCAATGTTTATGTTGGCTAAATCAGAACTAACCTTAGCGATTAAACCATGATCATTTGCAACGGTTTTCACAACGTCACCAAGGCTAACATCATCCCAAGAACGAGTCTTTTGTGATTGCAATACACCAGACTGTTTAGCGTTATTCATTGGCGCAGCACTGGCGGTAAATTGAATTTTTCTTGGCGGTCCACTTGGGCTGATCTCATCAACCACAAATTGCCCTTTATCTACCAATTCACCATTGAAGCCTAGCCCTAATTTAATGACAGCGCCCTTTGGTGGGGTTTTCATATTGTTAGGTGCAGAAATAGCAAAAGAAAGGCGGTCTGATTGTTTGCCTGAATTATCGGTATAACTGAGGCTAATGAGGTTTTTACGGATGGATTCGGTAATGTCGGTACCATTAGCGATCAGTTGAAAATCTGGCTTGTAACCTAATCCCATAAGCTTTCAGCCTCTACTTCTGTTTGAATACTAATATCCGGTAACTCGATAACTAAGCCACTCGGTAAAATGGTACCGTATTCCGCTAAATTCATATTCTCATCTAGCACTTTCTCTACTACGCTGGTTGTGCCGTAATGCTTCCAACAAATGTAATCGAGCACATCACCATCACGGGTTCTGTAAGTCGTCGCCATAATATTTAAGCTCCATAGTGAAAGACTGACGCTTAGGATCGCCTCCTGGTATAAATTTTGAGTTAACAGCATTCAATGCAGTTATTACCCAATATCCAAGAACGCCACCTTCACCAGATGTGAGTAACTGAGGCTCTTGTAAGTCGCCCAATTCGGCTAAGGTTTCAAGTTGCTTGGTACCAACACTGTAAATGGTTGTAGCGATTTGCCCGCTTAATGAAATAGCGTTCGCAGCTTTACCTGTATTTTGCAGTAAATCGTTACGGCCAACACGAGATTGTTCCTGCCAACGCCATTCCCATTTTTGAGTTAACTCGTTATAAGCAGCAGTTGATATGGAAAATTGGAAACTCCCCAATGTAAGCATGACCTGTGACATAAATAGCTTCCTTATTGTGGGATGTCACTTAACAGGCTGTTTTCGTAACCCGTCATCTTCTTATGAACGGCTTGCGCCACTTCTTGCGGGGATTGTCCTGGTGCTGCATTTACTTGGATGGTACCAATAGTGGTTTGATTACCAGAACGGTTAGCATATTGAGCGCCCTGTAATGCAGCGCCATATCGGCTAGTGGGTAAAGCGGTGTTGTTGCCTTGGGCATAAGATGAAGGTGAAGCTTGTGGGTTATCACTGTTTTCGTCATCACCCCAAAACTTTAATTTACCCGCTAGGTTTTTAGCTGTGTCCCATACTGCAGTGATTTTTTGTAACCCTGAGTCAAACATCGATCCGATAGAGCCCCATAAGTCACTAAAAAAATCCTTTATTGGCTCCCAATTATTGACAACCATACCCAACGGAGACCAATCAAATAGAGTTTTTATAACATTAAAGGTTGCCGGAAATTCGGTGCTAAACCAATTTAACGTCCCTTTAAACCATTGTGTAACAGAATCCCAGTTTGTATAAAGTTGGTAACCTGCATAGATCAACGCACCGACAGCAGCAACAACTAAACCTATTGGGTTGGCAGCCATAACCACATTTAAACCAGCTTGAACAGTTGTCGCGGCTTTAAGCATTTGAATCATTTTATAACCAGCAGTGACAAAACTACTAATACCAACAACGACTTTTGCCGCCATTAATGAGCCAATAATAGTAAGTATATTCTTCCAGCCACCCAGCATATCCACCGAGCTAGAAATAAAACCAGAGACTGTTTTTATCCCTTTGCCAAAGGATTCTAATGCTGTTACTGCTTTGGGGATCGCTTCTGTGGCCCATTCACCAAAACTTTTAGCCCAACCATTTATTGTTTCTCTATTTTCACTCGCCCATGATGTAAATTTTTTCATCATATTGGTGAAAACTGGCATTAACTGAGCCGATACAACTCGCGTAATACCTTTGATCGTTAATTGTGTATCTAGCAGCGCATCATCAAAACTTTCGGCACCTTCATGTGCACCTTTATTTAATACCCAACCGAGTCGATCTGCTTCTTCTTTATATTGCTTTAACCCTTTAGACCCATCCTTTAGCATATTGGTCATAGCGGTACCTTTAAGACCAAAGATCTCAAAGGCTACTTGGTTACGATATGCGGCATTTTCTACACCATTTAATCTATCGGCTAATAAATCCATTTTATCGGCGGTCGATAAATTGGCTAAGTCCTCTTGCGCTAGCCCTAATGCTTCAAGTGCTTTTTTTGCAGGGCCACCAGCCGTTTGTGCAAAATTAGCGGTACGACGGGTCATTTTCTCAACGGCGCCATTAAGCTGCTCCGTTGTTACACCAGAACGCTCTGCCGCATACTGATAGCCTTGGAGTGTTTCAATGGGCAAGCCAATGCTGTCTGCCAGCTTTTTTGAGCCGTCCATGGTTTCAGCTTGTGCTTTCGTGATCGCAAATAATGAACCAACGACGGCGGTCGAGGTAGCCACAACAGTTGCACCAACTGCAGTAATACCAACCGCGGCACTTTTTAACTTTCCACCAAAATTTGAAACCGAGGCAAGTTGTTTTTGTTTACGACGAGCTTCATCTAGCTCTTTACCTAGACGATCATATTTATTGGTTAAAAACTCAACATTCGCCCCAGCCAATTTAGATTTCTTAATCTCTTTATTGAGCTTGGCCTGTTCACGCTCTAACGTTTTAACTGATTTTGTAGCTGAGCCTAGTTGCTTATTAAGTGCCCCGGTCACACTTTTAAACGAGCCATCAACTGCGCCGCCTAGTGTAACAACCGCTTTAAGATTTTGAGTTGTTGCCATGATCACCTCTAGGCAAGAGTTCTATAAATTCAAGAAAGGTTTGAAATGGCAGGGAAATCATCTCCTCAATCCCCCACCCTGTATGGCTAGCAAGAACCATTAGTCCTCGCTGGATATTTCGCTCTCTTTCTCTGGCATAAAAAAACCTTTGTAGCATTCCTGCAATTTGATGAAATCCATTGCGTCTAATTGATGTAGCAAGGCATCATCCACTTCACACAAAAGTCCCATCATGTAGAGATCTTTTTCTAAGTCATCGCCTTGGTGTTTTTCCATTAACAATAATTCACGCACGGTTGGTCGGCGCATTGATAACGTTTCAACAGTCTTATTCGCTAGAGCAACTGGGTATGCTAATTTAATGTCTTTTTTTAATACTGGGTATTTTGCTTTTGTCATTATTTTTATCCATAAAAAAGGCTGACACATGGCCAGCCTATTGAGTGAGAAATGATTATTTAAAACAACTGCATTGCAGCGCGAATACCTTCAAGAACATCGACACCACCGAGTTTGCGCACATGGTTTATTGGATCGATTTCAACCAACACCACACCAGCACGAACTACTTTGTAGTAATCCAGTTTCATAGTGACTTTCATTCCCTTGTCACGTTGGCTGCCTGTGTCTTGCGTGTCTCGTTCAATCTTGGTGATCATGCCGCCAAGCTCTTCAACCACATCATAAGCATTACCGCTTAGGTCTGTATAAGTTGAACGAACCGAAACCGAAGTACGAGAGCCCGGGATTAAACCGAACAATGGTAATAAGGTGGCATCAAAACCAAACATGGTAAATGACGACTCGAGTGCAGCCATTCCGTCATCCACTGGAATTGACATATCCATATCACCAGCTTGAAAGTCAAACGTATTCTGTTCAAGAACTGGCGGCGTGTACTCTTTGGCGTTACCGGCTTTACCCACACCATCGACCCAAATCGCCCAGTTTTTAAGTAAGTTATCACCAGCCATTAGCTAAACACCTCTTCCAAGTAATCGTTGTTAATACGAGAGCGGAAGATAATGTGTTCCGCTGGATATGGTGGGCAGAAGTCAAAATCAAAATACACAATACCTTGCTGAATATTGGTAGGTGTATTCAATTCAGGATCACTCCAACATTCACCATTAATAATGGCACCCTGCGCTTTCAAATCACGTAGATAAGCATTCACACCGGAAATCACGTCATCGGTATAGGTTTTGGTGATATTACGGTCCACTGCCCACATGTGAGAACGCTGCACGCTGTCATTGATCATGTCAGCAGTGCGTCGGGTTTGTTCGAAAGTCCACTTAGGATCGGTTGAACAAGTACGGTTACCCCAATGCAAAAAACCTCCTTCACGAATGATGGTGCTGACTTTGTTTTCATTGAGCATATTTGCGGTGGTATTAGGATCTCCCAATGACCAATCAACCGCCTGACTAGTACCTACAATGCCGTAAACCTGTTGGTTTGATTTAGACCACCAAAAGCCTTTTTCCGCATCGATACGAGCACGAAGCCCAGCTGCTCGTGCTGAATAAGGGCGATCGATATCAATTGCTTGGTCAGTATCAAACACTCGAACCCATGGCCAAGTTACTTCTACACGTTCACCAAACTGACGAGCACGTTTCATTGCGTCTGTATAAGTGGCAGTAAGAACACAATCAAGATAAGCAATTGCACGTAAACGAGCCGCTTTCGCTTCAAGCTCTGCTGCAACGCCATCAAACTGACTGAATTCCGGTGCTACCAAAATACGAGGCGTGTAACCGGTTTCAGTTTGGCTATCTAACCAACCTTGCATACCAGTAATAACATTGGCTTGAGTAGCTTCATCATCAAGACCTTCAGCAACTCGAACTACGATAACTAAAGCACCTGTTTGGTCAAAAATGTCATCAATTGCCGCTGGCAGTGTTCCGCCAGTTCCTAATGCTTCGGCACTTTTAGGGCTACCCGCTACAGCAACAGGCACGCCAATCGGGAATGCTTCATCTGCACCACCAGCTAAATATTGGCGAGTATGAGCACCAACTGGATCTAAGCCTGTACCTAACTTAGTTGCTGTAACTAATGCCTTTGCATCTTCATCGGCATCTATTGCTGCAATGATTTCAGTCGCCGTTGAGGTTATGGCCTTTTGTGCGTCGGTTGCTAGGTTGATGGTGATTTTCTTACCGTTCACCACCACTGCTAAATCAGCAGATACTGCGGCAGGGTTAATTAATTCAATACTAATCGCATTGCCTTCTTTACCGGATTTCGCAGCAGTAAATGTTAAACCATCATTTAACACTGCACTTCCCACAGTAAGGGTTGCGGCTATTGCCGCTGCAGAGTTTGGTGCGGTACCCACCAGCCCAATGACAGCTGATTTTACCGTTGTGATCGGGCGTGAGCCGTCATCAATTTCAATGACTTCCACGCCGTGGAGAAATTGTGTCATAGCACTTTCCTATTATTTAGGCACAAAAAAACCAGCAAATGCTGGCGGGTTTGGTTGGTTTATTCAGTAATTCGTTATGTTGGAGAAACGGGCCACGGATTTTCATCACGAATCTTTAAGTACAGCGCAATAGCTTGTTGTTCGTAATCTGCTGCTTTCGCTTCATCTTTCTCGACAGTTCGAATCATTGAAGCTTCATTACGCAATGCATCAACGTTTGTATAAAGCGCACGGCGAGTTGATTCAACTTGCAGTAGTTCCGCTTCATACTGCTGTTGTTTGTTAGTCACCCATGCGCTATCAATCCATTCATCGAATTGAGTTGTGGGCTTTTCTAATGTGTAGTCATCAGTGACTAGCGTTTTGTCATCAAACTCTTTTGGTTCACGCGTTTGCTTGTTGTATGCAGTAACTTTTACTGGTTTATCTTTTACTACCCAACGGCTCTCATTCGTTGGCCAATATGGTACTTGGTCATTTTTATCTCGAAATGAATAATATTGTTTTTCAGAGTCTAATACGGAACTAGGCAATTGGATTTCCGTTGCTAGCGGCATATCAACATTGCTGTCAATTTTTCGAATTGCTGCGCCTGTATTTGCATCAAATAGAATCATTAGAACACTCCTTTTGGTAACCAAATAAATGCATCAAAGAATGCACCCATAGTGTCGGTAAATGTGTCAGTACGTACAACAAAAGATGTATCTATATAAAAACTATATTGATTACCAATATTCGATTGTGCTGCAGTATTTCCTGAAGATGAATCATTCCTATAACGTAATGCACCGCTACCGCCCGAAACTAAAGATCCTTCGGTGTTGAAGCCACGAATTTTTAGGTCTCCCGTAATATTCTGCAAATGATCTTCTTTCGTATCACCCGCATCACCAAAGACACCTGCGGCTTTATCGTGCATATAAAGAGGTTTATTTGGTGTTGTGAAGAAGTCACCTGTTGAATCTGTACCAAATCCCCATTTAGCTGCATGTTCAAATGGAGATGCCGCTTTTGTATCTTCTTCAATGAAGTTGATTGAGGCCGATATCAATTGATATGCTGTCGTGTACTCGCTCACATAACATTTCTGACCAACACTTGGCACGACTAAATCAGCATTTGGGATATAACCAACTAGATTATTAAATACTGGCGTCCCAACTAAAGCTCTAAGTAATTCAGTTTGTAAAAAATACTGAGGTAACGGATTCGGTGTCTGTTCATCATCAAACTTTTTCTTTAAGTTATCCTGTTCTTGCTTCAAGTAAGCCGTTCGGTTTGCTAATTGCCCTGTTGGTACATTATCAATTCCTTCTGGCCCACCTTGAACCACATCGGTTTGTTCAAATTGATATACCCCATCCTCCCAGACCGCTTCTTCTTGTAAATTCGCCATCTATGCCGTTCCTCGGTTATAGGTACCATCACGATAAATGGTGCCATTTCGTAAAATTAATGCTTCGGTAAAGTTCAAGCCCACCAACTCACAATGCAGTGGTGCAGCATCGTCTAGTAATCGTCTAACTTGTCGAGCTTGTTCAGCTGTTATGGTTTTAGTCAGCCATATAATGTATTTAGCAAAGGCCATTTCTTCACCGTAGTAAGTCAATCCGTTACGTTGAATCGAGCCATCACGCAAACCACCGTTTAACCCTTCTTGAATAACAATCTCGTCATAGCCGGCATTACGCAAAATTCTGCGTACTGCATCAGGTGTCCCTTTCCGGCTGTGAACTAAGTACGCCTCTTGAAGAGTTTTACGCTTAAATTCATCACTCCAACGTTCGTCCCATTCATCCACATCCAGTGTTATTGCAAGTACATATAACAATTCAGTTGGACACTTCTCATAATTCCACAAGAAGCGAATAGGCGACGACATATCCGCTTTCGTAACCTGTTCAACAGAACGTTCGAATGATGTAGCGTTTGGGGGTAACAATGAATTCATACTTATTCCATTGCCTTAGCGGTTATCGTGATGGACGTGCAATATGGCGCAGTATCTTTATCTGCCTGGTACTGAACAAAATCTTGTAAGTCCACATCCTTAACACTGGAGATATGCATCGCGGCATCCAATGCTGAATGACTGACTAACGCCCCAATTCTATGCTGTGCATCAACGTATGTTTGAGTATTTGCTATTGCCTGAGCAATGATACTGTCAGAAGCTGAGTTGTTTTCTATATCTAATACCGCATTAATTGAATACTGGTAAATGGTTGCGCTACTAACTCGAACGGTAGAGCACAACGGCCGAACAGTTTCATCATTTAATGCTGCAGTGACGGTATCAACTAAATCTTGATCAGCTTCGCCATTACCCGTTTGAGAAATGATTTTTACATTTACAATGCCAGCCGATTGACGGTATGCATTGGCATCTTTAACTTGAGATGAAGAAGATAATGCATGATAGATATAAGCTTTGCGTGGCCCTGCAGTTGAAATCGATGACCACTTGAGCAAACAGCGATTTCGGAGTGAATCATTACTTTCCATCATTGCTTCCGTTGGCGGTACCGTGGAATCATCAGCAGGAACAATCGTCTCTCGCTCTAAGTCAAAGAATGCAGCTAAGCCATCTAGATCAGAACCCTCAGCCCAAGGCAACATCACCGATAATGCCGCATCATTAACCCGTTGACGCTCGGTCACAGCATCATAAGCGGATACTTCTAACAACTTTACTGATGATTCATGCTCATAATCGGCATCCCAATCAGGCTCACGTGTTTTAAGGGCTGCCTTTTTTTGTGCAAGAACGTCTTCATAATTAAGCTCTTCTCGCACTTTAGGCTTTGGAAGTGATGAAAGATTAATATTACTCATGAAACTTCTATTCCTTCCAACGTGATAGACTGCCCATTAGGCTTATATACGCCCGTAATATCTAACTCGATATAACCAGGTTCGCCCGATGCAATTTTGATTTGCTTTACATCCAAACGAGTTTCCCATTTCTTAATAGCTTGTGCCGTCGCTGCAATAATGCTCGCGGTACCAGAGGCGTTTAATGGGCTATCTATTAATTTGAATAACTCACTGCCATAGTCTCGACGCATCACTCTTGAGCCAATTGGGGTATTTAATATGTCTTTAATGGATTGCTTAAGGTGATTAATACCGTCAAGTGATTTACCGTTTTCAGCGTTCATGCCTTTCATTCTTCACCTACTTAACAGGCCAACTACCAGCGCTGCTTCCAGAGCTCACTATTGCTTTTGCATTCGCTTGAATTTCATCAACGATCGCATTCGCAATCGCCTCTGCATAATCGGCATTTCTTGAGTGCTCACCCGATACAGTAAAACCCTTTGCTGTGAGTTCGGTTAAGATCCGTTGCTTTAAACCTGTCTTAGAAAGTGCCATTACTTACCTGCGATCACCTTGATTGAAATATCTGAATGAACATTGCCAGTAAAAGCGCAGATACACTCACCCGTTACGACGCCAGTTCCGCCATTGAGTTTGACTTGTTTGGCATCAGCAATAATGTCACCCGTTGCCTGTACTTTGACTTCACCTTTCACATCCACCAGCAATTTATTCGTTTTAAAGTTATAAGAAACCTTAGTGCCATCTGAATACTGAGTAACATGCTCATCTGGTGAGGAACTTGGAGGGACATAGCTGGCATTAGGAATACTTGAAAACACAACGCCGTTATTTAAGTCGCCTGATTCACTAATGATCACAACAGAGGTACCGACAGTGATCGGTTGCCAGTCTTGTCGGTTTTCATCCATATTGGTGATCAAAAAAGGCAACCAACTTGTGATTGCCTTTTCTGCATATTGAACTTTAACCCGTGGTGGCGATTGACTAAAATCGACTGAATGAACTTTACCGCGGCGTACCATGTTCGCTAGCCGCTTCTGCAGATCATTAATTATCGGTATTAAGTCCACTAGGTACCACCTGTTCGTATTTATCTTCGTTTTTAGTGCCAATATCTGGCGAGTATCCAACCATTACCGTCGTTGGAATAATGCCTTCTGGCTTATAAAAATCTTCACCGACTTCAATGGTCTGCATAAAGCGAATCGACCAGACCGCATAATCATCAAGTTCAGGCTGAAAATCATCAGGCTCAGCGCCTTGCAAAACCACAGGTTCAATTGGCAACCCAAAACGCTGATCTTGTAGCTTTATGCATAAAGCCATCGCTGCATTTCGTACTTCTAATTGATACGCCGGATCAATTACGCCAAATACCACCATCAATTTACAATTCAAATCGACCGCTAGCATACCGTTCATTGGTTGGCTTTCGCTCATTTCCCAATCTTCAACACCGAAGAACGCGCATGGCGCAGGTAACTCAGTTTGTATTTCAGGGTAATATTGAACGGCCTGAAGCCAGTCCACGTTTTGAGTGATCCAGTCAATTACCGCATTGTGATAATCGGTTAAATGAATACCGTCACTCATGATTGCCACCCAGTTTTATTCATACCCATTTTGACTCGCCCTTTTAAATCAGTTTCAAAGTGCTTCATGAATACCGTAGAGAGCTCTGAAAATATTTCATCTTCAATGGTATCTTGCAGATCATCGGCTACTGATACCCTTGCTTCTTTGATTGGGTATCGGCTTTCGGTAGAGCGAGTGAAAATGGATTTACGGCCATAAGCTCTAGCAATAAAGCCCTTATCGTAAGATTGAGTACCAATTTTTCCCGATGGATTAAATACCGCACCTTGAGGGTTCTTCTTTGAGCCTATTGGCTTCATGCGACCTTTTAATTTACCAACTGGAATATCGTTCATCCCAAACCAAAGCTTTAATTCATCTAGCTTGCTTTGTTTACTGGTGCTTTTAAGACGAAACGTTTGTAAACGACGCCTTAAATCTTTCATTCGTTTAAGTTGAAGTTCGTCCTTGATCTTCTTATTGGTCAACGCTCGCATGGTTTTGGCCGTTCGAGTAAGCGCTCGGTTATAAGCAGCTCGAACTTGAGCTTCAGTGGCACTGTAGATATTTTGAATGGCTTCAATTTCATCCAGATCAATATCGAATAACAGGTTTCGATTGCTCGCCACTGTAGTTCCCCAGTATTAATTTTGTGATACCCGTTCCATCAGGTTCAGGTGGTGTAACGACCAACCACTGTTTACCACTTATTGTCACTAATTGACGCGCTTCAATGCCTAACGCATCTTCATCTCGCAAGCTCAGTTCAGGAGCTGAGTCTGAAATGCGCCCACCACTACCAACTTGAGATAAAGAAAAGGGATCATCAAAGACCCCTTTCGTTTCAACATCACCCATTGGGAGGTGTAAAATA
This sequence comes from Vibrio algicola, assembly GCF_009601765.2. Taxonomy (NCBI): domain Bacteria; kingdom Pseudomonadati; phylum Pseudomonadota; class Gammaproteobacteria; order Vibrionales; family Vibrionaceae; genus Vibrio; species Vibrio algicola. Next base: position 615,855 of record NZ_CP045700.1, read on the forward strand.
ATAGGAATTGAGAACTCAGCCATTAATGCCACATCCATATCAGTAACACCAAGGTTCCAAGTTCTCATACATCACCCTTTATTTTTTATTTGTTTTGATTGTTGCCGGCTTACCAATTTTGGCATCTTTATCAGCCACTTTTGCAGCACCCGCTTGTCGTAGATTTCGAGCAATATCGCTACCAACTTCAATCACTTCATCTTTCACAGCATTAACACCAGGAGAGACTACAGCTCCACGGGTTAATATTAGCTTTACTTTGTCCATGCTTTTTCTCCAACTTAGGAAAGGAAAGCCCCTGATACCAGAGGCTTAATCTTTAATGCTTATTCTCCGCCAGCGGCAGCAACACCTTTCACAAATGATTGAGGATTACGAACCGCAATATCAGCCATTTGGTGGCAACCAATATCCAAACCACCTGTTTTGCTATTGCGAGTAGGGATAAGTTCAACCATCCCCCAAGTACCCACCATCACATCAGAGAAGTTACCAAACAAGGAACCACCTACTGGCATTTGCGTTGAGCTGTGTGCGGCATAGCCATTACACTCTTTGCCTTCAACAACAAAACGACCAGAGCCAGCATCTTTCTTCGTGGTTTTCAGCGCAGAATACACCGTTGGGCGGAATGCATAAGAAAGGTTGCCCATTAATGCATTCACATCATCAAGCGCACCTTCCATCTTCACGATTTCTTCCCACGTGGGAATAAGATTAGTTGTATCAGCAATATCAACCGTTTGAATGCCAGTGGTATTCAAAATACCAAGTGGTTGGTTATTCGCACCAGTTCCACTAAAACCAGCCATATCAATAGCTAAAGCCATACCCATGAGCATATCTTCACGAACAATTTGTTCGATTGCAGGCGATGATTGACGCATAAGCTCAAATGTCATCGGAACAACACCACCAACATGCTTACCACTTAAGGTCACATTGCCAACAGTAACATCGGATTCATTAGCATCGGCTTTCTCTGCCATCCAACCGAAATCAGCAGAAGCCGTTTTCTTCGGCATACTTACATTGCCGTTTAGCCCTGGCAAGAAACGCGCACCTAATTTACCAAGCAAGGTATTAGCACGTAACACATCAATAAATTGATTCGCCATGTGTTGAGTACCGATTAAACCTGCCCCGCCATTAGTATCAGCTCGAGCGCCAGTAAGTACGCTAACAGGTACAATCAAACCACCACCCACAACAGAGCCGCCTTGACGAACAAGTTCTTGTGACATTTCACGTTCAAAACCTGCATTTGACCAGTCGCCAGATAGTTGGGCGTTCAAAGCACGAACCAATGAGTATTCACGATTCTCTTGGCGCAACATGTCTTCACCTGTATGACCAGCCGTTGGCGCGGGTTGAGAAGAAATAAAATCAAACGACTTAGAGCGGAACTGATCTAACGACCAACCTTTCTCAATCGCTTCACGTTTTAATTCCGACAAATCCCAAGGAGCATCAGCAGCAGCACGTTCTAGTGAAAAGATACGAGTACGTTCTTCTGCTCGTACGTTATCAGCATTAATCACGACAGGTGCATTAAGCTGAGGATCTTGACGATTCTCTCCCGTCGGGGTTTGAGTTTCTTTTGGCATATCAATTTCCTCGATATTTAATTCAGTTTCTTCGCTGCGCCCAATGCCTACACTGGCATCAGCTGGAACAGCCACAATTGAGATTTCCGTCGGTTCCCACTCCGTAATTCGAATCGTGTCAGGTGAACCATTCTCACCTTTGGTACGTTCATATTTCAGAATGTTGTAGCCAACGCTGATGTGTTTGCGGATACCGTCCACTACATCTTGAAACACTTCGTCAGCACGCTTGCCTTTACCAAAGCGAAGCGTTGCCCGTCCCCGACGGTCACTGTCGATACGTGCCACTTCAACCACACCGATTTGATCAGTTCGGTTATGGTCCATTAATACCGCTCCACCATTATTTAGCCGATCTAATCGAACGGACTCAGGGGAGTGGTCTAATACTTCTATGCCGAACCAACGTTCGACTGTAATTTCCGAAGAAAACGCCACTTCAACGGTACGACTTTCTTCATCTACTTTTCGCTCACCATCAATCAGCATTGAACGCTGCAATGGCTCACCTTTAATCGTCTTCATCGTCTTCATCGTCTTTAAGGGCATTTTCTTGCTCCAATTTGCTCATGACTTGCACGGCTGAAATACCCAATGACTTCATCAGTGCATCTTCTTCCGCTATTTCTTTAAATACCTCTTCAGGCTCATCACCGCGTTCTCGGATAATTTGAGAAAGAGAAACTATGCGCATTTCGTATTGCACTTTTTTCGCATTAGCTTCTTTCAAAGGATCAACCCATTCCCAACGGCGCCCTACCCATTGTGATGGCAGGTAATAACCCACCCCACGAGACAGTGGCTTGTTGTTAATTTCTAATCGGCCGTAGTAAAGCTCAGAGCCAAGCCAATACTTAAAAACTGGCTTGATGAGAGATTGGATTAACCAGCCTTGCAGAGTTTTAAAATATTCGCGAGTTTCAAGCATGCCAACCCGAGCACTTGAATAATTCACACCAGCTAAGTCATTACCTAATGTGTGATAGTCAACGCCAAGCCCAGAGGCTATTCCCTTTAAGGTTTGTCCCATGAACTCTTTAAATTCACCGCTTGGGTAACTAGGATCAAAGGTTTCAAATTGAAGCGAGCCAATGTTCTCAAACGTACCGGCTTCTGCGTTCAGCATCATGTCACCCGACTCTTCATCACCGGTATATTCTTCATTATCTTCACTTCGGAAAAAGCCCATCTTCGCCGCGCCGATGCGCGCAGCGGTTAATGCAGCTTCTTCATATCGACCTAACTGAAACAAGCGACCAAGTGAAGCAGACGCCCAAGGCATTCCACGCTTTTGACCCACAAATTGTTTACGAAATATATGACGCAATTTATCCGCTGGAATACGTGTACGTGTTTGAGCACCTTCACTTGCGCCAACCGCAGGGTGATAATCCACATAATCATCATTTATGTGGTAGGCAACAGGAGTTAAAAACTGATCGTATTCAATTCCCATACGGATAACATTGCCGTTGTTCCGCTTTTGATTGAAGTTAATATCAACACGAACCGGGTCTATTAAGGTTGGGATTAATCGACCAGAGCGATCCGTTCTTAGATAAACAAATGCTTCACCGTCAGTCACCATGCTGGTTACAATCAGCTGTTGAGTAGCAATAAAATCGGTTTGTTCGATAAACTCTTGCCAACCCGATTCAATCACCTTCCTTGCTGGCTGGTCTGGCTTACCATTAAAATCGACCACTTGAGAACGGAGCTTAAAACCTGCCGCTCCAATAATGTTGTCTTGCAAGATTTGAATGAGCCGAACAACATAATCATTATTTCTAGCTTGCTGACGAGAACGAGCTCGAAGCGTTTCTAATTGAGAGTAAGTGACTTGATCAGGCGTATAGGTATTGGTATCCCACGACATCGTGAGACGGTCTGGCGATGCAGACTCAAACATTCGTCTCGAATCACCCACTATCATTCGTTGGATATTTTGATTTTTCAGTTTTGACATTATCCAACCACCCTAACCGTACGAGTTCGCAAACCCTTTTCTTTACGTTCCAGTTTTTCTAACTCGGATTCATAGCTGCGTCGCATCGTTTCTAATTCCGATGGAGAAAGGTTAGTCACACTGCGTCCATTAAAAGAAAGTTCTGATTTACCCGATGTTAAGATCCCCATTTGAGCGTTTTGAATGGCGTCAATAGCGCTTTCTAACCACTCTTTTCTTGCGGTTTGTCTATCTGTAAGTGCCATTTAAAACCCTTTCATTTTCATTCGACGCCTTGTTTTCGGCTTTACTTCCGCTTGGTGCGTGACTGACTCAGCTAAGGCGTCATAGTTAGGATTAAGAATTTCACGAGCGGCCAAGTTATAAATTTCTAAATCAAATGCTTCATTACGTTTACGGACTTTCACCCACTCTAATACCGCATAACCTTTGTTATATCGGGTTCTGCGCTCTTCAGCGGTAAGCTGTTGAAAGAATTCTTCATCAAATTGACTGCTTACGGGGTAGTGGTAATAACCGGCACCAGGTTCAAGAACTTGCAGCCTTGCCATCACCAACTCTTTTGCGGTATCAGTACCAACAGCAAATAATTTGATTTTGCCTTTGTTTGAGGTCGATGGACGCGAAACAATTGGACGACCAACTCCACCAACACCTTTGATGGCAAAGATACGTCGGCTTTCGCGAGTCTTAACAAATTTATAAACTTCTTGAGTAAAGTGACCACCGGAGTCAATACAAGTACAAGCAATTCTCAACTTGTTTCCCGATTCATGTTCATAGGTTTGAGAAAGAAAATCATCAAGCTCATTCCAGATGTCAGGTTTGGCTAGGTCGCCATAAATGATTTTGAAATCAAGCGCCCAACTTTCATCGCCTTTGCCCCATGCTTTAACTTCACATTCGAGACGATCATCTTGAACATCTACAGAACAGGTAAGTACAAGGCCACCAGCAGGAATTAAGTCATAATGCTCACGTCTGCGATAAAGTTCGTGTGGCTCTAAGCGTTCGCCTTGTTCTTCCCAGGTCTCACCTAAGATGGTGTTTACGAATGTTTTAAGCTTTCCAATATCATCTTTTGCTTTCAACCAATCTTGAATAAGACGTCGCCACTCAGTAAACGGTGAGTAAGCAGACCAAATATGAAATGACACATTTTCAGGTGTATCTACTGGTGTGCCATCAATGGCCGTCCAGGCAATACCATCTTTAGTTGAAAGATCAATATCTCTATCTCGCCAAACACCTTTCGATTGCTCAGGCATCCATTCAGCATAAGTCCCTAAGCAACCGCAGTGTTCACATAGATACGCTACTGTTGAAGGATCATCATTTTGAAACTTCATGCCAAATTCAGCATCAGGCCCGCCCCATTTTAAGGATTGATACTCCTCACAATGTGGACATGGGATTTCATAACGAAGCATCATGCCTGATTCGAATGATGCGCGTTCTATTTGGCATTCATGCTTATTCTTTGGTGTAGAACCACGAATCGACTTGCCGAAAACAGAACCTTCTAAACGACGATCCCCTAAGAATGTTGGTGAACCCTCTTTCTCTACATCCGCAGGGAAAGCGGCAAGCTCATCATAAACAACAGTATCGACTGATTTTTCACGGTAGTTCTTTGCTGCAGTACCACCTACACACCAAAGCTGTCGACGGTTGGAAAACTTTTTAGTATCCAAAGTATTGTCACGGTGCTTTTTCCCATGCCAAGGAGCAAGCTGACGAATAACCGGAACATCACGGATCATTGATTCAATATGTGATTTCATGAAGCCAGCCGCTGCGGCATCCGTAGGCTGAAATAACAATTGATTTCGTTTTTTATGCTCAAGCATGTAAGCCAATGAAGCTTTGAGCATTTGTGAATATCCAACACGAGCTGACTTCATAAGATTCACGACTCGAATCTCGTCATTACCCATACTGTTTAAAATAGCGATTTGGAATGGCAGGGTTTCCCACCTACCTTCTAGATAAGAAGATTCTGCAGATAAGTAAAAGTTTTCATCCGCCCATTCAACTGCTGTCATCGGCAATGGACGCCAGAACGGACGTAAGCCTTGCTTAATTTGATAGCGAAGATTAGCTAGTTGCTTCTCGGATATAGTCATCTATCAAATCATCCATTCGTTCATCAATAGTACTTATCGAGCTCATGCCTTTTGCTAATGCCCGTTTAATGTTTTCAATTTGAACCGTGGTTAATTCAGGATGCTTTCTCATCATGTTAAGAGGAAGCGCATCTAAAATACCGGAAACTTCTGCAGCAACTTTCGATAACGCAAAGCTAGCAAACTCAACCGGTACCACTTCATGCTTTGCAATTTCGTTTTTTAGCTCTTGAGCATCAGCTTGTGCTTTGGTTAATCGATAGCGTTCATAATCCAAACCATTGGGATCTAACTCTTCAGGATTGATCGTCTTAGGTTGATGTTTCTCTGTTTCATTTTTCAGGCGATTATGGAGCACATCGGCAACCGTGAAATAGACAGAACGACCAACCTTTGCAACTGGCTTCACGCCCCATCGGTCAAAGGCTTGAACGCTTATCCCAAGGCTCTCAGCCATAGCTGATTTATTCAGCCAATGAGGCTCTGATTTAGACGCTGTTTTTATCGCTGACATATAAACAACAACCTAACTTTGAAAATGCTCATAAATAGCGAAAACGTGCGAGTCCCATACCCACAGTGAAAAGGGTCAGGAAGGACCCATGAAATCATAGACTTATTTAATTACCTGTTTTAGTTCATCCAGGCGACTGTCCAATGAACCCTTAATGGCTTTCATTCTGGCCGCGTGAAACTCCGCATCTTGTTCAGCTTTAATTTTGTCTTGTTCCGAACGCTTCTTGTATAGCTTATGTTGCATGACAAAGAGAATAAGTGTCGTGACAATACCAATCAGCAATGCAACGTCAGACAGCGTGAACAAGCCACCAATAGCAGTAGACACACTGGCAACATAACTGGAAGTGGTAACTGTTTTATCCATAATGCTCGTTTTCATGTTGGTAACCTCGACTGCAGTCGGGTCTTATTTAGCGACACACTCACTAGGAAGCGCTTCTATATATGACCTCAGCCCATTTACTTGAGCTGTGATGGTTGTGATTTGTTGTCTGAGACGTAGATAAGACTGTTCAGCGTCTCTTGTAAGTTCGGGGGCTCGCTCATCATCCACGCTGGAGGAGCTGGACTTTGCGGGCACTGGCTTACGACAAGTGGCGTTGACGTGCAGCCGCTTAGAACTATCAGCAAGATCACGCTCAAGCTGAGATACTTTAGCCTGTGCATTCTCATACTCCATTTGCTGCTTAACGTACTGCTTAGCCATCTTCTGATTCTGCTCTTGCATACTTGATACTGTATGCTGCACAGACTCAGCTACCTCAATAGCTGTGTTGAGCTTTTCTTTTAAATTTGTATTTTGAACATGCTGAACAAATACCGTCATGCATAAGAGCGCCACCAATACGATAGCAATGCTTTTCAAATAACCATTAGTGAGCATAACGACAAACCGCCTCTTCAATATCCCTGCGATTCATTAGCCCCTTCCAAGGCTTACCTGCTGCATAAACCCAACGTTTAAGCTGTGAACAAGCCCCAGCATAATCATTAGCGTTAAGCTTCTTTAATAACGTTGAAGAATTGAAAGCACCTGATCCTACGTTATAAGCAAAGGAGTAAAGCGCTGCATGCATAGTGACAGGGAGAACGGTTTTAATCTGAGGATTGATTTCACTGGCTATTCGAGCAAGGTCGGTGTCGAGCAATACCTGACACTCATCTGGTGAGTACACCTTACCCTTAATGATATCTGAGCCTGTATGCCCATAACACACTGTAAGAACACCTGCGACATCATAGTAAGGCGTATATTCAACACCTTCTAAATCAACAATCATTGCACTGGCAATAGATAAGGCAGCTGCCGAGATAGCAGCCATCACTCGTTTTGATATCTGCACACTCAACCTCAAATTTTAGGCATAAAAAAACCGCCATCGAGGGCGGTTGATTTGGTTAGATGCAATAATCCAACCTAGAAATTAGAGCTTATATTGCCATCATTTGCTTTTCAAGTTCTTTTTTGTACATTTTACGCGCTAACGTATCGTACTTCACAATTAGGCTTTTTATAAACTCGATATGTTCAGCGATACGAGCCCAATTATTCTGATAGTAACGAGTTCGCTTCTTAGTAAATGTCTCTGAATGGACATCCTTTTGCTCACAATCTACACCCACTAAGACCTCTATAAAAACAGAGCGCGGGGTGACAGGGAGATATTCTAAGCGGCCATTCTTCTGTGTCACTTCGGCACCGGAGAATTGTTCCAATGCCATGCCTCCAACAATTAAAGGCAATAATGCTTTAACACGATCAAAGGTTCGTTCCTGGATAAACTCACCTACATTTGCTCGCTGAATAACCCAATCATTAATAATATGCTCAAACAGCTGATCACGGTTAGAATGCCGGTTCCAGAGTGGTGAAGCATAGGCATACATACTCCACAACTCTAAATGACGATGTTCACGTCCAACCGTATCAACAGCTGCAAGAACTTTACCACCATCAAGCTTTGAGGCTATTTCCATATCAGCAGCACCAAAGCCACCACCTCCACCACCAACATTGTACTTAGCACGAACGCCTTCCGTCGCCATACCAATTGCTGCTGACATATCCCAATGTTCAATATTAGTTGCTAAGCCCATGTTAACCACCTAATCTATATTCTTTCAATTTATACATTATTGGTTTTTCAATTTTCTTATTAATAAAAATCCCAACAATTATAGATAGTACAACTAGCAATACTGCAATTAATTCAACCATTGTAGGGTTTCCTTTATTGGTTGACATGGTTGCCTTCAAAACATATAAAAAATAAATGTGTGATAAATATATACTATAGGATGCATCTCCAATTTTTAATAGCATATTATATACAAACCCCTTTCCTTCCTTAGAATACAAAGCAAATATAATAATGATTAACGAAGGAATCCCATACCTTAACAACCTTCTAACTCCATCCATATGAAATAACGAAACATATAGAACCAATCCAAATAAAAACATAAACAAATTAAAATTTATTACATTCTTGATGCCTATTTTTTCATAAATCAATGCAAAAATAGCACCAAAAGCAAAATTCAACATCAAAGTATCACTTAAGATATATCCAATATTTATCCAGTTCCCACGTTCTTGACCTCCAAACACATTATTCATAATAAATAATGATACAAATATTATGCTTACAGAGATTAAACATGCTTTTATTCTATTTTTACTTAATAACAATGAAAAAGTGAACATGACATAAAATATCATTTCATACACTAGAGTCCATGCGGGAGGGTTAGTTAGAGCTCCTTGTGTAACCTTATATGATGGAATCAAAAATAAGTTACTTATTACCTTATAACCCTCATTAAAGTTTATAAGCATTAGCATTGTAGGAAGTGACAATATCCAATAAAGTGGGTATATACGTTCTATTCTTCCTCTAATAAACATAAATGCATTTCTTTTTTCCGTTTGAGTATATACCATAAGAAAACCACTCAATACGAAAAAAACATCTACACCAAGCCCACCATTATATTGAAATACACCTCCAAACACTCTCCCCCACAAGTGATTAGTTACCACAAGTAAGGCTGCAATACCTCTTACAACTTGTAAGCTATAGATTTCATTTTTCATTATTAATTCCAACTAAAAAATTAATCGCATGATATCATATGTATACAATGCTATCCCTAAACAATTCCACCAAGCCCCATCACCCTCTTAAGCGTCTGCTTTACAAAAAACAACTGCGATCCATGCTTAGCCTCCCAAGCTTTCGGGTCGTGGTGAAACTCTTGGTGAACACTCGCAAGCATCGGCATAGTGAACAAGTCATGCGCTTTACCGCCCATCTTACCTTCACCGTGACCTATTAAATGATGGGCAACAACAGGATCCGAGTCGGTACCATGTCGTCCAGTTGCGCAGCATGGTAGAGAACGAACAAACTTAAGATACTTCTCGCTACGCCAATTTAATTGCTTAGGTCTTTTCATGTACATGGCTGGTGGATTGTCATTAACCGTTAAACGCACCACTTGTTTTGCTAACCGCTCTAATTGCTCTTTTCCATCCAAATTAAAGTCAGGGTCACTTTCACGCTTAAGTGTCAGTACGTCACGTTTAGCTTCCTGCTTAATGCCAAACATCTGATCAACAACACTGTTTGGTAAATGCTGATATACGCCCTCTCTCACCGCCCACCAGAAAAGTTCAGGTAAAGTTAATTGATGGTTAGAATCAAATCGAAGCTTGCCAGCCACAGTGCGAACACCCCAAACCATAATATTATCTCTGGCGGTCTTTCTAGCTTGCTCACTTAATTGCTTTCTTTCTTGGTTATCATGGTGCCAGCACAAACGTAATGCCCCATGTTTGCAGTCTAAAAACGTCAGGTTCTTATCGCAGAATTCACCGTCGGATAATTGGCAATGAGGAATACGCTCAAGCCAGTGATAGAAATTCCCTAAACGGTTTTGAACATCAGCATGCAAGAAGAACTCGAGCAAGCGTTCATCATCCACCAGCGACTTTTTTGAACTATTAGGAATGGCCGAATGGTTCAACTTACCGCTTGGCACATTAACCAACTCTTTCGGTAATGGCGCCACTAGCAGCCGGTTACCCGAACTCATGCGAACCAACTCATCTAATAATGACTTACCCGGCTTAAACATCATCAAACCAAGATCAGGCTGTAAGAATGGTTTAAGCACTAGCATTCGTAGATCACCGATTTACCCATAGATAACGCTTCACGATGTTCAATGCTTGCCCCTTTGGATTCTTCCCAACCTTTCAGCATATAAATCTCATCAGCCACCGACACCATAGGAATGCAGATATACATGTATTCTTCCCATGTCATACCATTAGGCAAAATAGCAGGGTTCAACACGATATAGCCTTCTTGCTCTAGCTCACTCGCTTTACTGATAAACGCAGGTTTATTAAATTCCGGTATACCGGACATCGGCCCAGCGATATAAATCTTCTTACGCATCCAACGCTTCCTTAATCATCTTCACCGCTTTCAAACTGGTGATCATGCCACTGGTGAAACGTAATACCGTCCAACCACGTAATGCAGCAGTATTGTATTTCTCACAATCTTGCTCATAACCTTTACCACGAGTATGGCGGCCGTTTGTCCAGGTACCACCTTCCACTTCAATGGCAATTTGTTGCTCTGGATAAGCAAAGTCAAAACGCCACTTGCGAGTTTCATGGAATCGATACTCAGCTACTGGCATTTCCAACTTCATGGCTTTGATATGGTAAATCAACAACGCTTCTAACTTACTCATGCGGATGCCTTAGATTTTTCACTCTTTATATATGCACGAATTCTCCCGTCTTTATCATCAAACCACTCACCATGTGTTCTAAATTCAGAAAATTTTTGATGACACTCTTTTTCTCTATCGCCTGAAACAAGTAACAAAATATCGAGAGGAATCCCTATACCACATTGCAATGCAGTAATTCGTCTCTTAATGTCATTAGTACGACCAATTTTTATTAACTTCGAAATTGGGTTAAAAATAAAATATGTTGATGTCGATTCATCTTTTCTCGGCAAGTCAGAACTACTCATTAAAATTGCAGGTGCAAAAGTTCCATAAGAATAAGAAAGCGCACTATAAAGCCCTTTTGCCGACTGTGATATGATGGGATATTGGATAAAAATTGATTCTGTCATTTTGGCAATATGACGACCATGCTCTAGATTATCGAGTATAATTCTCCCTTCGGCTTTTGATAAACCAGTGCACTTTTTAGAATCAAGCTCTCTAATTTCACTACTAGCTAGATGTAGCATTTGCATTCCATACTTATATGCAACCTCATCACTAACCTCTCCTTTTATGATTGCCTCAACTAATGCTTTAGCTTCACTACTCATTACAATCTCCCCATTTCCACTTAACTCAAACATGTTCGCCCCCTAAAAATATCTTTCCACTGTTCCCTGTTCGCTCACCATTCACCACGCAAACTTCCACACCTTGCTTGCGAGCTTTATCCATCAAACGCACCAACTCAATCACATGAACATCCAACGCATTACATAGCTCAGTCGGAGTCCAAACCTTAGCGCGGTTCTGTAACACTCGAATCAAATCCATTTCACTGGCCATGGGCACCTCCTTGGGCTAGCTCAGCGATACGGGCAAACACCGAACCGCGTTTAAATTGGCTAGGATCCGGTCTGCCTGCTCGCTCTCTAGCAATATCCGTAGGCATCACAACTGATTTAGGTGGCAAGGCAGGCACATCTTGTGGAATTTCACCGGCTGCAAAACGTTTGGCCCACTTATCGAATATGCGTTTAAACGCTTTTTCATCATCACCAACCGCCTTGCGCTTCACGTTTGCATGGGTCGCATCAGTGAAGATCAACTTTTCCATGCGGTTGGAAGCCTTAGCGCCAGACATAAACCGGTCAAAACAAACTTGGAAGGCATCACCACGACACCAGGTAATAAACTTACCCACGCTTGGCAAAAAATCAGAGCTACTTTCACGGGCAGCTTGTAATCCAGTCTCAACCATCGACATGCTAACAATGCCGTTTTCCATGAACGCCTTAGTCCAAACCTTTTTCACACCGTCTAGCTCGGCTTGGGTTTTAATTGCGTTACGCCATGCCGGGCAAATCGATCTAAGCTCCTTGAGTACCACGTTCATGCAGTATTCCGCTTGAGAATCGATAGACTCCATTGCAGGTCTTGGCTGCTCAGTGCCGATGATATTGGCTTGGTTAAATTCAACGATATTCTTCATGCGCTATCGGATCGTTAAATCCGCCCCCCATCCAGTGCTATCCCAATCAATATCTTGGTCGCGGTTGCCTTTGCTCGCCTTGACCCAATCCGCTTTGAAGCCCTGCCAGCCACGAAACTCCCACTCGTCCAAGCAGTCCGACAAACTCAAACCATGCTGAACATTCGCCTTGATGAACTCGCCAGCCAGAATATTCAACACACGCTGAGTGGGCGGTTTTTTAGTATTGGCCTTGCGAATACGAATAATCTCTTGGATTTGTTCTGGAGTAACCTCACCAAAGACTGAAAAATCTAAATCACTAAGCGAAGACTTTCGCGCCTTTGTATTTTGTTTATTGTCTTTTGGTATAGTGTCTCTCTTTTGTGGTTGTTGGTTCTGACAGTTTGCGTTGTCGGTTTCGACAATCGTCTTGTCAATATCGACAACTTTAATTGTCGGTTTCGACAACTTTTTAACTTGTCGTTTTTGACTGGTTTTATTGTCAGTTTTGACAACTTCTTCTTTCTTTAGCCACTCAGAAACTACCTTGTTAATCCCAAGCTTGCGTCCATCCTTAATAAGGATATTTCGACTAACTAATCCCTTAATGGTGCGAGAAAGGTTGTCTTTTGTTATCCCTGTCATCTCACACAGCTGATCTAAGCAAATCCAATCCATAGACTGACGGTAACCATAGGTTTTGCGCATTACCGCCCACACAATACGGCTCTCACGGCTGCTCAATGCCGTGCAACACAGTGCATCAGCAAGCTCATTGGCAATCTTAAAGAATCCATTATCACAATCAGCCACTTGCTCACCTCGTTTGTCTTGTGCAACCTTAAACGCCACAACATTACTCATGGTCTGCCCTCCATAGCTTTAAGCGAATCACGGCTCACATAGCGCGTTACCATTGGCATGCCTAAGTCTTGGTGACGGTAGATAACCAACGCTGAGCCTTTGGTGTTTCCGTTTACCGCCTTTTTAGTAATAGGATGTTGAAACGAAATACGACCACCAGTAATAAAGCGCACTTCACTCGCGTTCGTAGGCCACCAGCTCGCATCAGGCGTGGCAGGAATAAGTAATACCGAGTTAATTTTGTGTGTAACGCATTGCTCATAGGCTTTATTAAGAAACGCCTTCACCATGCCACGAGAATAAGGCGGGTTAATCCATACGTATTGATAGGCCATTTTGCCAAGGTTTGGATGCACCCCCCAGTCCACCATGTTCAAAGCATCGTCTAGTGCTGTGTAATATGTACCGCATTTTGCATTGTCATCACTGGCAGCAATATCTACATCAAAGAAGAACTCTTCATTAAGCACATCAAACAACCATTGTGGCGTGGACCACGAATCCTTATCATTGGCTGATAAGTCACTAGAAATAACATCAGCCATTACAGGCCCCCCTCAAATACTTGTTTAGCGAATGCACGACTAATACGAACAGGACTACCCATTACCACCATGTAATATTCAAATTGGTTGTCGATTAGCTTGCTGTAGAGTTTTGACGTTAATTTTCGTTGTGCTATTCTGTTCATGATTTCATTTCCAAAGTTGAATCCACGCCATTGGTAGTTACCGCTACGCAATGGCACTTTTATTTTTGGCTATCCAAAGCAGCTAAACCACGCTCACATTTCTTGATGATGTTTTTCAAAGCATCACGTTCAAGCTCTACACTTTCCTGATTTTGACTCTCAGCAACCTTGCAAGACGAACGTGTCATATCAATCATTTGCTCTATCGTGATTAAGAAGATATTGGTTTTCATACATCCTCCGCATACAGCGCATCAAGCTTCAACATAAAGGCTTCAAACGTCGCTTGGTATTTTTGCTTGAGTTCCGTAATGGCTTTACGCTCTGCTGCATCAAACACGCCATCTGCTTTCGCTTCTTCAATGGCTTTGTCTAACATGCCCTTCACCGCATTAAGCTGTAAGTGGCAATCGAACATATCCACGCTATCTAATTCGCTCACTTCTGGCATAGGTACAACAACGTGATTAATACGCTCTGCAAGGTACTGAGCAATGTATGGGGTTTGGCTTGTTACGGTTAACGTCACAAGATCATCAAACTGGAAAAAATTCATCCCCTTTACCTGACGCAAATGGTTTTGAAATTTGTTGATGTTCATACCCAATAAAGCTGCGCCATCCATTTGCTCGCCAATAGCGCCACCACGACCAAGGTGATGTACTGTTCTGTTAATCATTTCTTTTTTATCCACTGTTAACTCCTCGCTAATGTGGTTACGTGGTTGATTTGTTTGTGCGACTATTTGGACTGAGGGTCAGGGAAGACGTCATTTAACGTGAACTCACCACCCCATGAATTAAGGGCGTGAACAATCCGCCAGCCCAACGACGTCTCAACCGCTCTATTTCCATTCTCATAATGGTTAATAGCGCTTTGGGACACTCCAACCTTTTCTGCTAGAGCTTTTTGAGTGACCCCTAGCTCGCCACGAATTACTTTAAGTTTTGACATGTCGGCTCCTTATTAGAATTGAGTATTACATTATGGAATTTATTAATCAAGAAAATATCACATTATGGATATTCCAATAAAATTACAATAAGTAATAATTTAAGGATGAAAATGAATTGGAATGACTTGGTTAAATCCAAGATGAAACAAGTAGGGATCACTCAAAACACTCTCGCTGAAAAGATGGGAATGTCTCAGAGTGCGATAGCTCATTGGTTAAATAGAAACCGCGAGCCTAGTATCGAGAATATTGCCGAGATAATGGCAATCGTTGGTCTAGAGAGCATGACTTTAACTTCTGATGGCATGATTGATTATCCAGATGATGTTATAGCCAATGTAAGCCCTATTGACATCCAACCCACCTATCAAAATAGCTTCCCTGTCCTTAGTGCCGTACAAGCAGGGCAATGGACAGAGGCCTGTGAACCTTATACGTTAGATGAAATTGACGAATGGCATGAAACAACCGTCCGCACATCAAATCGTTGTTTCTGGCTTAGAGTTCAAGGGGATTCAATGACAAGTCCAGTTGGCACCAGTATTCCCGAAGGAATGTTAGTGTTAGTAGATACAGAACGAGAGCACGAAAATGGATCACTGGTTGTGGCTAAACTCACCGACGTCAATGAAGCGACCTTTAAAAAGTATGTTCGTGATGCAGGGCAAGAATATTTAAAACCCCTCAACCCTAACTACACAATGATGCCAATCAATGGGAACTGTCGAGTGATTGGTGTGGCTGTGGACGCTAAATTAAAGTTAATTTAAATAGAGAAAGTCATGCACACCATTTTAAAAATAGAAAATTGCGAACAGCTTGACGAGCTTATTAAAGCTCTAACAAATCCATTACAAAATCAGGATTTATCCACTCTTGATTTAACAAGCCTTTATCCTGAAATAACAGTTAAACTAGATGGTGGTGATGACTTAAATGGACAGCTAACATCGACAATATGCAAAGGATTAGCGGATTTTCATAATGATTTTTTAAAGGCATACTGTATTATTAAATACAGCAGTGACAATTTAAAGAATCTAAAACCCGATGAACGTGAAAAATTAGAAATAGTTTTTAATGTAGAAGCTGGGTGCACCCAGATCTTTGCAGATATAAAAGAATGCTTATCATCAATAAAGGATGTGATCACAGTGGCTAGCGATGGTTTAACAGGAAATCAAAAAACAGCTTTATTTCTTGTGGCTATTATTTCTTGTGGAGGGTATTTTGCTTACTCTGAATACATTGATCTTCAAAAGACACAAGCTTCCGCCTCACAAGCAGTATCAATAAAAGAGGCTGATAACCGACAAATTAAAATATGGACAGATAGCTTAGATAAAGTAGTTATAGCTAATACCAAGCTTGCCGAAACAAAAATAAAGTTAAGTGCACAAATGGATAAAGCCTATCAAGGTATGGTAAAAACCGGCATTGCTGCTGGAGCCACAAACATCAAACTATCTGGAACCTCTTCAGTTGAGTTGAACGAAAAAGATAGCAAGCAATTTACAACCAGTGCAAAAAAGCCACTAATCACATCAGAGAAAACTTATACTCTTGAAATTAACGCCATCAAGCGGACATCTGACGGAAACTTAACAGTTAACGCTAGACTTGATGATGGCTCAGAAAATAGTTTCATACTTGCAGTTGACACTACATTTATAGAGCAAGATGAAGTGAACATACTCTTTGAAGCTTTTAAAAATGGCAATGCAGTTAATGTTCACGGAAACTACAAGATAAGATCTGGGACAATTGAGAAGGCACAAGCATCAACAATATCAAAGCCAAATGCGCCAACTACATAAACCAACAATATAACTAATAAAAACCACCCTCTTCGGTGGTTTTTTTTGTACCTAAAAAAGCAGATCCCTACCAAATTATTACACTCCAACAAAATATAATTCCATTTTGTAATTTACAAACCAATTCCATTATGTAATATTTGTCTCATCAACACACTGAAAGCGCCAAGAACAGCGCCGATCATGTTGATGGCTCTTTAACAGGATTGAACTATGAACGACTAACTTTGGTCCCCTCACCAATGAAGGAACCAAACTAGGTCACTCCGAGCACACTCACGGAGGACAGAAATTGAGTGAAGGCTTTTTGCCATTCATTCGAGTGGCAATTTCAAAGCATCTAGGTTGGGTGTTTTGGAATTTAAACAGGAGGATTTATGAAAGATGCGAAATTATCCAATCACATTTGGAGAGCAATTGAGGCTCAAGCAAAAACTGTGGTGGAAGGACTAAACATTGACAACATTAATCGAATTGATGGTAGTAACGTTGAATTAGTAAATGAGTTTGAGCTAAAGCGACTACGCATTCTTATTCGCCAACTGGAAGAAGAAAGCCCGAACTAACGGGCTTTTAAGTTACTTTTTCTTGAGAGCATCTTCTATTAGGTCTGCATATTGAGATAGGCGTGATAGATGCACTTTTAATCTATCAGGACCAGACGAAGTAAGTACATCATTCTTAATAATCTCAAGAGCGCTAGCAACGGCCAGCTGTCTATCTGGAGTCGATGAGTGTGCAAGTTGAGATATAGCAGTATCTTTATCGCTCATTTAAATATCCTTTTTCTTGTCTGTGGAAACAAGAACATACCAGTTTCTATGTCTGTGGAAAGCCGTAGAGATCACGTTGCTGGGCGTGAATAAATAATCCAGCCCAAATCAATGATCCATTGACAACCTCAGCGGTGCGTAGGGATATAACGCCCGAACCGGAGATCTGCCCCTCCTTGCCTCTCAGCATAAAAACGTGCAGAAATGACCGGTAGTGCGAACAACATGATCACTCGAATGGTCATGCGTACGGGATAGCCTCTTTCCCCATTAAGAGGCAAACCCAAAGCGTCTACCTACCTTACTGGCTGGTGGACGCTTTAGGTTTAAAGCCAATCCAAATAACGGAGGTGAAATGCTTTTACCTGGCATGGAATCAAGCGAAAAAGTAGAGCTAATTATCTCTCTCACCAAAATTCGCAGTGAACCTCAGATCAAAGCACTTAAACGCCACTTTGTAGAGGGTTACAACATGGCCGCTTGCGCTGAATCAGAAGAGATAGCTCCTTCAAACTTTCAAAGAGCAATAGATACCGTTCAATCCGCCTCCAAGATCGTCGATGAAATAAAAGAACTAGATTGGGTTCGGTTTAAATCAGTAAAGTGATAAGCGCACTCTTATTACTTATTAATTAGGAGTAAACAATGTCCAAACAGTTATTCGATAAATCAGGCAAAGAAGTACCAGAACGCCCAGCAATGGACAATGATGATGTTCGATTGCTTGTCATTAACAACGCAGTAGAGGCTCTATTTAAAGGTAAGTATTGCCCGTTTGAATATCATGAGCGAGAAGAACTATTGGAAACGCTTATTGCTGAGTATTCCGATTATGACGACGAATACGCACTAGCTAAGAAGTTTGAAGATTATGGATGGGATGTTAACCGTGACTTTGTTAACAACTTGGAATGTGTAACTGGTGAGATTTCAAGTTCGCTTAATGAGACCATAAAAGCTTGGTTCGATGCTTATCAACCGATTCCCCCTTATTCAACTGGTACTCAGATTACGGTAATCAGCTTTAATGGCAAAGAAACCGGAGTCATTGAGTCCATCTACGAATACGACCAAGCAACTTACACAGTAAAGCTTGATAACCAATTAGACAGTGACACCTCTCGCCGCCTAATTAAATTCGAAGATGCCACCTTGGCAGAATAACAAACCCAACCATCAACCACGAGGGGTACATCATGAAATTTAACCCACACAGCGGATACGGACGCCTGTACAGACTCTTAAATGAAACCAATGGCCCCGTTACTCGTGATCAAATAATTGAAAAATGCTTCATTCCAGTTGGCAGCGTTCGTTACTCCATTATGCGTTTACGTGAGCATGGCCTAACCATCCACGTTGAGTACTGTAATCAATCACATGTTGGCGGAGCAAAGTACACGTTAGATGCAAAAGATAAAAACAAATACCACTTTGAGCCACCTAAAAACAAAAGCCCTCTTCACTTTGTACGTAAAGCGGAATTCCACATTCCATTCAATAACTGGGCTCAAATCCACCAGCTAATGGGGGCTTAAATGGCTGCTACCTATAAAACCGAATACGGCACGGTTACAGCCAGTCGCCCTTATTTCAGCTTCATTTCAGGTCGTGAAGCCATCGACTTAACTTTAATTAAACCCGAAAACGAAAATAATGGCTGGGGCATTAGCCGCGCAGTTCGCTCCGATGTTGAACTAACCCCTGAGTTATTTTTATCTTTTGCCCAAGAGGCTGCAGAGAGACTTTGATGAACACTCTACTACTCTACGCCCTGTTATGTGGGGCGTTTTATCTACTGTATTTTAAATTCAAATAGCGCACTACGGTGCGTATTTGTCGGAGTTAATATGGAAAAGCCCTTATCAATAAAGCTTCACGCGCTTTTATCAAGTGAATTCCCCAATTCATCACAAAATCTAGCCAAGTTTGCACGCTCTAAAAAGTACAAAGAACTTAAGTCCAACTATCGAATTTATCGAATTGGTGGTGACCTGTATATAGCCTATAAATCAGATGAAGAATGGCTTTGTGGAGCAAAATTAATTCGTGTCGCTTGCGGTTACTTTGAAACCTTCGCCAGCCTTACTCCCTCATATGAAGATGTAACAGAGTGGTTCATCAGTGAGTATTCTCAGAAAGGAATGTGTGCTTATACCGATATGCGTCATGAATGGCATCAGGGTGCGCACGAAGAGGAGCTTGAAGACGGAGAAACTAGAACCTGCTTTCACTGCGGAAAAACTGAGGCGCTGAAGTCTAAAATGGTTCGTGAAATCTGGTGGGAGTGAGCGATGAAACTAAAACCATTTAAGAAAATTCATCACTCTAGTTTTCCTCCAGAACGAAACAGAAAGCACCCTCACCACGTCTACCAAAGCAGCCAGTATTTAGTGCAAATCTACCTTGAAAGTGAATCACTTACTCGCATTACCGTGAACAGTGTTAAGCGCAAAGGTAGCAACTGGCAAGACGGGATTACGTTTGATGAACTGCAAGCGATTAAATCAGCAGTTGGTTATGGTGATAGCTGCGCTGTTGAGGTTTATCCAGAAGACAGCGAACTAATCAATGATGCCAATATGCGTCACTTGTGGGTTTTAAGTGAGCGTCCTGATTTTGCTTGGACGCGAGACAAGAATGCGAGGCGAATATAATGGCGCTTGAATTAAGCTCTTTCGATAAACGGTGCGCATTACAGCGCATCATGGAATTAGACCGTAAATTAAACCTAACCGAAGATGAAAAGCGGGATTATCAAAACCGGATTGAGATTGTCGAAGAGTTTGATAGGCAGCATCGAAATACTTGGAAGTCGGAACGCAGATCTTGGATAAAAGCGCAGCTTATCAAAAAGATGATGACCAAAGAGCAATCTGAAAAGAAACTTTCTGAGCTTGATATTGATGCTGACTTAATACTTGGCAGGCCAAGCTACCCATGGAGGTTGATATGAAAATAACCCACCGACCTAGCGGATCAATGTGCCAAGTATGCACCCATAAAGGTGACAAGTCATACCCAAATGGGAAATGTCCATCGCCAGCTATGTTTTACCTTATGCGACCAATCAAGAAAGACAAAGACGGCGTGATCGTTGTTAAGTGTGAGAGGTTTGAGCGTGGAATTCAAAGATAGATACTACTGCCCATATTGCCGCTTAGAAATGCGCAGTGGTGAAGTACGAGCACGGCACGTTGATCCAGATGAAGCGTGGATGGATAGGTGTTGTGAGTACGGTGTGGGCGATAAAGGCGTGATGCCTACCTTGATAACAGCAACGGAACAGGCTAAGCGCTCAATTAAAGACTTAACAGCCAAAAAGAACGCCACCAACAAGAAATTACGCGAGTGCAAAAGGTGGGTGCTAGATAATGAACTTAAATAATTTAAAAGGCATTAAAGAATGAAATACCGGAACGTAGCCATTGATACAGAAACGCTTGATACTGAAACCACCGCCAAGATCTTAAGTATTGGCATCGTGCCTTTCAATTGGGGCGAGCAAGTTAGCTTTGAAGAGTTATGCAACCGCCCATCAAGCAAGTATATAAAAATAGATATGAATAGCTATCTTGTGGAGGATGGAGTATTTACCACCAATGCAAGCACAGAAAGCTGGTGGAGTGAGCAAGGGGAAGAAGCTCGCCACGTATTAGAACCTGATTTAAGTGATCTACCGATTCGCGATGCGCTTCACTCACTCAAGCAGCACTTATCCGATTATGTTGAACCGCTCAAAAAAGACCAGGGACAAGTATTCTGCCGTGGTTACGATTTTGATGGGGGCATTCTTAACAACGCCTTTGAGCAATGCGGAATAGCTAAGCCGTGGGGGTATAACCGATTCCGCTGTGTTCGCACTGTTATTGATACATTAGCCGGCACTCGAAACGGATACGTAAAAGAAAGCGATCCCGATGGATTCATTCACCACCACGCGCTTCACGATGCAGCAAAAGACACATTAAGCATGATCACTTTAGAGATGGGGAGACGATAATGGCTAGCAAAGGCATCAATAAAGTAATCCTAGTCGGCAACCTAGGCAAGGATCCAGAAGTTCGCTACACAACATCAGGTTCAGCAGTGGCGCAAATTACCATTGCAACAAGTGAGTCATGGCGTGATAAAGCCACCAGCGAACAACGAGAAAAAACAGAATGGCACCGTGTTGTGCTATGGGGAAAGGTTGCCGAAGTTGCCGGGGAGTATTTAAAGAAAGGCTCTCAAGTTTATATCGAGGGCCAACTAGAAACCCGTAAATGGCAAGACCAAAACGGACAAGACCGCTACACAACAGAAGTCGTAGTAAAAGGCTTTAACGGTGTAATGCAAATGCTAGGCGGTAACCGCAACGAATCTTGGGGCCAACCACAACAGCCATCAAACAACGTCCAAGCAAACCCACCAGCCAAGAGCCAACAACAAGCGGCTCCTCAAAATCAGCACCAATACCCACCAAACAACGAAAACAACAGCGCACCGCAATACAACGAGCCGCCAATGGATTTTGACGATGATATTCCGTTTATCGACCCCTACCGACGAACGTTACGACTTACCCACTCTATCTAACAAATCTAATCACCCGGTAGGTTTTTTAATCCCTTAACTGTCAACCACCATTTGCACTGTCATTTGGTGGTTATGTTCACTTCATTTACACGTTATATAGGTCGATCAAATGAGTAGATCTCAAATCGCTATTGTTACGCTTAAAAAGGCTTCGGAAGAAATCGGATTGAGCACAAAAACGCTTAGAGAAAAAGCTCGTGACGGTTTCTACCCATCCACTGTCATGAGAAAAATTCAAGGCACTTGGATGGTAGATATTGAGGAGTGGAACCGATGGCACAGAACGCAGGCATAGAACTACCAAAAGGAATTGAAATCCATGGTAATAAACTGCGCATCATTTTTTACAATAATGGTAAGCGATACAGAGAAGCCTTAGGTCTCGAACCAACAAAGCAGAATATCAACTTCGCTAGTCGCAAGCGTGAAGCCATTATGTACGAAATCAAAATAGGTATCTTCAATTACGCCGCCCACTTTCCTAACTCAAAGCATGCCTCAGGCAAACCAAGGGCACTCGATATTAGTGAATTGGCAAAACGATTTCTTGAATCAAAAGCTCACGACGTTCGTAGCTCTACACTGCAACGTTATGATTGGGTACTGCGTGATTTTATTATGTGCTATGGCGAAAATCGCAGCTGCGATACATTATCACCCCGTTCACTTAGCCAGTTTCGACAAGAGCTTGTTAAAGGCAAAGCGGGACGAACTATCAACCGCAATCTAGTGACTATTAACGCCTTCTTAAGCTGGCTGTATAAAATGGAATATATTGATCGTGACTTATCCGAAGTGCTTACTCGAGTAAAAGAAAGCCCTGCCGATATACAGCCATTTTCAGTCGGTGAAATCGATAAGATACTATCTAGCTGTCATCAACTGCAGCATAGAAATATGGTCACCCTACTTCTCTATACTGGTATTCGTAGTGGTGAGCTCTGTGCATTGGCATGGGAGGATGTGGATTTTAATAATAAGACAATTCACGTTCGCCGTTCTACTTATGATAACCGTGGCCTAAAAACCACCAAAACAGACAACGAACGTTTTGTTGACCTCATGCCACCAGCCATTGAAGCATTAAAGGCGCAGCGTCATCTTACTTATCTATATCCTGCAAATAGTCATCAGGTCGAATTGCCTGGTAAAAGCTACCGAACTGAAAAACTTAGGTTCGTATTCAATCCTAAGGTGGTGAGAGCACAAAAAGGAAGTGACTATGATTATTACGGTAAACGCGCATTAGGTAGGATCTGGAAAGAGTTATGCAGTAAAGCAAACGTTGAATATCGCAATCAATACCAATTACGCCACACCTACGCCAGTTGGATGATCACCCACGCTAATGTAAACGTGAGTTACCTCGCCCACCAGATGGGCCATGCGGATATAACCATGGTTGCGAAAGTGTATGGGAAGTGGCTCACCGAATCTAACAAGAAAGAATCGGATAGAGTGTGGAGTGAACTATTAAAGATTCAAAATAAGAAGTGATATAGAAAGCCCCAAAATTACTTTGGGGCTTTTTTGTTTTAGCTTTGGGGCTAAATTGGGGCTTTTTCTGGGGCTAAATAGGGCTAAATCTTCCACTTTACTGTTTTTATGAACAGTGCTAGAACTTTAGTTTTTCATCCCCATAAGTCGCCAATTATTACTTAGTCCAATCTAAGATAACTTTCCCAGAAAGCCCGCCACGCATAGTGTCGAAGCCCTCTTGGAAATCATCAACGCTGAAATGATGCGTGATAATTGGCGTCAGATCTAAGCCTGATTGAATGAGGCTTGCCATTTTATACCAAGTTTCGAACATTTCACGGCCGTAGATGCCTTTCACCACCAAACCTTTGAAGATAATGTTGTTCCAGTCGATTGACATGCTTGATGGTGGTAGACCTAATAAAGCAACACGGCCACCGTGGTTCATCGCTTCTAGCATTGAGTTAAATGCAGAAGGGACGCCTGACATTTCTAAACCAACATCAAAGCCTTCGGTCATGCCAAGTTCGCTCATCACATCTTCAAGCTTTTGCTCTGCCACGTTAACAGCGCGAGTCACGCCCATTTTACGAGCCAAATCTAAGCGGTATTCATTCACATCGGTGATCACTACATGACGTGCACCAACGTGTTTTGCCACGGCAGCCGCCATGATACCAATTGGGCCTGCGCCTGTGATCAGCACATCTTCACCCACTAAATCAAAAGATAGCGCGGTATGGACGGCATTGCCAAATGGGTCAAAAATTGAGGCCAAATCATCAGAGATTTCGTCTGGAATCTTAAACGCATTAAAGGCTGGGATCACTAGATATTCCGAAAATGCACCGGTACGGTTAACGCCAACACCTGTGGTATTACGGCATAAATGAGTACGGCCACCACGACAGTTACGGCAATGACCGCAAGTAATGTGCCCTTCACCAGAAACACGGTCACCAATGGTAAAGCCTTTGACTTCTTGGCCAATACCCACGACTTCACCAACATATTCATGGCCGACAACCATTGGGTAAGGAATGGTTTTTTGTGACCATTCATCCCAGTTGTAAATATGCACATCAGTGCCACAAATCGCGGTTTTGCGAATTTTGATTAAGATGTCGTTATGGCCCATTTCTGGCATATCGACTTCATTCATCCAAATGCCTTCTTCTGGCTTTAGTTTTGACAAGGCTTTAATTTTGCCCATCTGTTGAATGTTTTCTGCCATTTGAATACCCATTAGATAATCTCCATTTCTTTACCAACTGCGATGAATGCATCAATCGCGCGGTCAAGTTGTTCTGTTGTGTGTCCGGCCGACATTTGAGTACGAATACGCGCCTGACCTTTTGGTACCACTGGGAATGAGAAACCGACCACATAAATGCCTTTTTCAAGTGCACGTTCTGCAAATTCAGCCGCCACTTTAGCATCGCCAAGCATGATAGGAATGATGGCGTGATCAGCGCCTGCCATAGTAAAGCCAGCCTCGGTCATGCGAGTGCGGAAATGAGCGGCGTTTTCCCAAAGTTTGGCGCGTAAATCACTGCTTTCTGCCAATAAATCAATCACTCGAATTGAAGCTGACACAATCGCTGGCGCAACAGAGTTCGAGAACAAGTACGGACGAGAGCGCTGACGCAACCAGTCGATCACTTCTTTTTTACCTGCAGTATAACCACCAGAAGCGCCGCCCATTGCTTTACCAAGTGTGCCTGTGATCAAATCAATACGACCCATCACATTATTATATTCATGGGTTCCGCGACCGTTTTCGCCCATAAAGCCCACCGCATGGGAATCATCGACCATCACCAATGCATTGTATTTATCGGCTAAATCACAAATAGCGGTTAAGTTTGCAACCACACCATCCATTGAGAAAACGCCATCGGTCACAATTAACTTATGACGAACACCGGCCTCATCGGCAGCGATCAATTGCTCTTCTAATTGTGCCATATCGTTGTTTGCGTAACGGAAGCGCTTTGCTTTACATAAGCGAACACCATCAATTATAGAAGCGTGATTTAATGCATCCGAAATGATCGCATCTTCAGCGCCAAGTATTGTTTCGAATAAACCGGTATTGGCATCAAAACATGAGGTATAAAGAATGGTGTCTTCCATACCTAAGAAATCCGATAACTTGCGCTCTAAAGTCTTATGCAGATCTTGTGTTCCACAAATAAAACGGACCGACGCCATGCCAAAACCGTGATCATCCATACCTTGTTTTGCCGCTTCGATAAGCGCAGGGTGATTCGCTAAACCAAGATAGTTATTGGCACAAAAGTTTAGCACTTCTTCGCCAGTTGAGATCGAAACCGCAGCCGCTTGAGCTGAGGTAATAATACGTTCAGATTTGTATAAACCTTCTGACTTAACATCTTCAATTTGTTGGTTTATTTGGTTGTAAAATGCAGATGACATGGTATTCCCTTTTATTATAATTTCATTTATACCCGTAGGTATGACTACGATGAGTATGACGAGTTACTGCTGTTAAACGCGATAAAACCATTCTAATCGAACTGATTTAATACTATTATCCCCTAACATGGAAAAACATTAGTGAATTTAAATCACAAATAGCCAAATAAAGGAAATGTGATGCTCAATAAAGGTTTGATCGCCCTACTGCCCGATCTCGCGACATTTATTTTAGTGGTCAATAAAGGCTCGTTCACCGCCGCGGCTAAAGAGCTCGGCGTGACACCCTCTGCATTAAGTAAATTGATCACGCGACTTGAATCAGCGCTCGAAGTGAAATTGTTTGAGCGTACCACCCGCAGTTTATTGATCACTCAATCAGGGCAAAAAATCTATCAACAGTCCGTTATTATGGTCAATGCTGCCCAACAAGCGCTGGATATTTCCAATGCCGAGCACTCCGAACCAGTCGGCACCATTACCGTTGCTGCGCCTAAAGCATTTTTAAGTATCGTATTACAGCCGATTGTGACCCCATTTTTGCAGCGTTACCCTGAGATCGAACTCAAGCTCAAAGTATCCGATGGTGAAATAGGCCTGTTAGAACAAGACATTGATATTATGTTTCGCCTAACCGATGCCCCTTATGAGAACTTAATTTCGCGTGAACTTGGTAAGGTCAATTTATCTTTGTGTGCCAACCCCGATTACCTTTTAGACAAAGGAACTCCCTGCCATCCAACCGATTTACGCCAACACGATTGTATTTATTTGGGTGAAACACGAACCGATCATATTTGGGATTTTGTTAAAGGCAACGAAACCCACACCATTCCGGTAACTGGGCGCTATGCGGTCAACCACTCTCAAATGCGACTCAATGGGGTAAAGGATGGCTTAGGGATCGGGATCTTTCCAGATTTTGTGATAAAAGAAGCGGTACGAAATGGTGAAGTGATTCAAGTGCTAAAAGATTGGACCATTAAAGGGAATTATCATGGTGTCATTGCGATGCAGTACGCGCCAAGCAAATACATGCCAACGCGTATGCGAGTATTTATTGATTATGCGATTAAGCACTTACCGATATAGCTTACAAGCCATCAAATTCTACAATAGCCGCACGTCCACGCAGCGCTAAAAAGGCAAGAAATTGCGCTGGAGTATGTGTGATCACTTTGTCTGTCGGCATTTGCACGTCATCTAATAATGGTGACACTTTCTCAAACACCCCGATTTCAGTGCAAAAATGGGCATCTGAACCAGTAGTAATAAAGCCACCAGCCGCTTTTACTACACGCGCAATTTGTGCACAACGTTCTTCACTGCCGGCGCGACTGCCGCCTTTTAATGAAGAGTTATTCAACTCGATCGCGACATTATGTTGTTTGGCACATTGCGCCACCGCTTCAAAATCAAAATCGTAATTAGGGTTGCCCAAATGCCCGAGCGCATCAATTTTGCCACTTTTGATAATATTGAGCAGCGCCTCGGTGTGCGACGCTTTATCCATTGGCTTAAATACTGCTTCGTGGAAACTGGCGATCACCCAATCAAGGTGCTCATAGGTGCTGGGATGCAGATCCACTTCGCCTGCAACATTCATAATATTGGTTTCCACCCCACGGATGATCGCAACCTCATCAATAAAACGAGGCAAAATACGCTGATTATTGAAAAACCAGTAATGCGGAGAGCCCGGCATAGCAGAGGAATGATCGGTAGTGCAAAACATCTTCAAACCATGCTCTTTCGCCATTTTTACATTTTCAATTAAGGTACTGTAAGCATGACCGCTGGCATAAGTATGGGTATGAGTATCAACTTGAATTTGCATCTGTATCACCTTTCATTATTATTTTTATTCAATCATAGTCATACCATATCATCGCCGCTCTATTGATGGACAGCCTGATCGTGATTGAATTTAAAATATTTTAAATACTCACTTTGATTTAACATAAATATACTGCAATTATTGCCAATATCATCGACACTTATAATTATTATAAGACATCATTAAAGCTTGAGTAAAGGAATCACTATGGCTGTAACATTTAAACGAACGACTCTGATTATCGCGCTGTTAGGTTTGTCACAACTGGCATTCAGCCCTGTCAGTTTTGCTAAAAACAGCCTAAACGCCCAAGATCAAGTTACACAAAATACTTATCGTGAAGATGCCCAAATTATTCAACACACCTTTGAAACGCAGCTTTATACCTTAAGTGCCACCACCGCAGGCCATTATGGTTTACGTTTGTTTCGTCAAACTTTAGATCCTAAATATTCAGCCGCAGTGTGGTCTGATTTAGCTCGCGTCACCAGCACATTGAGTTATATTGCCGATAACATCGAAACGCCTGAACAAGTAAAAGCTTATGGTGTTGAGCAATTAAAGGCTTATAAAAAGATCCAAAAACCACGAACTCAAATGCGCTATACAATCACCAGTAGAATGCCGGAGTACATGTTAATTGGTAACGATTTACTCAGCACCATGGCGCGTGCCAACGAATACGGCTTAAAGCACAAAGACGATGCCAAACTTAAAAAATTACTGCAAGAGTTTGATTTTACCCCGATGGCCACCGATCACGATATGATCCGTGCATGGGCGGCGCAACAAGCCAATCAGGTTTACTGGTTACGTCAATTAGGCGAGCAAGATGTGGTTGAAGCGTTTATTCAAGCCTTTAAAGACACTTACCCAGACGCTCAAGATAAGCAACTTTCGGATCAACAATACGCCAACAAGATTTATGGCATGACCCATATTATCTTTGCCGCCTCCGAGTACTATCAAAAGCAACTCGATCCCAAAAATAAAGAGTTTGATTGGATCTACGCTTACTTTAGTCACAATATCGACACCATAATTAAGCGCACCAAGCATGATGTGATCGCCGAAGTCGGTATCAGCTTTTTACTGGCGGGTAAATTAAATGATCCAGCATTATTAAAGGCCCAGCAAAACATTGCCGAAGCGATCGATTTTAAACATGGCATGATCCCATCCACCGATGGTGATTTTGAAGTGGCTAAAGGTGAGCATCGTAATGTCTTGGCTATCATGCTACTTAATTGGCAAGGGGTGAATCAAGCCCCTACCATCATCAATCAGCCACATGTGTTTAAAAATCTGCCGTATGGATTAATGAAAAAGTAATACCAGAGCTGGCCGTCATAAAAACAGAATCGCCCCTTAACGTTAGCGCTAAGGGGCGATTTTTGTATTAAGATTTATTTGTCGCTTTGTACCACCACATCTTTGGCATTACTTTCAAAGAACTTGGTTAAAATTTGCAAATCTAATGGCGCAATATTGGTTCGAGCCCCCATTGATTTAGCCACCGGCCCCCATGAATTTACGGTAAAATGCTTAGGTGACACCTTAGCATGACACGTTGAACAATAGGTAGTGTCGAGCTTTTCTGCATATTTCCATAATGGCTTATTTGAATCTAGTACTGGCGATTCGATCATGCCGGTTAATTCAGCGGTACGCCATTTATTACCATAATCATCCATACTGAATTTGCCTAATTTCAGCTGCTTTTGGCCTTTCTCTGTCACTGCCGCTAAGATCGAACGCTGTCCCTTGCCTAAATAAATAACACTTTCGGCCCCTTCCATTTGATAACCTGACACTGTCACCATACGCTTGTTGCCATCAAGGCTCACAACCTTCATTTCCACCGTTGGGAAAACAGTGGCGAAGTCTTGCATTTTCACAGGCTTGATCGGGTAAACCGCTGGTGCACTCGCCGATGTTTTGGCGGCTAAAGCTATCAATTGATCAATATTATCCACGGCTTCTGAAGAGACATCAGCATGGCTTGATAATACAGTGGTGCTGGTTGAAGGTTTTGATGGTGCTGGCTCAGCCGGTGATGCTAGTTGTGTCGTTGTTTGTATTGACGCATCCTGATGATGATGCATATCATCCGAATGATTTGAAGAACACGCAAAACTAGTGGTGAAATAAAGGCTTGAAAGTGCGAGCAGCGGAAAAGAGTATTTTTTCATAAGGTGAACCTTACAACTGTGGATAGAGTTGCCTGCATCCTACTCCTAAAAATAAAGCCTAAAATTGATCTTAGTCATGAGTGTGGCACATGAAAATATTAATTATTCTCAATAAATATCCATAAATAACAAGCTTATTATGAATATTAATTAATCACAGTATTCAGTATAAAAAAGCAGCCCATACTGATCACTGTGGTTGCAATCACATTGTTGGTTTTCCAGGCCACTAGCGCCGCCAATATTGCCGCGATTAAATACGGATTGTTTAAAGATAAGGCCAATTGTTCATCATGTACAAAGACAATTGGCGCCCAAATTGCGGTTAACACTGCGGGGCTAGAATAACTGAGCAAGCGTTGCGCTTTAACATTAAGTTTAACCGGCAACCTAGGCTCTAAGAAGATATAACGACTTAAAAATACCACTGCGGTCATGGCAATAATTGATGTAAAGATCATCTTTCCTCCTCCGCTTGCATGGTATTGTCATCCACTCTTTTGGGTAAATTCACTTCGGTTAAATAGCCGCTCACCATGGCGAGTAAACTGGCAATAATTAAGCTGCCTTCTACTTGCCAATAGCTCAATAAAACAGAAGCCACCAAAGCGACGATAACCGCGACAAAAATTGGCAGGTTTTTAATGGTTGGGATCACAATCGCAATAAACGTAGCGGCCACCGCAAACTCTAGGCCCCATTGATTCAAATTCGGGATCTCTTTACCTGCGATGATCCCCACCAAACTCGCAAGGTTCCAAAAAAGATAAAAACTCAACCCAGCCCCCAGAGCAAACCAAGGTTGAAATTGAGTTTTTGTTTGATGTCCGCATATTGCAAATAATTCGTCGGTTAATAAGAAACCAAGGGTTAAACGCCAACGAGCTGGCAGTGGACTGATTTTTTCGCGCATTGAAACGCTGTATAAGAAATGACGCGAGGTAATGAAAAATGTGGTCAGCAGCATGGTCCAAATACCTACGTTGGCATCAAACATTCCGGTAGCAACCAATTGCGCCGCACCAGCAAACAATATCGCTGATAATGCTTGAGCTTCTAATGAGGTTAAACCAATATCAATCGCGTACGATCCGGCTAATAACCCCCAAGGCAGTACCGCAATACTTAACGGCAAGATCGCGAGCGTACCTTGCCATAATTGTAAGCGGCGCGACCGATGATGCTCCTTCACGCCAGTCCTGATTTATTGGCACAGTTTGTATAAACCGTGTTTGTATTAGCAGTATTTGTATTAACAACGTTTGTATTAGTACAACTGCTCTTATTAGTATGCTCATTAGCGTCCATGCTAAACCTTAATATTACGCGGTTTCAGTTGGGTCGATTAATTCCTCAAAACGACTATGCCCACGTAGCGATTCAAAATCCGGCTCTTCTGCGGCCAGTTCACGCAGCGAATTACTCGACTCTATCGCCAACTTCAAATCATTAATCGCTTGTTCTTCCGAACCTAAACGAGAGTACG
Organism: Vibrio algicola; assembly: GCF_009601765.2. NCBI lineage: Bacteria > Pseudomonadati > Pseudomonadota > Gammaproteobacteria > Vibrionales > Vibrionaceae > Vibrio > Vibrio algicola. The sequence goes on from NZ_CP045700.1 coordinate 647,416, forward strand.
CACAGGCACGTTGATATAAAGCATGACCATTATGATCATCCACCTCCAGCACCCGATTACAAATACTCAGCGCCCAGTGGTATTCATTAATTTCCATGGCTGCATCGGCTTTATGGGTCAGTGCTTCAAGATCGCCGGGGCGAATTTTTAAGATATCATCATAGGTTTCAATCTTCTGCTCTGGGGTTTGAGCACTTTGCGCCCGCAACCACAGATTATGAATTTCGTTAATGATTTCTATCTCGCGGTTATTTTCGGTAATGATGCGCGATTTTCGCTTAAGGTCACGCTCTAAAATGCTGAACTTTTTCTCATACGATAGCGTAATTTCACTCAGCTGTTTATCGGCCATTTCTTTGGTGTTGTGTTTGATCTCTTTTAAAGACTGCCAACCAACAAGCGCCACTAAAGATGCCACACCAGCAATAATGTAGAAGAAGTAAGTCACGGTGATATTAGAGTAATTGAGGGATTTATCGGCAACAGACAGTTCTCTGTCAGTAATTTGAACCGTGAGGCGACGCTCAAGATCTTGTTGCTCGGTACGCAATGCTTTTAATTCATCGAGCACATAACGTTCCATTAATGGTTTATCCATCATGGGTGTTTCGGAGTATTTTTGAGGTTCATTTGCGACCGCTTGAAAGGTCAGCAATAAAGAGAATAAAACAAATAGACAGCGTGTGATCATATCAATTTCCCTTTGATTCTAAATAGGCTCTCGGATCTGAGAGTTAATGTTTCTTCGAATAACGAAACATTAACATAATCAGTCAAAAATCACATCGAATCAAAGCGATTAATACCCTTATTACTTGGGGTATGTAACATTATTGTTGGTCATTAGGCCACATGAACCACAATTGAACTGTCGTCTTGTTTCTCGACTAACTCTCCAATTGAAATTAATTCAATATTGTATTGCTCTGCCACCACTTGAAGGGCTTGGCGATTGCCTTTTTCTACCGCTAGCAATAAACCGCCCGAAGTTTGTGGATCGCACAATACTGATTTTTGCAGATCGGTAATATTACCAATTAAATGACCATAGCTTTCATAGTTGCGTGAAGTACCACCTGGGGTGCAACCTTGTTCGATATACTCATAAACGCCAGGCAATGTCGGCACTTTATCAAACTCAATATTCGCGATAACGTCCGAGCCTTGACACACTTCGCTTAAGTGACCAAGCAGACCAAAACCGGTAACATCTGTCATCGCTTTCACGCATTCAAGTTGAGCAAAATCAAAGCCTGGTTTGTTTAATTTACACATCCAATCGCGTGCTAAACCTTGATGTTCAAATTTTAATTTGGCGCGTTTTTCTGCAGTAGTTAAAATGCCAATCCCTAATGGTTTGGTAATAAACAAATCACAACCCGCTTTAGCTTGGCTATTGCGTTTAATGGTGTCGGTATCTGCAATACCGGTCACCGCTAAACCAAAAATAGGTTCTGGTGCATCAATTGAATGCCCACCTGCAAGTGTGATCCCTGCGTCTTTACACACCGAGCGGCCACCTTCAATCACTTGTTGCGCCACTTCTGGTGATAACTTATCTAACGGCCAGCCTAAGATCGCGATCGCCATGATCGGTTTTCCGCCCATTGCATACACATCGCTGATGGCGTTGGTTGCCGCAATGCGACCAAAATCATACGGATCATCAACAATTGGCATAAAGAAATCGGTGGTGCTGATAATCGCAGTACCATTTTGTAAATCGTATACCGCAGCATCATCACGCTCTTCGTTACCAACTAATAAGTTCGGATCAACAAATTGTGGCACACTGGTTTTTAAAATTTCATCCAATACTTTTGGTGAGATTTTACAACCACAGCCCGCGCCATGACTGTATTGGGTAAGACGAATATCGCTCATAGTATGACCTCAAATTGGTGTAAGTAACCGCCCCAACTCGATGGGACAATAAATAATACTTTATATTTAATTGTTAATGAACAGCGCTTGGCGTACCAGTCAATGTAGGATTATTGCCATCTAGACTCCATTGATACCAACCACCATCAAATACACTGATATTGTTCCAACCCATGGCATAAGCGTACAAGAATACCGCTGATGCTCGCCAGCCAGTGCCACAGTAGAAGCTGACTTTTTGATCGGTGCGAATATTCCACGCCTGCCATTTCGATTGAATTTCGCTGGCACTGCGCATAGTACCGTCCGGGTTGGTAAAGTCGTCTAAATTATTGGAATTTTTACCACCTTGCCCCCATTTAGCACCATCGACACGACCTTTAGGCTTAATATAGCTGTAACCGCTGGTATCGCCAATGTATTCACTCCAAGTCCGCACGCTGACGAGCGAGTTGTTATCGCTGTCTTTGAGCATGATTTTCACTTGGCTTACATCGGTAATGTATTCAGGGTGGGCTGGAACTTTTGCGCCAAACTTCACCACATTTTTCACCGAATTATTACCCGATTGTGTCGGTAGATCCGCCGCTTGCCATGCTTCCCAACCACCATCCAATAAACGGACATCTTTAACGCCTGCATACATTAGAATTTGAGCAATACGCGCCGCACCTAAATTATCACGTCCATACAAAACCACCGTTGTGTCTTGGGTAATACCCAGTTTCTCAATGTTTTGTTGCAATTGTGCAGGCGGTACCACATTCCACAAAGGTTTAGATTCAAAGTCATTGGTATTAGCATATATCGCACCTTTCACATGAGATAACAAATATCCTGTAGCTGGGCCCCAACCGGCTTCAATGATTTTAAAATCATGTTGCGGCGCAGCCACTAACTGCGCATCATTCGACGATGAATGGCTAACCAACAGATTCAACCAACGAGGGCTGACTAAGGTTTTAAAATGCGGTAACGCAACCAATTGATCTTGAAAATCGGATAATGGCTTTTGCATAATTGCTACAGATTTAAAATCAATACCTGTTAATTGTTGTTGCAGTTTTTTCGCATTGCCGCTGTCACAATAAATCTTAATTGGTTGATTTTTATTGAGTTGTTTTTGATCCACTAAAAAGTGAGTTCTTTCGGCTACAGACATATTGTCTAACCATTGGGCGCGAATATTTACCGCATTAGGAATGTGTCCACCCAACTTCATACCTTCTTGCGGCCAACCATTGAAATACTCACTAGCACGACAATCAATGATCTGCGTCGAAGTGGCATTATCTGCCAGCACTGGCCATGAAATACAAATAGAAGTAAAAACAATGGTCGTTCCTAACCAATGCTTAATTTTATTTTTCGATACTAAAAACATAACTATCCCTATAGCCACAGTAAACACTGCTAGCTGAGTGTAAATGAATAAAAAATTTTTTACTTTTTCTACTAATATCAAGCAGGAAATTGAATCCGATCGGAATGAGTATAGACATTCATTCGACCGGTACGGCAATAACCCTATAAAGTCAGGTTTAATTGTTCAGATAAATCCACCGCCATGCTGGTCGCACCTGAAATCGCCAATAAAATACCCACATTGGCAGCCGCTGTTTTTTGCACCATTTCAAAACTGGCTCGGCTTGAGACTAAAATCGCCCCACCTTGATAGTCAGATGTTAAATAATGACCAATGAGTTTATCTAACGCATTATGACGACCGACATCTTCACGGATGGCTAAGATCTCACCTTTGGCAGAAATATACGCCGCCGCATGGGTTGAACCGGTTTGTTGGTTTAAGGTTTGATGTTGTTTAAATTGTGATAATGCACGTTCAATTGCCTGATGTGACAGTGTGGTGGTATCACTCACTGGCGTCACCGCGCGTACCACATGCTGCAAACTTTCGGTGCCACAAATACCACAACCCGTTCGGCCACTCATATTCCGACGAGCACGTTTTAAGCGTTCAAAATGACGGTTCGCCAACTCAATATGCACTTCAACTCCATTGCATACAGGCACGACTTCAACGCCATGAATTTGCTTGGCATCATCAACAATGCCTCCAGTAACCGAAAAACCAACCGCTAAGTCTTCAAGATCGATCGCGCTGCACATTTGCACCGTCGTTATACACCATCGCCACCGCCGTTTCGACTGCCAGTTCGTCTTCTTCCATATCAAACAATTGACCATCATGAAAACTCAAACGCGAATAAGTGCGGCAAGTGGATGTTGTCGCGAGAGGATCCGTTGAGCACATTAACACATCGGCAGCGATAACTGACGAAACAACCGGTTGGTCAGTACATTCATTCATGAGAAGCGCCTTTGCTAGTCAATTGGAGGTTTAGATTTAGATAAACGAACACAGCCAATAAAGCGGCAACGTCGAGTCCGTTGGGGTTTTTAGGCGTAATCATTGGATGTGATCCCTAAGCGCTGCATACGAGAAAGTAAAGTGGTTCGCTTTAAACCTAAACGTTGCGCTGCGCCGCGAGGCCCTGCCACAATGCCATTGGTTTCTTTTAACACTTGAATAATTTGCTCGCATTCAAGGCTTTTTTTACTGCTCATCGCACTGCGATCGGTATTGCTGCAGGCTTGCTCTTTTTGCCCGACTGACTCAGTACAACAAAAACCGGAACGGGTTTGTGGATCATCATTGACACTAAACGAGGTGCTTTCAACTTCTGGAAAATACTCTTGCAGCTCTGAAATCGGCAAATGCAATACGCTGCCATAGGTCATGATCACCGCGCGCTCGATTACGTTTTTCAATTCGCGAATATTACCAGGCCACGGCAATGAAGACAGCACCCGCAGAGTTTCAGAGGAAATACTGCTGATATCACGGTTCATTTTTTTAGCGAAGATACGAGTAAAATGCTTCGCCAGCAATGGAATGTCTTCACCGCGCTCACGCAATGGCGGAATACGAATTGGAAATACATTTAAGCGATAATACAGATCGCGGCGGAAAGATTTATCATTCGTATCAAAAAAGCCACCCCAATTGTGCCCCCAAGACTTGGTGCAGTCTTTTGGGAAAAGGGACATCCACGAAATTTATCCGTCGGGTTTCAACAGTTTTATGGTTCTAATAAGCAGTGGAAAACACGGTTTGGGTATCATAAAAGGGCAATTTCAGAAACGGCAATGCATCGAGTGAAAAAGCTATTGGGCGGAACACTCAGCTTAAGAAATTATAATGCCCAAGTTGGGGAAGCTTACGCAATGATCAAAGCTTTAAATAAACTAACAGGGCTAGGTATGCCTAAAACTTACCGAATTGATTGAAATAATACCATTCTAGTGTTGTCACCTCTAAATTTGAATTACGCAACAAAGCCGCTTTCAGTGGTAAGATCATCACGATTTTCTGCCAATTGCAGTGACAGTGCTTTTGCCCAATAAAACTCTAAAAATGGCACGGCAACATCTGGCTTATCCCAACTCACGCCTTTGGTAAAATACAGCATGGAACGCATTGGTGAATCTTGAAATTGCTTGAGATCAAGCTGCTTTGGCAATTCTTGTGGCGTAATCGCATCACCGGCAACATTAAATAGCCATGTGTTTTTATCCTGCTGCATTTGCTGCCAAAATTCCGTCATCTGCTTTTTTTGTGCACTAACCCCTGATTGTAAATTAGCCTCTCCATTGCGATAATCTTTTGCGATTAAAACATGAATAGGAAAATCGGGGCCACCATTTGGCATAGCCCAAAAAGTGGTGAAGGTATGATGACCATCGGTAAGATATAGCTGTCCATTTGGGGCGATCACCACAGTTTTCAGCGCCGATTTTTCACGGCCAATAGATTCTAAGCAAGTAAATGAATCAAGCTTATTGGGCTTCGAGTTCTGATCAAAATCCTTGATCCCTTTTTGGCCATTGGCTTCACACACATCATCAAATAGGTTCTTCGGTTTTTTCTGATAGTTAGCCAATTTATACAACACTTGATCACGACCAATTAAAGCTTGGGTTGGGTGCAAATCCCCTAAAGACACTGACACCACATCCCCCTCCGAATGCGGGATATTTTGCTTAGCACTGACCAAAGCCACTGGCAGTAAAAAAGCAGCAACAGTCAAAATAATACGTTTCAATCCGTTGTTAACATGAGAACTTCTCATCATGAGATTAGCCTTGTGGTCGAAGAGATAATAAAAACTAGAAAATACAATAACAAAACGTTAGTGTAAGCTGAATAAATCACAATGTGTAAACGTTATCCACTCTAGCGCGCTATTATTAACGTTTAATGGCATAAAAAATTCTGGAACAAACCACTATGTCAACCATTAAAGATGTAGCAAAAGAAGCGAATGTTTCCATCGCGACCGTTTCACGCGTGATCAATAAATCACCGAAAGCAAGTAAAGCTTCAATTGAAACGGTTAATCTTGCGATGAAAAAATTAGGCTATCGTCCTAATGCTGCCGCGCGCGCTTTAGTTAGCCAGTCCACATTAACCATGGGCGTTTTAGTCGGTGATGTATCCGATCCGTTTTTTGGTTCTATGGTAAAAGCGATTGATACCGTTGCCACCGCGCAGGGTAAACATTTATTAATTGGTAATGGCTACCATAGCGCACAAAAAGAACGTGAGGCGATTGAACTGTTGATCAACCATCGTTGTGAAGCCTTGGTGATCCACTCTAAAGCGCTCAGTAATGACGAGTTGATTGGCTTTGCCAAAGAAATTCCAGGCATGGTGTTAATCAATCGACATATTCCTGAAATAGCCCAACGCTGTATTGCACTCGATAATCATCGTGGTTCCTACCTTGCCACTGAATACTTGATCAAAAAAGGCCACCAACATATCGGTTATATCTGCTCAAACCATGACATCGAAGATACCCATCAACGCAAAGCCGGCTATTTACAAGCTCTAAAAGATAATCACCTGCCGGACTGTGAAAGCTATATTGAATACGGCAGCCCAGATGAACAAGGCGGCGAGATGGCTATGCTCAATTTACTGGCAAAAAATCAACCTTTGACCGCCATTGCGACCTATAACGATTATATGGCCGCTGGAACGCTTTCTGTGCTTGAGGAAAATAACATTGAAGCGCCAGCCGATATGTCGATCATTGGTTTTGATAACGGCCTGATTGCAAAGTACTTGCATCCAAAACTCACCACCGTGCGCTACCCTATTCAAATGATGGCAGAAAAAGCCGCCGCATTAGCACTAAGGCTGGCCAACAAAGAACCGGCTCAAGCAGAAACACAAATGTTTGTACCGACCTTGGTCAAGCGTGTCTCGGTTATAGCCCACTAATTCCTAGAGTTTTTATTGAAATAAACACAAATGTAACACTTTGTGACATTTATCACCCCGCCTGAGCCTGTAAACGTTTACACTTCTTCCAAATTCACACAACAAACGATAGGTTCAATACTATGTCTCATGTAGAAAATGGATTAGGTACTATCGACATCGTTGTATTTGCGCTGTATGTGGCAATTATAATTGGTGTTGGTCTTTGGGTTTCCCGAGATAAAAAAGGTACTAAAAAAGGTACTGAAGATTACTTCCTAGCAGGTAAATCGCTGCCTTGGTGGGCGGTCGGTTCTTCATTAATTGCAGCTAACATTTCTGCTGAGCAGTTTATTGGCATGTCGGGTTCTGGCTTTTCTATCGGCCTTGCGATTGCATCGTATGAGTGGATGGCAGCTATTACCCTTATCATTGTGGGTAAATACTTCCTCCCTGTATTTATTGATAAGGGCATCTATACCATTCCAGAATTTGTTGAGAAACGCTTTAACAAAAATTTGAAAACCATATTGGCGGTATTCTGGATCGGATTGTACGTGTTTGTTAACTTAACCTCAGTTTTATACTTAGGCGGTTTGGCACTACAAACTATTCTTGGCATTCCACTAATGTATTCTATTATTGGTCTGGCTTTATTTGCGTTGATTTACTCTATTTATGGCGGTTTGTCTGCGGTAGTGTGGACCGATGTTATCCAAGTGTTCTTCTTAGTTCTCGGCGGCCTATTAACCACCTATTTAGCAGTTGGTTTTATTGGTGGCGCAGACGGTTGGTTTAGCGGTTTGTCTAAAATGGCAGAAGCGGCTCCTGAGCATTTCCAAATGATTTTGGACCAAAGCAACCCTCAATATGTCAACCTTCCAGGTATCGCGGTACTTATCGGTGGTCTTTGGGTGGCGAACTTATACTACTGGGGTTTCAACCAATACATCATTCAACGTACTTTAGCGGCTAAATCGGTTCCTGAAGCACAAAAAGGGATTATGTTTGCAGCGTTCTTGAAATTGATCGTGCCATTCCTAGTAGTGGTTCCTGGTATTGCGGCTTACGTGATCACCTCTTCTCCAGAGCTAATGTCACAGCTGGGTAATACTGCAATGGTGAACATGCCTTCTTTAGCGCATGCGGATAAAGCCTACCCTTGGTTAACTCAATTCCTACCTGTTGGCTTTAAAGGTATCGTGTTTGCCGCACTTGCTGCTGCAATTGTTTCTTCATTAGCGTCGATGCTGAACTCAACTGCAACTATCTTTACTATGGATATTTACAAAGAGTTCATTGGTCCTAAAGCAAGCGATCATAAACTGGTTAACGTCGGCCGTATCTCGGCTATCGTAGCGCTTATTATTGCATGTTTAGTCGCGCCAATGCTAAGCAACCTTGGTCAAGCATTCCAATACATTCAAGAATACACAGGTCTTGTTAGTCCTGGTATCTTGGCGGTATTCCTACTTGGTCTATTCTGGAAGAAAACCAATAGCAAAGGCGCGGTTACCGGTGTGATTTTATCTATCCCATTCGCCTTGTTCTTGAAATTCATGCCACTGAACATGCCTTTCATGGACCAAATGCTTTACACGCTTCTATTTACCATGGCAGTGATTGCATTTACTAGCTTGAGCTCTTCTGATTATGATGATGACCCTAAAGCGATTGCATTAAATTCTTCCATGTTTACCACCGAGCGTAGCTTCAATGTTGCCGCTTATGTGATCATGATTATTACTGCGGTACTGTACTCAGTCTTCTGGTAATTGGTATCCTGGTAATTAATTAACCAAGAAACACCTTCTAGCCTCATCTTTTGATGGGGCTATTCATACTGATTGTGATTAGATTTGGAATACCCAATAATCATTAACTCCTAGATTCTCGGCATTAACGATCAGTATGAATAGCCTGTTAAGCTTTTGTTTTTACAGTCTAAAATTTAAATCGGGAAAATAAGATAAGGATAGGCAACCTGTATGAATAATGAATTGTTGCCCAATATTGTATTCTTTCTGCAAAACATCTCGCCTTTCAGTCAGCTACCTCAAAATGCACTTTATGATATTGCCCATACCGCAGATATCTTATTATTAGGGTGTGACGAGATTTTAGATCAAGGCGATCACAAACCTTACCTATACATTATTCGAACCGGCGTGGTGCAACAAAACAATCTCGACGGTAGCCTACGCGCCAAGCTTGGGGTGGAAGATATTTTTGGCTTTAACCTACAGCAAACTGATTCTGAGATCGGTTATTCAATTCTTGCCTTAGAAAATACTTTACTCTATCGATTTGATTATCATGCTTTAATTGAAGCCGTCTCCGATCATCCTCGAATAGCGGCACAACTCGCATCTAACCAACAAACACGTTTGCATGCCCAAAATATTAAGCAAAATAATCACCACTATTCTCAGGCACAATATCTTCGCCCTAATAGCGACATTGCCAGCACCCGCCTTGCCATTGCCTCGCCCAGTGACAGCATTCAAGCCGTTGCCCATCAAATGCGAAATGTGATTGGCGTATCCTGTGCTTTTGTGGTCGATGAGAATAAAACACTGATCGGGATGATCACCGATAAAGACATGACTAAGCGTGTGGTTGCTGAAGCGAAAAATGTTCGCGATCCGATAAGCTCAATCATGTCGCAACAACTTTATAGCGTGTATGAGGATGAATTGGTTATCGCGGCTGTGCAATTAATGATGAAGCACAACATCCAAAATGTACCGGTTTTAAACCATAATAAACAGGTCACTGGATTTATTACCCCTCAGCACCTCATACAAAATAACAGCGTCCAGTCTATTTTCTTACTCGATAAGATCCGCCATGCAAAATCCATTGTTGAGCTGATCGATTTATCCAAACAACGTAACGCCGCATTTGAAGGCATAATGGAGAGCAATTCCTCGCCAACCATTATTGGGCAAGTATTGAGTTTGATCTACGATGCCTTTACCCATCGCTTAATCGAATTAGCCATAAAAAACTTTGGCCAACCACCCTGCGCATTCACTTGGATTGTAGCCGGATCCCATGCCCGCAATGAGGTACATTTAGCCTCCGACCAAGACAATGCGATTATTCTGGCTGATAACGCCACCGCATCTGATCGGATCTACTTCAATCACTTTGCGATGAGCATTTGTAAATCGTTATCCGAATTAGGCTACACCCTATGCACAGGCCGCTTTATGGCCGCGACCCATCAATGGTGTCAAAAGGCAAAAATTTGGCAGGAATATTATCGTAAATGGAGCACTAACCCTGAATACGAGTTATTGCTTAATTTGAATGTGTTTTTAGAAATACGCCCTGTTTATGGCGATCTCGCCTTATTTAAGCAAGTCGATGATTGTCGTCATAAGCTTGTCACCAATAATATGCAATTAACCGTGGCCTTAGTGCGTAATGCGCTTAGAACTCGCCCACCATTGGGAATATTCCAACATTTGGTGCTCGAAAAAGACGGCAATAACAATAAAGTCCTCAACATCAAAAAAGCGGCCATCAGTTGCGTGGTCGATCTAGTTCGGATTTATTATTTAATGAAGCAAAACTTGCTCGCTGAGTCTGCTCCTCTAAGTGAACAAGCCAGCCTCCTCAATACCAGTGAACGGATTGATTTTTTACGCGACACTAAGGTGCTAAATGATTCAAGTTATCAAGATCTGAGTGAAACCTATCATTATGTCAATCAATTGCGCTATCAACACCAGTTGCAAGCAATACAAAAGGATTGCGGCATTGATAACCAACTCCAACCTGACTTATTTGGCAGTTTTGAGCGTCAGCATTTAAAAGATGCTTTCCGAATTATTTCAAGCTTTCAAGATTTGATAAAAATGAAATTTGGAGGCTAAGGTGCCAGACCAAATTGAAAAACACCCGTCTCGTTTCACCAGCAAAGGTAAGCTTGGCAACATGATGAACTTATTCTCTAACCGTCACCCTTTACTGCGGTTAGAAAAACGCCGTCAAACACTTTTACAACAAGTACAAGAGCACTCGCAGCAGCCACTGCCACAATACTTACAGCGCTTGCTTGTGCAGCCTTATCCAAATCCAAAACAAGACTGCAAAGACCTGTCGTTTACGGTGGTGGACTTTGAAACCTCTGGGCTTGATCCTAGTAGCGATCATATCGTTAGTATCGGCTGGGTACACATCATTAAAGGCGTGATTAAGCTAAGTACGGCGCAACATTTTATCGTTAACCAACCGGTAGCAAGCGCAGCCACAAAAGAGAATGAAACCGATAATATTGCTCGCTCGTTGCACCATATTTTGCCAGAGCAGCAGAAAATGGGTATTTCAATTGAACAAGCGATGCAGCATTTTTTTGAAAGCCTACCAAGCAGCCTTGTGATCGCCCACGGCACCACCATAGAAACCCGTTTTCTAAGCCAATTCTTTCTGTCTCACAACCTTATCGACTTGCCATTAATTTGGTTAGATACCCTCAAAATTGAGCAAGCCACCATTTTAAACAATCGCTATCAAAATGATTTTCGCTTATCGGCTTTACGTCGTTTCTATAAGCTACCCGACTACCCTGCCCACAACGCATTGATGGATTCCACCGCCACCGCAGAGCTTTTTCTGGCACAAAAAAGGCGCTTATTTGGACAAGCCATCGCGCCGATCGGGATCTTGTATCAAAAATCACAATGAGGATATCAGGCCATCTTGCTAGTGAAGTGTAGCGACACACTAAAGATCAACAGCCCCTAGCAACTTCTAGGATTTTATCAACAGTCTCCTGCTCGTTTTGCTCATCATAAATAATGCATAAACTGGCAGGAATAGATTCGGCAATTTTGATAAATTTAATATGTGCCCATTTTATATTGGCATAACTTTCAGGTACGACCGCCACGGCTTGATTAGAGGCAACAAAAGCTAACTGTGTTTGAGGTTCAATCACTTCATATACGATATTTGCGTGAAAATCAGCTTGCATACAATGCTTTAAAATAAACTCTGTCGATTTGGATTTTTCTCGATTTAAAACCACAAACGCTTCATCTTTAAGCTCTTTTAAGTTAACTAATTTCCTGGTACTCATCGGATGCGTATCAGAAACCGCAAGGCACATATTCTCCGCGACCAGCAATGACGTAGACAGCGGGTAAGTATTTTGAATGTCCGCAAAACGGCAAATACCGATATCAATTTTATTATTTTTTATCGCTTCAGGCTGCGAATTCGGCGATATTTCAATAAAGTCAAAAGTATAGCTCGGGTACCTTAACTTGAATTCATTCAGAATATTGATAAAGCCTTCCCAGAGAGCTGAACTGATCACATTAATACTATGCCAGAGTCGCCAATGGTTGGCCCTAATGATGACAAATACGGCGATCGCTTCTTTAGCCTTGCCAATGCTTATGATAAAAAATTGCGCGCTGAAATCCACAGTGTTGCCAAAGAAAACAATATTCATCTCAATGAAGGTGTTTTTGTTTCTTACACTGGCCCTAACTTTGAAACCGCAGCAGAAATCAAAATGATGAAAATAATGGGCGGAGATGTGGTCGGCATGTCAGTCGTACCTGAAGTTATTTCAGCGGCGCATTGTGGTTTACCTGTTTTAGCCGTATGTGCTATTACCAATATGGCTGAAGGCCTAGGTGAAACAGAACTGTCCCATGAACAAACATTGCGCTGTGCAAAATTAGCTGAATCGGATTTTATTAAATTAATTGAAGAATTTGTTAAGAGTCATTTTTAGATTTCAATCGCGCGCCTGCCACACCGCAAAAGATGACAATCTGACCTTCCCCCTAACCTCCTTCACCGGAGGTTTTTTATTTTCTCCCCCTTTCATTTACTTGCTTCATCCTTCACTTTTTTAGCATTTCCCTTAAACCATGACGCAGACTTCAAACTTTTCAGCCAAAGAAAATATATCCCGTTTAAAATTGATCTAAATCAACCCAGAAACATCTTCGCCTCATCACATTAATAAGTCATTAATAGCTCATTAATAACTCATTAACAACCTCATAATAAGGGATGTATATGGAGCTTAAACCTTGTGAAAAATGCTATACGGATTTGTGCTTAGACGGTAAGTGGTTCCATCATGATCACTTAACAACCAAGGCTTATATGTTAAAAGGTGGGAACTATCAAGCAGTCGAACTTTCAAAAGTCCCCGTCACTGAGGATGAACTGGTTTCGCTGTTAACTGATGCAGTAAAATAAATTCATTCTAATTCAACTGATAACAAAAAACCCGAGTCAGTTACATCTTGTATGTGATGGTTACCGAGCTCGGGTTCTTAGTATTTTAATAGAGGTGTTTGAATTGCTCAATAACAGGCTTACCTCGGAGAAGTAAGAATTTTAAAAACCGTTGTGTTGATGTTGTTATAATTTTACTTTCCTCCACCTTATGCAGTTGCAATAGATTAACCGCTAAATCTAAACGAGCAATCTCTTCACAAAAATGCGCATCAGAACCCGTAGTAAAATACACGCCAATTTTTTTACCTATTTCGACAATTTGACTACAACGTACGTCACTGCCCTTACGGCTTTTTCCTGTTAGTGAGGTATTATTCACCTCAACCGCAACATTGTATTGTTTGGCGCACTGTAAGACCTTTTCAATATCAAATGGATAATTAGGATTACCTAAATGACCAAGAACATCTATTCTGCCACTCTTTATGACATTAATGAGCGCTTGAGTATGCTCGTCTTTATTAGATGGCGGAAAAACAGGTTCGTGAAAACTCGCAATAACCCAATCTAAATGCTGATCGGACGTACTCGGTAAATCAATATCACCGTTGATATTTAATGTATTCGCTTCCACACCGCGTAATATACCTACGTCATGCAAAAATCGAGGCAAGATGCGCTGATTATTAAAAAACCAATAATGGGGAGCACCTGGCATTTCAGGGGCATGATCGGTAGTGCAGAATAATTTCAAACCTTTCTTTTTCGCTGAAAGCGCATTCTCTAGAATCGTACTGTAGGCATGACCACTTGCAAGTGTGTGGGTATGAGTATCGATAACAATATTCATAAAAACCTCTTTAATTAGCAAATATCAAATGAGCCATTACGGTTCATAAACAATTTAAGATCGGCATCAACAGAATGCTGCAATACTTTTTCAACATTGATGGCATCGGAATTATGATAAAACGCTAAAGCATCAGCTTCGCTACTACCACCACGAATTTTCCGATTAACTAACCGCTCTTGAAGAAATTTAGGCTCAGTATCTATAAAAATAGAAAAATCAGCCAAATGGTGTAATTCATTCCAAACTGGCTCATCCAATAATAACCAATTCCCTTCAACAACCACTATATTTTGATTAACTTGAATTGCATCATCAACGGGATCATGAATATTCCTATCGTAATATGGCCATTTAGGTTCTTTATTTTTCAATTGTTTTAATTTATCAATCAATGAAATTAAATTAAACGTTTCATAAGAACCCTTAATATTTTTCAAGTTAATATCTTTGCCATTTTTATGAATAGTACTTTCTTCCAAAATAGCGTTAGGGAGATGAAACCCATCAAAAGGTAAAACTTGCAACGGCTCAATTGAGGGATTTTGATTGGATAAGTGCTGCCAAAAAGCCGCTAACGTTGATTTACCACTTCCTGGAGGTGCGCAAAGGAAAATCACAATACGTTGTTCGTTTTCTTGATATAAGCGAGTAAATTTTTCAACTAAAGGCTGATGGACTTTGACAATATCTTCATCAAAAAATACCGCCTCCGTATCAAACCCACTAACATTTAAGTTCACTTTCATGGTGAAACCTTACTACGAGTTAATTTCCCTTTCGATTTTTTCTAGCAGCATCTCACAAGACAGTTTGAGAACTGTTTTGATAAGGGATTCATATCTCATCTGAGAGAATGTCTCGAAAGAAGAAAATTTTAATTGGTTAATTGATTCAATGTAAAAGCTATCTTGCTGGGTAGAAAGTATTGCTTGATTACTAATAAAGTCGAACACCATATCATCGCCATAAGACACCTTTTCAGGTTGAGCGATCGCATATTCCAGCATTTGAGCATATAAACCAATATCAGAATATGTTTCTAATGATACCTTCCCCATTGCAAAGACTAATTTAGCCATCACATCTGTCGCCACCAGTGGTCCTCCTTCTTTAAACAGAGGATCAACTGCATATTCCATAACGAGCTTATCTTGCACAAACACGTTTGGAAGTAATTTTTTTAATTCTGTATTAATAATTTTATTTGAGATCTGAAGAAAGCAAGTAGCGTTATCACACTCATCCAACTTTTCCATTAACTCATGAATACCTGACAACGTGTAAACCTCTAAATTATGTGGCAACCAAAGGCTACCACATAAATTCATGACAACTAAACCGCCAAGCTCACATCATAGAACTCGAGTAATGCTTTTTCTGCATGAGCACTCCAGACATAATTATCTTTGGCTAAAATAGCATCAAGATCTTTAAAAAATGGTTCATTCTGTGCCAGCGATTTAAAATCATCGATTGCCGTTAATGGCAGATCAATATGCGGATAAATCAGTTTTTTCCCACCAGGTATATTTAATTGGTTTAAAATGGTATCCGGCGCAGCTTGTAGACCCCCTACATGTGTGATCATAAAGGATGGGTTTATTTTCCCTTTCGAGGACAAGTCTAACGATTCAATCATGTCGTCTTTTGAGCCACCCGAAGTGCCCACAATATGCGTTGCTTCGTAATGCACGTTATAAAAATTAAAAGGGACTTTAAATTGCTTATCTGTCGGCCCGGCAAAGAAGTTTAAACAACCATCATTGCCTAACAATTCATCTGCTTGTTCTAGCACCTGGCTAACAGCCGCATAAACCATCACGTCATCATACCCTTTCCCATCGTTAATAGACTTTAGGTAAGATACTGGATCATCAACTTGTGCAGTATTCACATAAATCAACTCAACCCCTTGCTGCTGCGCTGCCTCTATCGAAATCAAACTTTCTGCTCGAGTTAGACGGTCTTGGTCAATATCAGTCACTACCACACGTTTCGGTTTTCTTGGTCCATTGATTGCGTAATCAATCGCGCCAATCCCCATCGGTCCAGCACAGGCTAACAGAGCCAACGAACCACCTTCTTTAATACCCATATCATGTTCATACACAAACTGAGTGGTGTGATAACTTGCGTTGTAAGCCCCTATAATACAAGACATTGGCTCAGCAAGTGACGCATCAGCAAAATACGAACCGGCATAAGGCAGTACACAACCTAGCTCTATCGCAATTTTTGGAATAATCGAATAAGTAGCATTACCACCAAAGGTTTCATAGCTGTAGCCTGCCGAGTAACCAGTAGGTAACCCCATTGCTGGTTGCAGAACAAACGACTGCCCTACTTTAAATTTATCCGCTAAATTGGCACCAACTTCTACAATCATGCCTGCATATTCATGACCCGTAATCACAGGAACTTCTGCAATATTTTCAGGTACACGCTTGTGCTTACTTCCTAGCAAGGCCGCTTTATAAGTTGATAAACAAATACTATTCGAGATATTTTTTACAAGTAATTCATCATCAGAGATTGTTGGTAAGTCAAATGCTCTCAGTTGAACATTTTTTTCACCACAAATTACAGCAGCAGTAGTTTGAACCATGGTATTTCTCCTGAGGGGCTCTATGCCCCTAAATTTTTAAATTAGGCTTGTTGTTGTTCAATCGTTGACATCAATTCATTCAGAGCGGGGTCGTTTAAAAAGTTCTTAATCGGAATAACCGGTAACCCTGTGGCTTTTATCGCCCTATCTTCTAGGCTTTCATGTGTCACAACTACATCAGCCTCCGACGGTACTTTTTCTATAGCAAAGTTTTTAACTTCAATCTCGTAACCGGCTTTCATCAGTTTCTTCCTGAAGATAGAAGCCCCCATCGCACTTGACCCCATACCTGCATCACAAGCGAAAACAACATATTGAATTTTTTTAGATGGCGTTGCTGCTGTCGCTGCAGCGGTATTGATTGCGCCTTCTTTTTTCATATCTTTCATATCGGTAACGGATTGCTCAAAAGCTTCTTCTGATTTTTTCGATTTACTCATTTTCAAAATAAGGCTAGCAACTAAGAAAGAGACTATGGTCGCACTTGCCACACCCGCGAGAGTTCCAATGAAACCGCCTTTCGGTGTCAATGCAAGGTACGAAAAGATAGAACCAGGACTTGGACCTGCAACTAAACCTGCACCTAGTAAGTTAAAAGTGCTAATACCTGTCGCTGCACCCGCAATTAGCGCTAAGATCATAATTGGTTTCATTAAAACATATGGGAAATACAGTTCATGAATACCACCAAAGAAATGAATAATAATGGCACTTGGTGCCGAGCGCTTACTTAGCCCCTCACCGAACTTAGCGTAAGCTAGCAATAAGCCTAAGCCAGGGCCAGGATTTGAAGCCACCATGAAGAAGATGGATTTACCAGTTTCTGCCGCGGCTTGTAGCCCTAATGGATAATAGATACCTTGGTCAATAGCATTGTTCAAAAACAATACCTTAGCGGGCTCATTAATAACCGCAAGTAATGGTAAATATCCCGTTGCGACCAATGCTTCAATGCCAGATTTAACAAACAAATTAGCTGCGGTTACTGCAGGGCCCACCACTTCATAGGCAACCAAGCAACAAAGCATCCCAATAATACCAAGTGAGAAATTGTTAACGACCATTTCAAAACCAGATGGTATTTTATGTTCAATTTTTTTATCAAACTGGACTATAAACCACCCACTTAAAGGCCCCATTATCATTGCACCGACAAACATTGGAATATCTGCACCGACAATCACCCCCATAGTACCAATAGCACCTGCAACCGCACCGCGCTTGTCACCAACGATTTGCCCCCCCGTATAACCAATCAATAGCGGTAATAGATACTTAATCATCGGACCAACAATCTGAGCAAATTGCTCATTGGGCATCCAACCCGTCGGGATGAATAATGCAGTGATAAAGCCCCAAGCAATAAATGCCCCGATATTAGGCAGGACCATTGCGGTCAAATGCCCACCAAAAGCTTGTATTTTTGCCCTAACATTTGTAGCCATGTTATATTCCTTCTTAGTACTGCTTAATCAGTTCGAGTACTTCTTGTTTAGAAGTGGCTTCAGATAACTTAGTGATGTTATCTTCATCAATAAGCATTTCACTTAAGGCTTGTATTACTTCAATATGAGTATCTGAATCTTTCGCGGCAAGCGTAAATAGAACATTGGCTGGACCAAGGTCTGAACCGAAATCAACAGGCTGTGGGAAGATGTGAATACCTAAGCCTGTTTTTAAAACACCAGCTTCAGGTCTTGCATGTGGCATCGCAATACCTGGACAAAGTACATAGTAAGGGCCATTATCATACGTTGACTGGATTATCGCATCAGCATAGTCAGCGGAAACATAACCCTTATTTTCTAGATATTGGGTGGTCGTTTTAACGGCTTCTTGCCATTCATATGACTGATTATGAATAACATCAATTAGATCGTGATCAATTAGGTTATATAGCATGTTGAAACCTTACTTTGTTATCTCTGGGAATAGATCAATTATCAAGATTGTTACTTATAACTGCAACTGCACACATAATGAGATCCACCTCACACAACGAGCTCGGTCAATTAGTATTTAGTCATCTAACTCACATAATTAGAAGTAATAAAATTACAGTTTTGTTCTTGAGCAACTTGTCAATAGTATTAATTAGACTCAGAGCAGGCTTTGCAATAAAACACCTTATTCGATATAAGCGACGTACATCACATTTCAAATATTGACATTGTATTTGTTATTTAATTAACTTAGCGAAATAAATAATAACTTGAAAATCTGTCTCTGGTTTTAGTGATATAGATCTTCATGACTTTATACTACATTAATTTTGTTGCTTTCTTTCTCCATTATACCTCTACTTCATCACCTCTCTCCTTTATCTTTACTTGATTGTTAGAGCGCCCATTCGCCATAAAAAAGCCCCTTTAGCAATTAAGCTAAAGGGGCACATATAATATTTAGTGACTAATATAGCCCTAAGATCAAAAACTAAATTGATATACCGTAGTGTGGTGGTATGACTGATCTGGCTGCACGATACTGTCGCTAAACGTCCATTCAGGGTGATTCGGTGCATCAGGTAAGTATTGAGTCTCTAACGCAAAACCATCACATGTTTGATACGGAGCTTCCTCGCGTGAGGGACACTGAGCTAAATAATTACCACTGTAAACTTGCATCGCAGGCTTAGTGGTAAACACGTGCATGCTGACCTTGTCATCTGGCGACACCACGCTTGCAACTTGTTTCAGTTGATTCAAATGTTCAGTTGAGAAAATAAAGGCATGATCATAACCAGCGGCCAATTTTTGCTCATCATCAAACAAAAAGTCTTGCTGTAATGTTTTTTCAGTTTGAAAATCAAAACCCGTATTCACGACCGATTTTATGCGCGTCGGCAAGCTATTCTCATCACTTGCAAGAAACTGCTCGGCTGATATAGTCAGCTTATGCTCTAAGCAATTGACGCCACTTTTCGCGCCTTGTAGATTAAAATAAGCATGATTAGTTAAGTTAATTGGACACGCTTTATCGACCTTGGCCTGATAGTCTATCGACACTTGATTGTCATCGGTGAGCGTATAGCTTAACTGCACCTGCATATTCCCCGGAAAGCCTTGATCGCCATCGGCGGAGTTAAGTTCAAACACCACTTGGTCTTGTGATTGACTTACCACTGTCCAACGGCGCTTATCAAACCCCATTTCGCCACCATGAATACAATATTTTTCATGGTTTTGTGATAGTGAATAAACCTGTCCATTAAGTTCAAATTGAGCGCCGGCAATTCGGTTTGCATAGCGGCCAACACTCGCCCCTAGAAAACAGGTTTGCTGCTGAAACTTCTCGATGGTATCAACCCCAAGCAATACTTCTCGTACTTGGTCGGCAACCGGAACGGTACAGCTTAACCACGTTGCCCCAACATCCATAAAAGTCGCGGTCATACCGGATTGATTGGATAAGGTGATCACCTTGGCAGCGAGTCCATCAAGGTAGACTCCTGCGCTCATATTGGTGTGCAATTGTTCCACACCGCATGGTAACGATAATGATCCCATATTAACGAGTCTCAGTTGTAATAACGCCAGCGCCATCCATTGCTTTACACACATAGATGGTTTCTTTTAAGCCCGTTTTAGCTTGATATTGTGCTTCCACTGCCGCTTTTACTGCATCAACTAAAGACGGTGGAACCAGAGAAACCACACAACCACCAAAGCCGCCGCCCGTCATGCGTACGCCACCTTGAGTGCCAAGCACGTCTTTCACAATATCAACAATCGCATCAACTTCTGGGCAAGTGATATCAAAATCATCGCGCATAGACACATGCGATTGTTCCATCAGTACCGCTAAACGTGCCATGTCGTGATTTCTTAATGCAATCGCCGCTTCTTCTGTTCGATCGTTTTCGGTGATCACATGACGAGCGCGTTTGGCTACCACTTGGTCTAGCTCGGCTTCACGTTGCATAAATTGCTCAATCGACACATCACGCAATGCTTTCACATTGAAAAAGTCGGCGGCTGCTTCACATTGCTGGCGGCGAGTGTTGTATTCGCTGTCAACTAAGCCGCGTTTTTTATTCGAGTTAATGATCACAATCGCCATATCTTCTGGCATGGATACCGCTTTTGTTTCTAGCGAGCGACAATCAATCAATAATGAATGGTTACGTTTACCTTCAGCCGAAATAAGCTGGTCCATAATGCCGCAGTTACACCCAACAAATTGGTTTTCGGCTTGCTGACCATTTAAGGCGATATCTTGTTGTGAGATGTTAAGCTCGTACAGGGTTTTAAATGTCTGCCCAATCACCACTTCTAATGCTGCCGAAGAGCTTAATCCCGCCCCTTGTGGCACATTGCCGCTCACTGCAATATCGGCACCCGTAAATTCATAACCACGTTTTTGCAAACAATCAATCACGCCGCGAATGTAGTTAACCCACATCACATCATGATCAAATTCGAGTGGTTTGGAAATATCAAACTCATTCACTTGGTTATCAAAATCCACCGCTACCACACGCACGATGTTGTCATCACGCTTAGAGGCTGCCACCAAGGTTTGGTAATCAATCGCGCACGGCAGCACAAAACCATCATTATAATCGGTATGTTCACCAATTAAGTTCACACGGCCTGGCGCTTGAATAATGTGCGTCGCGGCGTAGTTAAAAATCAGTTCAAATGCGCCATTAACGGCTTCTATTAACTTTTGAGTACGTTCGTTCATTGGGTTTACCTACATAGTTTTAATAATGATCACTCGTATGGATATACTCTTGATATGAAAATAAAAACTTCCATTATCTAAAGGAGAGACGAGTGTTTAAATTGGGTTATTGTGCATCTTTATAATGTTGACTGCTTAATGCACGTAATCTTTCTGCTGCTTGTTCTGCGGTGAGATCGCGCTGACTTTCTGCCAGCATTTCATAGCCCACCATGAATTTTTTAACCGTCGCAGAGCGCAACAATGGTGGATAAAACAAAGCATGCAATTGCCAATGTTCAGTACCTTTATCTTCTATTGAATCATCATTTTCAAAAAATGGCGCGTAATGCCACCCCATTGAGTACGGGAAGGAACATTGGAATAAATTATCGTAACGACAAGTGAGTTGTTTGATCGCGAGTGCCAAGTCATCACGTTGTGCATCGCTGAGATCATTCATACGTTTGATGTGCGTTTTTGGCAGTAACATGGTTTCAAATGGCCACGCCGCCCAATAAGGGACCACGGCGATCCAATGCTCGGTTTCTACTACAGTACGCGCGCCATCTTGCAGCTCACTTTGCACATAATCGACTAATAAGTTGGTGCCATGTTGTTGGTAATAATCACGCAGATTTTTATCTTTACGCTCGATTTCGTTAGGCAAAAAGCTATTAGCCCAGATTTGTCCATGCGGATGAGGTTGCGAACAGCCCATTGCCTCACCTTTATTTTCAAACGCTTGCACCCATAGGTAATCTTGACCTAATTCTTCAATTTGCTCATTCCATGTGTCGACCACATTACGGATCTGTGACACGGGTAATTCCGGCAGGGTTTTGCTGTGATCGGGCGAGAAGCAAATCACTCGGCTTAACCCGCGTACCCCTTGGGTTTTAAATAACGGATTTGTGGACGGTGGCGCATCCGGTGAATCTGGCATTAAGGCGGCAAAGTCGTTTTGGAACACAAAGGTGCCTTTATAATCAGGATTCACATCGCCAGAAATTCGGGTATTGGTTGGGCATAAAAAGCAATCGTCTTGATATGGCTTAATGCTGGCGGTCACAGGTTTCTCATCTTGACCACTCCACGGGCGTTTGGCGCGATGAGGAGACACTAAGATCCACTGCCCAGTTAATGGATTGTAGCGGCGATGTGGATGATCAATGGGGTTAAATTCTGTTGTCATTTTTTATTTTCTGCCTGTTTGAGTGAGTTAAAGCGTGAATAACCAATATTATTGATCCCAATATTACGAATCATAGCCATTAGGGTTATTCGACTGCCAACGCCAAGTATCTGCGCTCATTTCTGCCACATCTCGCGTGGCTTTCCAGCCTAAATCTTGTTCTGCTTTTTCTGTACTTGCCCAGCATTCGGCAATATCACCCGCGCGACGTGGTTTGATTTCATACGCCACTTGATGCCCGCAAGCGCTAGAGAATGCATTGACCATATCCAATACGCTGCTGCCTTGGCCAGTTCCTAGATTATAGATATGCAAACCGGCTTTATTCGTCAGTGCATTAATGGCGGCCAAATGCCCATCGGCTAGGTCCATAACATGAATGTAGTCACGCACACCGGTGCCATCTGGGGTGGCATAATCATCGCCAAATACCGCCAATTTATCACGACGACCAACGGCCACTTGCGCAATAAATGGCATGAGGTTATTCGGCATACCTTGAGGATCTTCCCCCATCGTGCCAGATGGATGCGCGCCAACAGGATTGAAATAACGCAACAAGGTAATGCTCCAATCCTTTTCAGCGTCAAACAGATCGCTAAAGCATTCTTCAATAATGTATTTACTGCGACCATAAGGGTTGGTGGTGGCACCTGTTGGTGACGACTCGGTGATCGGTACTTGAGCAGGATCGCCATACACAGTCGCCGATGAACTGAATACAATATTTTTCACCCCTGCGGTACGCATACTGCGCGCTAACACCAAAGAACCATTCACGTTGTTATCGTAGTATTCCAAAGGCTTGGCAACCGACTCCCCGACCGCTTTTAGACCTGCAAAATGGATCACCGCATCAATAGGTTGGTTGCTATTGGCTTGTTCACTAAAGACCTGATCTAAGAAAGCTTCATCACGCACATCACCTTGATAAAATTCAGGCTTGGTGCCGGTTAGCGCTTCAATGCGATTTAAAACCTCTAACTTGCTGTTGGTTAAGTTATCTAATGCAATTGGCTGATGCCCAGCGTTGATTAACTGCACACAAGTATGACTGCCGATATACCCTAACCCACCCGTGACTAAAACTTTCATTTTGACTCCTTCATGATCTTTAGCTTCCAAAAGAAAACGATCCCATTAAAGCAAACCGCTTAACTTATGGTGATAATAGCAACATACCCGGCATTATTTCTGTGATCCAACGCAATTAATGTAAACGTTTACACTTGTA
This sequence comes from Vibrio algicola, assembly GCF_009601765.2. NCBI lineage: Bacteria > Pseudomonadati > Pseudomonadota > Gammaproteobacteria > Vibrionales > Vibrionaceae > Vibrio > Vibrio algicola. The sequence goes on from NZ_CP045700.1 coordinate 671,355, forward strand.
ATTACATTAACATTGGAACACCAACATCACTGAGGAACATCCAGCAACTCTGCCTAACAGATCCATGCCTTCATGAATAGGTTTATCAAGCCTATAACTGCCGAAAATCCACATTAATAACCTAAATAATGTTATTAATTACGATATCACTACCAAAAATTAAAGTTCACGCCATAGGATGCTGAACTTCTACATTTTTGATAAGAATATTATGGACTTACTTTTTTTTAACACTCAAAACTCGGTATCTACACCTTCGATGCGACACAATCAGGTAACATGCTTGACTGAACTCAATAAGCATTCAGCATCAGTTTGTCTTATTTCAGCAAACGAACCAGAACAAGACAAATTATTACAATCAATTCATCAATTAGAACACACGCATACTTGGCAAATATATGTGATGAAAGAAAGTACCTTATCTGCTCATTTATCTGATGGGTTATGGTCGGAAAATGAGTGGGAAGCGAAATGGCAACAACATCAAAAACGGTTATCTCATCTCAATGACCGACAAACTTGCCCTATCCTCACTTGGTTATGGCTGGATGAAAAGCGCTCTTTATTACCCGTAAAAGATCATCATACCGACCAAGTTTATTATTACCCATTGATCGATTGTTATTACCCTGCATTACAGTCAGCACAAACGTATGTAGTGGCAAAGCTGAAAAATCAATTACTCCAAACAGAAGACTTTATCGACCGAATTCGGCACTGCCCTGAGTGTGACTCAGCACATCTTAATTATGTTGAAACCTGCGTGTATTGCCACAGCGCGGATATCCAACTATTCTGGTCTAATCGATCTGGACACCTTGATTGTGGATAATCGATAATCAATCGAGGTGAATATGAATACAAAACGTCAATATCGAACTTATACGAAAGAATTTAAAGAAGAGGCAATCGGCCTTATTACCGAACAAGGGTATTCTGTCGCCCAAGCTGCTGATGCGTTGGGAGTATCACAAAACCTGCTTTATACTTGGAAGCAGAAGGCTGACGAACTCAATAATTCATCTGTCAACGCAGATGAAAAAACGGAATTAATGGCTCTGAGAAAGGAAGTAAAGCAGCTTAGAATGGAGAAAGAGATCCTAAAAAAAGCCAGCGCCTTCTTTGCGAAAGAAATGAAGTAAAGTTTCAATTTATTCGAGAGCATCGCTCTCGATTTCCAATAAAAATGCTTTGTAACGCTCTAAAAGTAAGCCGCAGTGCATTTTATGATTGGTTAGCACGACCTGCTCAGATCATTACTGAGCAAGAGCTTAATTTATACAGAACTGCCAAGCGCTTATTCAAGCGCAGTCGTGGAAGTTTAGGCTCTCGTCAATTAGCTAAGAAACTACGTGAAGAAGGCTTCACTATCGGGCGTTATCGTACTCGCACCATCATGCGTAAGTTAGGTCTTGTTGTGCGTCAGCGTCGAGCTTATAAAATCACCACCAAGCGGAAACATAGTGATAGCGTTGCAGATAATATATTAAAACAACAATTTAATCCTACAGTGCCCAATCGTATTTGGGCCGGAGATGTTACTTATCTGAGAACCAATCAAGGTTGGATGTATCTGGCTGTAGTCATGGATTTACATTCACGCGGATCATTGGTTGGGCATTATCAGATCGCATGACGGTAGGTCTCGTTGAACGTGCATTACAAATGGCAATTACACTTCGTAAGCCTCAAAGAGGCTTACTTTTCCTCACAGTACACCAGTAGTTCATTTCAGCACCTGTTAACGAGAAATGGCATCACATCATCAATGAGCAGCGTTGGAGCTTGTTTAGACAATGCAGTCGTCGAACGGTTCTTCGGTAGCTTGAAAAATGAATGGCTACTCAATGTGGTTTATTTAACGCGTGATGCAATGAAAGAAGATGTTGAAGAATATATCCGGTATTACAACCATGAAAGGTTGCATACTACGCTTGGTGATTTAACGCCAATCGACTATAAAAAATTACAAAGTCAGGTGTCCTATTGGGCTTGACCAGAATACTCGGTATAACTAAGATTAAATCCAAAAAAAATCCCCGAGTCGATGAATATACATCATCTTGGGGATTTCAATATCTGGACACCTTAAACGCCCAAAATCTCTCGATGAACAGCTAATTTACTTATTCAACTCCAACTGGTAAACCGCGAAACCAACTTCATCGGTAGCGACTTTCTTCATCGGATACTGGGCTTTGGCTTTAATGAAAGCGGCGGCTTTATCGCTTGGTGAGGTTTCAAAGCGCACATCTAAATTGGCTTTGGTTTTAATCGGGGCAAACGACCAGTTGTTATCCGCGCTTGGCGTGACTTGGCCCTTCTCTTTACTCACGCGGGTAATATAGTCGGCCAAGATTGTGCGGTTTTCATCCGGAGAATCAAACGCCACATACTTGGAACCAGTACCTGCAAACTTACCGCCATAAGCTCGGTAGTTATTGGTCGCCACGATAAAGGTTTGTTTAGGGTTGATCGGCTCGCCTTTATAAGTCAGGTTCACAATACGCTGAGAATCAGGGTGAATCGCCTTACAATCACCGTCATATTTGGCCGGTTGAGTCACATCAATTTGATAGTTAACCCCATCAATCACATCGTAATTATACGTACGGAAACCATCCCAGTTAATGAGTGACTGCGGCTTACTGCTGTTTGGATCAATTTGATTAAACTGCCCTGCTGAACACTCAAGCCATTCTTTTACATCAGCGCCAGACACTTTAAGTGCCACCAGCGTATTTGGATACAGGTATAAATCAGCCGCATTACGGAAAGTTAGTTGCCCTGCTTCGACTTCGGTAAAGTTACCAGGATCGTTCTTACGGCCACCCGCTTTAAACGGTGCTGCTGCGGCTAAAACCGGTAAACCATCCAGATCGGGATCGCCTTGAATAAAGCGTTCGGTGTAATCTTTTTGCGCCATATTAACAATTTGTACCGTAGGATCATCTTGCACTAACGACAAGTAACTGTACATTTCATCACTGGCTTTACCGATTGGCTGATTAACAAAATCCCGCGTGCCTTGATGATCTTCTTCAAGCGCATGTTTCACTTGCATATCTTCTGCAGCTAAAGACTTTTGAGCCTTAGCATCATAAATAGGACGAGCTTCGGCTTTACCGTTGGCAACCATCCATTTATCACCTTTTTGTTCGAGCACTAAATCAATCACCCCCACATGGCTCCCCCAACGACCCGGCATCACCGAAGGTACGCCATTAATGGTGCCTTGTTTAATATCTGCGCCAGCCACTTTGGCAAATTCTTCGCTTGGGAACACGGCATGAGAATGACCAAAAGTGATCGCATCAATGCCTTTTACTTTAGTGAGGTAATAAACGGAATTTTCCGCTCCTTGTTGGTATTTCTCAGTCGAAATGCCCGAGTGAGGAATGGCGACAATCACATCGGCCCCTTCGGCGCGCATTTTAGGGATGAACTTTTCAGCCGTTTCTTTTATATCGGCAACTTTTACTTTGCCAGTTAGATTTTTTCTATCCCACACCATGATTTGTGGTGGTACAAAACCAATATAACCGACTTTAATTTGGTGTGACTCACCGTCAGTATCTTTAAACTGATATTTTTTGATCACATAAGGGTTAAAGTAATTCTTGCCCGTTTTAGCATCAACCACATTGGCATTCACATACGGAAAATTAGCATCATTGGTGGCTTCAGCTAAAAAATCTAGCCCATAGTTAAATTCGTGGTTGCCAATGTTACCCACATCATAATCAAGTAAATTCATCGCTTTATAAGCGGGGTGCACTTCACTTGGTTTTAAACCATGCGAGGCAATATAATCGCCCATCGGACTGCCTTGCAATAAATCACCGTTATCCACCAGCACGCTATTTTTAACTTCTTTACGCGCATTCTCAATCAAGGTTGCCGCGCGAACTAAGCCGATTTTCTTCGAAGCTTGATCTTTGTAGTAATCGTAATCCATATAGTTCGCATGAATGTCCGTAGTTTCAATCACGCGTAAGTGAATAGTGTCCGCAAAAGTAGGATTTGACAGGCCGATCATCCCGATCAACACAGACAAAGAAAGTGGGTGGCGTACAATTTTCATTAAGCTCTCCATTTGGCTCTTGTAATGAGTCGCATCTTATTAACAATGAGACGTATCTAACGTGTGAGTGTAATAATAAATCAGCTTACATTTCATTTATGTGATGAATGATAGATCGAGAATGATTTATTTTTATTTTGCATCTTCCATAAGTTCGCTAAACCTCTCGCGCCAATCGCGTAATTGTTGATGGTAATGCTCAAACTGCTCTGGGTTCATGGCTTGGATCACATCCACCAGCATCGTAATCGTGACGGTGCGGTTATGTTGCCGTTTTTGCGTGAGCGACTCGGGGTACAACCTATCGGGGTTAAGCAAGGTCGTGCTAAATTTTTGTTTGAATGCAGGTGAGTCATTACGCTGCAAAAATAACACCTGTAATTCGGATTTATTGATCAATTGTTGTTTAAGCCAATCTTGCCGCATAGATGGACGATCTTTACTCCATTGCTTCACCATCGCAACTTGTGAGGCAGACAAATCGCCGATCCACGTTTCCAATATGTCAGTCATTCCTTGTTGTGATTTTTCGCGCCGTTGTTGATCGCTGAGGTCATTATCATCGGCATAACGGTCTTCGTATTTGCGTTGCAACGAATCAAATAATTCATCGCCTTGTTGTTGATCTAAACTCATAAATAAGCGGTATAAATGCGGCATAGAATGAGTGACTAATTGAGTCGAAAAGTCTTTTAGTACCTCGTACTGTTGTGCCACTTGTTGCTTGTTCGCTTGAGAGGGCGTCAGAGTAAGCAGGTAATCAATCTGTTTAATATATAAGGGTAATTGTTCGGCTCGATGCCACGCTTGCACCTCGCGTACCGATTGTTTAAACGACGCTTGTTGTTGATCACTTAATGACACATAGCGATCGACATATTGCGCTGCCATCCAATCTAAGCGGTTATAAAAAAATTGGGTTGAACAGGCTGTCATTAATAGCAAACTCAATATGATACAAATCCGTTTGGTCATAACATTCCTTATCCATCACGGTTTACTGTTCTTACTTCAGTGTAAGCAATAAATCCATCAATTAAGAGAGCGCCATAATATTTCTGCTATAGCCGAGATAATAAAGTGCTAAGATTGTGACTATACCCAAAGTAATTGAAGTTGCAGTGAGGCGGCAAGTAAACAAAGCCCCATGAGCTTAGCTTGCCTAAGTGATTGGGGTAAGTTAGCGCAGCCAACAAAGCTGCAGCTTCAAGTAAGACGGGTATATATCAGTGATAGCACTCAATAAAGGATACGTTATGAACTCTGAAAATGCCTTCCCAATCGGGACTCTGGGTCAAAAATGGACAGCCATTGAAAAACGTCAATGGCTAGAACAAACCAGTGTGAAGCGCAGTTATTTTGATGAAGTTATGCCAAAGATTGATGGCTTAAAAAATGATTTCGATGCCTTTCATTATGCCGATTTGCACTACGATGCGAACCCTGTCGGGGAAAGCCGCTACCCACTTTGGGCGCTAAAATCCAAGTCTTGGTCTGCCAATAAACCAACCGTTTTGATTACTGGTGGTGTGCACGGCTATGAAACCAGTGGTGTGCATGGCGCGCTGTTGTTTGCTCAAAGTGAAGCCAAGCGTTACCAAGACCAGTTTAATATTGTGATCGCGCCGTGTGTCAGCCCGTGGGGTTATGAAACCATTAATCGCTGGAACCCCGATGCGCTCGATCCTAACCGCAACTTTATTGCCAATAGCCCTGCACAAGAATCCGCCGCGCTCATGAAGATGGTCAAAGATCTCGATGCGCCAATTTTAGTCCACATTGATTTGCATGAAACCACCGATACCGATGAACTGGAGTTTCGTCCAGCGCTTGCGGCGCGCGATGGTTTAGCTTACACAAAAGGCTCAATCCCTGATGGTTTCTACACGGTTGGCGATACCGAAAAACAAGACGATGCGCTACAAAAGGCGATTATTGATTCAGTACGTAAAGTCACCCACATTGCCCCTGCCGATGACAACCACCAAATTATTGGATCCGATGTAACGCAAGATGGCGTGATCAACTACCCATTAGCCAAATTAGGTTTATGTGCCGGTTTTACCGATTATACTTATTGCACCACCACGGAAGTTTACCCAGACAGCCCTAAAGTGACCAATGATGAATGTAATCGCGCTCAAGTTGCCGCTATTGTGGGCGCATTGGATTATGTTTTAACGACACTTTAAACCTCAACACACAATAGGACCACCACATGGCTGACATACATATAAAAGAAGAGCTTGATAGCATCGATTATTTAACCGTCGGTTTTTATCGTTTAAGCTTTGGTGTGTCTGCCATTGCGATGTTGTTGTTTAACTTTATTGCTTTTGAATATGCCAGCCAGTTGCTGATTTGCAGCTCACTTGTGGCGGCGGCTTGTATGCATATTTATGATAAAAACATTCGCTGGATCATCTTAGGGTCGGCGCTATTTTCTGTCTGTTGGCTGGCGATAGGTCTCGCGCCAATTTTGGCGATAGGTGCAAGCTTTTTAGTCACGAGTGGCCTTGCGATCAAAGAGTATTATTGCTTTCGGATTTATTTGGTTCGTATTACGCCGGTGGTGTTAATCATTTATTGGTTGAGCTTGTTGATCCCTATTTTACCCATCATCACACATGGGTTAGCCATTGCCTCGTTCTTATTACTGAGCGGAATTTGTATTGCTAAGTTTCGCCAGCCATTTCATTTCGATATTGGCGATAAAAGTAAGTTTCAGGTGTAAAGGAATAAGCATGCTAAATCAAATAACGTTGATCGACAGCAGATATTAGTATCCCAACCAAAGCGCCATACGCCACCCCATCACTGCGGTGGCGCTTTTTATGGCAATAACTCACCACTTGGCTGATTTATCACGTACAATCACCTTCTCTTTACTCGCACTCCCAAAGGCTAACTTGTGGCTTTAAAACCAACTATTTATAAATTTCGTATCGCATTAACCGATATCAATAACGATCACTACGATTCACTAAACCTCACCATCGCTCAGCATCCATCCGAGAATGATGCTCGTATGATGGCGCGTGTGATCGCGTATTGCTTAAATGCCAAACCGGATCTGCAATTTACTAAAGGCCTATCTAGCATTGAAGAGCCGGATATTTGGTTAAAGTCGTTAGATGATCAATTACTGCATTGGATTGAAGCCGGCGAGCCTGATTTTGATCGGGTTAAAAAAGCCACCCGCTTGGCCAAACAGGTCAGCATTTATAGCTTTAATACCAAATCGGATGTGTGGTGGAAGCAAAACCAAGACAAGTTCTCAACGTTGAATGCTGATATTTTCCGCTTAGATCATGCCGGGGTATTAGCCTCGACCAAGATGATTGCGCGCACCTTAGAATTAGGCGTGATGGTTTCAGGCAATACAATTTACTTATCGACTGACGATCAACAATGTGAAGTAACATGGGAAATGTTGTCCGAGTCGTAAGTATTACTCGTTTGGTATACCAATAGTGCGCAAGGATACCCAAAGCTACAGCGTCAAGTAAGACGATTATAATAATATTTGTTATGATAGCCTCTATATCTTATTACCCTATTTAATTGATAGTAAAGGAAGACAGGATGTTTCGACTCTCCACTCATTTCTCTGCAACGCTTTTTTCTGCCTTGCTAGTGACATCAAGTATGGCTCAAGCAGAGCAATCAGCCAGCGTGTCTGCCGCTACGCCTGCGACAGTCTCAGCCAGCGAGCAAGCCAATCCTTCTGCTGTAAGTTCTAGTCAAGCAACACTTAGCACTTCAACCGTCGTTGCCACGCCAAGCAAAGATCCAATCGACCCTTCTCAACCGAAGATGTTAGCGGATAAAGATCTCACTCGTTACTTGGTGTGTGGATTTTTACACCGTGAAGGCAGTTATAAAATTGGATCTTATGTGATGACAGAATACCCAATTCAATGGACAATGCATCATGCTGAATACCAAGCTCTGGTTGAAAATAAGCTCACAGAAATTTCTCAACAACAAAATGTCTCTAAGTTTAAAGCAGAAGATACTCTCTACGATAAGTATTCATGTGGCCAAGCTTATGCAGATCTCTTAAAAATTAATCCAAATAAAATATAATTTAGAAAATAATCAAGGAGTTAGATATGACAATTTCCACTCAAGGCTTGGCACTGTATCACTTTGAAAGCTGCCCATATTGCCAAAAAGTTCGCCGTGCGGTTGCGGAATTAGGCCTCGATTTAGAATTACGCGATATTCGCAAAAATCCTGACTTCCAAGACGAGAAAGTAGCAGCAACCGGAAAAACGCAAGTACCGTGCCTACGCATCGAAAAATCAGATGGCGTGACGTGGTTATATGAATCTGATGCTGTGGTAGATTATTTGAAAGCGTTATAACCTCAAATTTTCTGACACAAACAAGGCTGAATGACTCAGCCTTTGTTTTTTATTTTTAGCAAACCCTTATAGGATTAACATGGCGATTATTCGTTGGATTTTAGGGCGTATTATTTTACTGCTCAATTTTGTTTTTTCACCTTCAGGTACCAAACGCTCGGCGCCAGAGCAACAAAAAATTGATCTTGCGACCCAACATCTTTCGTTGTATCAATATGAAGCCTGCCCTTTTTGTGTCAAAGTACGCCGTGCGATTAAGCGTAATAGTTTGAAAATTGAATTACGCGATGCCAAGAATAATCCGACTCATCGTGAGCAACTATTAACCTGTGGTGGCGCCATGAAAGTCCCTTGTTTACGAATTGAGCAGCAAGGTGAAGTGAAATGGTTGTATGAGTCAAACGATATCATTCAGTATTTAGAACAAGAGATTGTGGCGGCTTAATTCGGTTATGACTCCTCAAATTTGCACGTGCAAGTGACACAATCATGCTAACAATAAAATGGCGAATGACCTTTCAGTTGGTCATTCGCCATTTTATTAAGTGTTTAATGCTTCGTTCTTATACCAATGCCATAAATTTAATGAACGTTCAAAATTGATCAAATATTAAATGGAAATGGTATGGGTATTAGGGATTATTTTTGTTGCCATTTAAGCTTGTCTTTAATCCTGCCAATCCAGTCAATATCCCCACCAATACCGTCCCAGCCAATAGACCTAATACTGCCGTCACGATATAAGGAGCAACCGTTGCCACTAGTGGCATAGAAACCATTGGCGCGATCAAGCTTTGAGTAACATGATGCACTGCCGCAATACTATGTTCAATAATGCCACCGCCAACTAAGAACATCGCAACCGTTCCCACCACCGTGAGCACTTTCATCAATTTTGGCGCGGTGGCAACCAGAGCCCCACCAATCATATTCAAAGCGCCGCGACCTTGGCTTTTTCTTTGTAGATAAAACCCTAAGTCATCTAATTTTACGATCCCTGCCACCAAACCATATACCCCACAAGTCATGATAAAAGCGATAAAGCTCACCACAAAAATTTGAGTTAACTGCGGATGACCTTGCACTATCCCTAATGCGATCACGATGATCTCAAGCGATAATATAAAGTCGGTACGGATCGCGCCTTTTATCTTCTTTTTCTCAAACGCCAGTAAATCGATTGGTTCTTTACTGCCTCCGGCTCTTTTTGTTTGAGTCTCATTCTCTGAGTGATGGGGTAAATATTTCTCGAGAACTTTTTCTGCCCCTTCATAACATAAATACAAACCCCCGATTAATAACACTGGCATCAGAAGCCACGGCGCGAGTGCGCTGACTAACAAGGCTGAGGGCACTAATATTAATTTATTGCGAAAGGAGCCTTTAGCCACACCCCAGACCACAGGAATTTCACGCTCAGCTCGAACGCCTGTGACTTGCTGTGCGTTTAACGCCAGATCATCGCCTAGCACACCAACCGTTTTCTTGGCGGCCACTTTGGACATCAGTGCCACATCATCGAGCACTGACGCAATATCATCTAATAATGTCAGTAGACTTAAGCCGGCCATGAGTTATTCCTAAAATATAATCACAAAAAATAATCGATAATTTATCAATTCGTTACTAAAAATGAAAGCACATAACTTCGGTTATCAGGGGCGAAACGTATAAACTCAATGTTGAGATCTGCCTCGAAAACTAAACGCTTTTTCATAAGCCAACTCATAAATGCTGAATCCACGACTATAATTACTCTGTGTGCTTCTGATTCGCAATCATAATAAGCCCACTCCCTGCTTTAGGCTGCTTTTTACCATCCTAAGTAAAGTCTATAAGCAGGGATTTTTTGATCCCATCGTTATTCTGCCCATTCCATTTAATATCTGATCAAGTTGAATACACCGAAAAGATGCAGTCCTGTCCTAGTCGCTTGAGAAAGGCAATCCCATCAATATAACCAATGAAAATTTGGAATAGGTCTATTTCCTTCCTTTTGCTGATCCTACCGCGCTTTTAATGCTATTGTCAGCTCAATTATTATTATAGGGTAGAATATGGATCTCTCATTAGAAGTAATGGCGCTACTGGTCGCCGTTGCAGCATTAGCCGGCTTTATCGACGCCATGGCCGGTGGTGGCGGTTTACTCACCGTTCCTGCACTGTTAGCTGCGGGGATCCCACCCGCTCAAGCCTTAGCTACCAATAAATTACAAAGCTCATTTGGCAGCTTTTCTGCCAGTTTGTATTTTATTCGCAGCGGCACGGTGAAGCTTAAATCGATGTGGTTATCCATTGTGTGTACTTTTATTGGTGCAGCCATTGGTGCCACCACGGTACAGCATATCAACGCCGATGTATTAATGAGCATCATCCCAATCATTTTGATCGCCATTTCGAGCTATTTCTTATTCTCTAAGTCCTTGAGCCCTAAACCGGATGAAAAACCATTATTATCAGAAGCTGCATTCGCCTTTGCTATCGGTACCAGTGTTGGTTTTTATGATGGCTTTTTAGGCCCGGGAACCGGTTCAATATTTGCGGTGTGTTTTGTGGCGCTCGGTCGCTACAGTTTAGTTGCCGCTACCGCTCGTACTAAGGTGTTAAATTTCACCTCCAACATTGCCGCGTTGTCTTTCTTTATTATGGCAGGATTACCTATTTGGGAACTTGGTCTCACCATGGCGATTGGGAATTTTATTGGCGCTCGATTAGGAGCCAAAGTAGTATTAGGCAACGGTCAAAAAGTGGTACGCCCTTTGGTGATCATTATGTCGATGACTATGGCGCTTAAACTGTTGTGGGAACAACATCCACAATTGCTGCAATCAATCTTTTAACCCTTTCGTTTTGATAACTGTTCGGGCGTAAACAGATATTAATCGGGCGAGAGAGTGGCTTTAACGACTCAAAACTAAAGCAATACTTAGCCTCTATTTTTAACGTTTTCACTACCGAAAGTGGCACTAATGCGGCGGCAATTCCACCAAGTGCGAGTTGCGCCGCCGCAGAATATGAGTCCATCTCCATTAAAGCCTCAATCTTTAATTGCGACAACATATCAAACTGATTTCTATTGGCCGGATTGGATAAATCGTTGGTGAGCACTTGCTTAGGAAGTTGCAGCAATGGCGCTTGGCTTATTAACACAAACGGTTCTTGCCACAGCGATATAACTTTCAGCCCATGTTGAGCTGGTAAGTGGCCAGCGCAAAACCCAATGGTCGCTTTACCCGACTGGACACGCTCGACAATTCTTGGGGTGTGATGGGTACTAATCCGAATGGCAGCGTCACATTTAAAATGCTCGCCCATCATCTTGCATAAGTAGCCGGCGACTAAGGTTTCCGAGCAATCTAGCTTAATAATCGTTTGATCTTGCAGGTCATATTGTTCATAAATACGCCCTTGTAACTCTTGAAAGGTAGGGCCAATACTGGCGATCAACTCATTGGCCGCTGAGGTTAAACGCACATGACGCCCGTCTGGCACTATCAATTTTTTACCCAGTTTTTTTTCAAGCAAGGCGATGCGTTTACTGACCGCAGATTGACTAATATAAAGCTGGCTCCCCACCCGACTCATGGTTTTTTCTTGGCTGAGTGCCAGTAAGGTTTCAATCCCTTCCAGTAACATAATTTTTATTAACCTGAGTTTAAGTAAGCCGAATGGATCTAATATAGCATTATACTAGTATAAAATTCATGCTTATTGGGAATAGATTTATTGAAGATAGGGGAAAATAATCACCCTAACGACTGGCATTAGGGTGAGTTGCAAAGCCGCATAAATGGTTTTAAGGAGTAATAAGTTTTTATTACCTAGATAGTATGGTCAATATTGACGGTATTAAAAACAGTCAATTTTGCCTTTTCTATTTCCTCATTTATACCCGCAAGATTTGACGACACTGTAGTGTGAATGGTGCTCACCCTGAGGATTGTTTAAAGCAGCCTCAATGGTCATCCAATCTTTCATTCGTTGAGGCAATCGGCCCGACAGTGAAGGTAACTTGCTGTGCAATATCAGTATTAAAGGTCAATGTATAACCATTTTGTCGACAAATGTTATCCACGATTGATAAGCCTAACCCGTGCCGTTCGTTCGAGGTTCGTGAGCTATCGGCTTGGTACATCGGATCTAAAATATGCTCGATATCTTGTTGACTTAACGGCACAATCAAATCGTTGGTCACTTGTAATAACCAGCGCCCAGATTGAGTTGCCGGTATGAGTGAAACCGTCACAGTTGAACTCTCAGGGCTATAAAATAATGCATTATCAATAAGATTGGTAATAATGACATTGAGTGAGAAAGCATCGGCGTAGAGATTATCGGTTTTCAGTGCCACATCTACCCTTTGTTGAATAGTCGGCACTTTAAAGGCCAAATCTTGCAACACTTGCTCAAGCATAAATTCAGCATCTAACACATCATAATCTAACTGCATGGCGTTCGAGGATGATCGCTGTAATAACAGTAAATTATCTACGATGGTTTTCATTCTAGTCGCAATTTTAAGCATATCTTGCTTGTAGCTTTGGCCTATTCGCTCATCATTTGGATAACGAATATAGACTTCACTCAAACTGATTATTTCCGCAATTGGCGTTTTTAATTCATGGGCAATATCGCCAGTTAAGCGTTGTTCCGTTTGTAGCAGTAATTGATTCGCTTGAATAAAATTATTGATCTCTTTTCGGATCGGTTCGATCTCTTCAATTGTTTTGCCTGTCACTGGTGAGTCAATAAATTTTACTGAATCAATCTTTTCTTGCTGATTAATTTCAATTTTTTTTATTTCTTCATTTAAGTATTGCAGCGGTTGCAAACCATTACTAACAATGCGAGTAGCCACATTTCGCACCAAAAAAATCGAGAAGAAAAAGCTCACAACTAATAAGACATCCAGAAACATCAGCATCTTTTCTAGCGAACTATTTGATTCATATAAGGTTAAATAGGCGGGGTGAGCATGTTGAGTATGGAGTAATTCGGAGTCAGGTAAAAAATAGGAAAGTGACGCTCTGCCTGTTTCCCCATTTGGTAGTTTCATATCAACGATTTGGGTAGTATTGAGTGGCAAGGAAATTTTGAGTAATTCCAAATCGGGAAAGGCGGTTAATGATTCAGAACGCTTAAAGCTTTTATCTTGATACCATAATTGATAATAACCAACATCATCACTGCCTTTCGCATCTTTCATCATCCCATCATTGAATTTTACCGCGTCACCCGATTTATTAACGGTAACTAATGACTTTAAATAATTGGTTTTATTAATCAAAGCCCTATCAAACTGTGAATCGCCCCAACTGTCCATACTTAAATCGACCGATAAATAGATGGCGAAGATCAACACACCAAATAATACTGAAATCGAGTTCACCAAATTCCGCTTAATAGAACGAGGACGATTTTTGTTTAGCATAAATGACTCTTTTCAATAATGTAGCCAAAGCCACGTTTATTCTTTATCGGTAAATCACCGCCACATTGACGCGCTTTTTTACGCACTGAAGACAGGTGCGATTCAATGGTGTTTTTAGATAAGTGGTCAAAATTGCCCATAACCGCTTCACTGATTTTTTCAGCATTGACCACCCGACCTTGCGCTAAAAATAAGCATTCAATAATTTTAAATTCATTGCGGGTTAAATCAATGATTTGGCCTTGATAGGAAAAACTTTTGGTTTCAAGATCGAGCGTAAACCCGTCAATTTCAAGGCTATTATTGACTTGACTAGTTTTCCCACGACGCAATAACGCTAATATTCGCGCATGCAGTTCTTCAAAAGAAAAGGGTTTGGTGAGGTAATCGTCTGCGCCATCCATCAAGCCATCAATTTTATCTTTAGTGAGGTTTTTAGCCGATAAAATAATGACTTTGGTTTCGAGATTTTGCTTGCGCAGAGCTCGCAAAATATCCATACCATCAACATTGGGCAGCATTAAATCCAAGATCAATAAGTCATATTGATTGAGCAACGCCATACTTAAACCGGTTGCCCCATCACCTGCTTCATCAATGGTAAAGCCAAGGTTATTTAATCCTACCACCACACTGCGGCGCAATGCTTCTGAGTCTTCAATGATAAGTAGTTTCATGAGCTCTCTATTCAACCATATTGACGTAAATAAAAATGGGCACAAATAAAAAAGGCTCACCGTGGTGGGGAGCCTTTAAAGTATATCGGTTAAGCGCAGAAGTGGGTGTACAACATCACGCCCCACACCATAAGCGACATGATCATGCTTAAGGTGACGATCCCTGAGCCGATATTTTTTGCCACACCCGACAGTTCGTGATATTCCAACCCAACGCGATCCACCACCGCTTCTATCGCGGTATTGGTCATTTCAGCAAACAGTACAAACAGCATCGACAACATGATCGCCAGCGTTTGTAGCGCCGTAAAATCAATCCAAAATGTCAATATGGTAAGAGGAACCAGCAACATCAGTTCTTGCTGAAAAGCCGCTTCATTTTTAATCATCCACTTCACGCCATTACTGCTGTGTACAAGCGTGTACATAATGCGGCTAAGACCGGTGCGTTTTATTACTGTTTTATCGTTCATTGTTTAACTCAATTAATATTATTGTGATTGGCAGCTTGAAAAGAGATCTTGCTGCTCATTTTTATCTTTGGTGGTCACACCCATAAACCCAATCAAACTATGGAAGAAGTTATCATGTGAATAACCGGTTTTTTGTGATTCACGTTTGACACAATCAAGGTTAATGTTTTTTTGCTGTGCATATTGCTTAGGTATCCACATTTGCCATGGCACCGTGGTTTGCTCTTTCGGTGCCAACGAATAAGGGGTGCCGTGCAAATACAAACCATGTTCACCTAATGATTCACCATGATCAGAAATATACATCATTGCCACATTGTATTTATCGGAATACTGCTGCAAGGTTTTCACAACTTGTGACAAGAAGTAGTCAGTATATATCAATGTGTTGTCGTAGACGTTAGTTATTTCTTGATCGCTACACTGTTCAATGTCTTTACGGTTACACCAAGGCGCAAACTTTGCCATTTTAGCAGGAAAACGCTGGAAGTACGTCGGCCCGTGACTGCCGATAGTATGCAGCACCAATAACTTATCTTTTTTGTCATCCGAGCTTAAAAATGGTTGGGCTTTTTTGAGTAACACGCCGTCATAACACGTTTCACCATTACAAAACTCCGGATCTTGCGATGCATCAACGTGGATCAGTTTGGTTTTCTTAGCGACGCCTTTATCACCACCATCATTGTCTATCCATAAGGTTTCAACCCCACTCTTTGCAATAATATCGACCGCGTTATCTTGGGCATTAGCGCGTTGTTTTTTGTAATCTTTTCGATCCATATTCGAGAACATACAAGGCACCGACAGCGCAGTATAGGTGCCACACGACGACACATCTTTCATTGAAATCAAACCCAAATCTTTGGTGTATGGCTGAGTATCACGCGCATAACCATTGGCGGTAAAATTCATGCTCCGTGCGGTTTCACCTAACACTAAGATCACTAAGGTTGGTTTTTTATTGGCGGTCGGCGTGAGCGCTGCATCTTGACCCAGTTCAACGTACTTTAATGGTTTGGTTAAAAAGTTTCGGTTCACATATTGAAAGGTATTGTAAACATGAGCAGGAATGATCATTTTATTTAAATACTTATTATTACGACCCACAGACGCGTAATCTTTATAAGTGGTCACTGCAATCAAGGCAATGCCACACACGGCGATCATAATGATGATCACGCGGCTTAATAATTCTTTAAAGATAGATTTTCGATATTCCAGTTTAACCCACAAGATCAATATCGCGGGAATTAAGCCAAACACCACAAAAAATAAGGCCGAGCGGAAAGTTAGATAGAACGAAATCTCCGAAGCATTCGTACCAAAAACATTCTCCATCATAGAGACATCAAATAAAATCTTGTAGGTGACAGCGCCAAATAAGGCAATCCCAGAAGTGAGCGTGATCAACGCCATGATAGGTTTGAATACGCCCGGCCACGCCAATAAAGAAAAAATGATCATAAAAGCAAAAAAGAGCACAAAAGGCCCGGTATACGGGAACCAAAAATCAGGCACATCTTTGCTTAATGCGAAAACACGACTCACAATCGGATAATTCAAAACAAAACCGTAATACAACGCTAAAATGGTAATAAGCGTCGTGACTTTCATGGTTGGACGTGGGAATGAATCAAACCAAGCAGGAGTGGATAATTTGCGCATGGGAAAACCTATAAAATCAAAGTAAGGCTAGATTAATCCCAGAAACTTAAGATTGGCTGAAGACAGACTGAATCTTACCTCAACGCAATCACTCACCGTTCATTATAAAAGCAAAGAGTCCATTACCTTATTTTAATGATAATAATTCTTGTTTGCGTTAATGGCGAGGTATATGATGATTCTAGATTATTACTGTGAGTATGATTAATAGCTGCCATTAAATAGAAAAACTAGGAGTCACTTATGAAAGACATTCCTGTTGGTTTTACTGCTGGTCGAGTGATTAAGCGGATTGAGTGGGCGCAACACCTTTTTTCGCTGGTCGTCGAAGTGCCAGCCAATGCGTACCCTTCCCCTGCTTTTATTGCTGGGCAATTTTCTAAACTGGCCTTAGTAAATGGCCAAGGTGAATGGGTGCGCCGCGCTTATTCTATGGTCAACAATCCCACTCTGAAAAAGCAAAATTTAATCCTCGAATTCTTAGTGATTGAAATTCCACAAGGGCAACTCACCCCACTTCTAGCCCATCTGCAGGCTGGTAATACGATTTATGTCGGCACCCAACCTTCTGGTTTTATGACTGTCGATGAGATACCTGACAGTGCGATAGATTTATGGATGTTGTCGACCGGCACAGGGATCGGACCATTTTTATCGATCTTAGAAGAAGTCGAACAATGCCAAAAATTTGAGCATTTGGTGTTAGTCCATGCCGTTCGGACCAAAGAAGAGTTGGTATATAAAGACAAGATCATTGAGATGATGAAAACCTACCAAGGCAAGTTACGTTATGTGCCGATTGTGTCGCGTGAAGTGGAGCAAGGCGCATTGCAAGGACGAATTCCTGAACTGCTTAAGAGCGAGCAATTATCTGCCGCCGCGCATGTGACGTTAACCCCAGAGCACAGTTTCTTCTATTTATGCGGCAACCCCAACATGGTACACGACACCCGCGATACCCTAGAAAGCATGGGCTATCAAAAACACCTGCGCAGTGAATCCGGTCAGTTTAGCTTTGAGAATTACTGGTAAAGCTTTCCTCAGCGTAGGTTAATGCGTGCAACGGTAAGTGAAAAACAGACGTATTTTATTGCATTTAAACCATCGATTAGCAGCGATTGTGTCAGAAATATCTACGGGTTTATCCGCGTTTCCTGCTAATACATTTTTATATGATAAGGAGGTCACATTGAGTATCGAATATAAAGTTAATCAGCAGATCTCGGCTGACGAGTTTATTGGTTTGCTTAAGCGAACGACGTTAAGAGAGCGTAGACCGATAGAAAATATCAAATGTATCAACGGTATGTTAAACAATAGCAATCTCATAATCACTGCTTGGGATGGACCTAAACTGGTTGGTATTTCTCGCTCTATTACGGATTTCCATTATTGCTGCTATCTGTCCGACCTCGCGGTTGATGAAGCATATCAAAGGTCGGGAATAGGCAAGCAGTTACAAGTTCAAACACAAGCCCAAATAGAGCCTACATGTAAACTGTTTTTAATCGCCGCACCGGCAGCCAATGACTATTATGGACAAATTGGCTACACCAAAAACGAGCGCTGCTGGGTGCTGGATCGTGGTAGTGAAATTATCACATAACAAATAAAGATAGGTGTCGCGCAGAAGACACCTTATCTGGGTGCTGAATCAGCTCGAAGCTGCTTATTATTGTAAATTGGTCGATAATATTTTTAGGTCGGTATTAGGGGCAGTTGATCTTTCGTGGTTGTTTTTGCTGCGAATTGTTGGGTTTTTATACAAGGAAGAGGCTTTGTGGTGTAGCTGGCTACACGAAAAGCCGATGACTAAGTAGAAAAGACCAACAAACGCAGCCCGAAGGGTTCGGCTAAAAGCCTTTTACTCTTCGTTAAGTCTCATTTACTTAGAATAACTAGGCTTCAATCGACTTGCCTCGATTAAAAGGCTTTTATCTCGAACAAAATTTAATCACGAAAGATCAACAGCCCCTAGATTCAGCTTTTCTTTAGGCGCATTTAACCTTGATAACATTGCCGTGTTCTACTCTTTCTCATATTTTCAGCCCCTATTAAAATGTAACAAAATCACTGTCACATTTAGTAGTCGAAAGCTCATAACACTCCCCGCCATCAAATCATATCGTGTTTAAAATCCATAATAACCATTAGCGAAAAAATAAAATCCGACACAAAAACAACCAACTACATTAATCTTTCAAATCTGAAACTTATGATTTCACATTCTTCAGCCCGTTGTAACAAAACTGAAATCTAAAGCAGTTAACGTTAGCCCTGAAAACACACTTACTTACAATTCAGGATGGAAAGATGAAGAAATACACTTTGGTTTTGACCTCGTTAGTTGCGTTATCTGCGTCTACTTTGATTGCACCGGCGATGGCAGCCACCACCATTAATGGCGCGGGTGCCACTTTTCCTTATCCGGTTTACGCCGATTGGGCCAAAGCATACAACCAAGAAACCGGTGTACAACTGAACTACCAAGCCATTGGATCCGGTGGTGGTATTAAGCAAATTGAAGCCAACACCGTTGATTTCGGGGCATCGGATGCGCCATTAAGTAAAGATGAATTAGACAAAAATGGCTTGGTGCAATTTCCTGCGGTCATGGGTTCGATTGTGCCTGTGGTGAACGTTAAAGGGATTAAAGCTGGCGAGCTTAAGCTGTCGGGTGAAGCTCTCGCCGATATTTATTTAGGCAAAGTAAAGTATTGGGATGATGCCGAAGTAAAAGCCTTAAATACCAATTTAGCGCTGCCACACCAAATGGTGATCGCGGTGCATCGCTCTGATGGCTCAGGCACTACCTACAACTACACTGATTACTTACAACGCGCGAGCAAAACTTGGGCCTCTCAAGTCGGTATGGGTAAAGAAATCGCTTGGCCAAAAGCTGCCACCGGTTTAGGCGGTAAAGGCAATGCTGGAGTCGCGAATCTCGTCAAACGTACTCCTGGCACAATTGGCTATGTTGAATACGCTTACGCTGAGCAAAATAATCTGGTTTACACCCAAATGAAGAATAAAGAGGGTCATTTTGTGAAACCTGAATTAGCCGCCTTCCAAGCAGCAGCGGCCAATGCGGATTGGTCACATGCACCGGGCTTTAAGCTAATGCTCAACGATCAACCGGGCGCACAATCATGGCCAATGACCGCGGCAACCTTCATCTTAATGCATAAAGAACAAGCCAATCCAGCTACCGCCAAAGAAGTGCTGAAGTTCTTCCAATGGGGCTATCAACATGGCGACATCGCCACCAAATTAGGTTATGTACCAATGCCAAGTAATGTGGTGGATATGGTGCAAACCATGTGGTCAAAAGAAATTAAAGCTAAAGACGGTTCAGCGGTTTACCAGCAGTAAATCCCTTCCCGATGATGGGGTTCTCTGCGTTGCTATGGCTTTGCTTATTTTGCATTGTTGATTTAGCCGCGCGAGAAAGCCCATCCATCATGGATCAAGACATCGTTAACAGGATATTACCTTGAACGTTCCACATATCGACGCATCTCAAAACTCAGTGATTCAAAGCGCGCCCCGAGCTCGATTTTTTACCCATAATCGAGTTGAGCGTTTATTTAAAAATGCGAGTTATACCAGCGCGTTATTCATCATGTTATTGATGATCGCTTTATTTGCTTCATTAGTCGGAGGAGCTTGGCCTGCAATTTCTAAATTTGGCTTTGGTTTTATTACCAATACCGAATGGGATCCCGTTCAGTCTTTATTTGGCGCGGCGAATGCTCTGTATGGCACCATAGTTTCTGCGATTATCGCAGTGCTACTGGCAACACCAGTGGGCATTGCGATTGCAATTTCATTATCAGAACTGGTGCCTAAATGGATTGCTAAGCCGATCAGTATGGCGATTGAATTACTGGCCGCCGTCCCGAGCATTATTTACGGCATGTGGGGGCTTTTTGTGTTCGCTCCGTGGTTTTCTGAAAATGTTCAGGTTTGGTTACTCGAGCATTTAAGTGAAATACCGGTCATTGGAGTGTTATTTAGCGGGCCACCGATTGGCTTAGGCTTACTCACTTCTGGCATTATTTTGGCGATCATGATTTTGCCGATCTTAACCTCATTAATTAAAGATGCCCTTTCAACCGTACCCAATGTATTGCGTGAGTCGTCTTACGGTATTGGCGCGCATTCTTACGAAGTGATTTTAAAAGTATTACTGCCTTCCATTAAAAGCTCAATCTTAGGCGCATTTATTTTGGCATTGGGCCGCGCATTAGGCGAAACCATGGCGATCACCTTTGTGATCGGTGGCTCACAAGACATTAACGCATCGCTGTTTATGCCGGCAACCTCGATCTCAGCCACCATTGCAGAACAGTTTAATGAAGCCACCGATCCTGTGCATATCGCCTCACTATTAGCGTTAGGTTTAGTGCTATTTGTGATCACCTTCATTGTGATGGGTTATGCCCGTCTTCAACTTAGAAAAGGGAACCGCTAATGACTCGCTCACAATGGCGTACCGCCAAAAGTAAAGCATTTAGGGCCTTGTGTTACAGCGCGACAGGATTGGGCTTAGCTATTCTCGGCGTGATTGTTTACAGCTTATTAAGCAAAGGTTTACACGGTTTGCATTTTTCAACTTTTACCGAATCGATGCCAAGCCCTGGCGGCGAAGGTGGTTTAGCCAATGCGATTGTTGGCAGTTTAATGATCAGTGGCGTGGGTATTGCTATCGCGATCCCGATCGGATTACTGGCGGGAACTTGGTTATCGGAATACGGTAAAGATTCAAAACTGGCCGATATTATTCGCTTTTTAAATGGCATGTTAATGAGCGCGCCATCGATTTTGATTGGCTTATTTGTCTATGAAATTTGCGTCAAACCGACCGGCAGTTTCTCTGGTTGGGCCGGCTCGATTGCGCTGGCGATGATCGCACTGCCGATGATTATTTCAACCACCGAAGAGATGCTTAAACTGGTACCGAAAAGCATTCGTGAAGCTGGCGCGGGCCTTGGTATGCCTAAATGGCGCGTCACCTTATCGCTCAGCTATCGCAGTGTTGGTGCTGGGATTTTAACTGGGGTATTACTGTCGTTTGCCCGTATTTGTGGTGAAACCGCCCCACTGCTATTCACCGCGTTAAACAATAATTTTATGTCACTTGATATGAATGGACCGATGGCCAATTTACCAGTCACCATTTATCGACTGGCGATGAGCCCTTATGACTCATGGAACGACTTAGCTTGGACTGGCGCATTAATTATTACCGTCGCCATTTTAATACTCAATGTGACTTCTCGAATGCTACCGGCGATGCTGGCGAAACGTTCGCACATCAAAAGCCAAAAGACACAAGGATAAGACTGATGAACTCGACTGCCTCTACTGTAATTAATCATCCTGTTATGAATACTAACCAAAACTCAAACATTGCAAATGCTGCGGAAAAAACGATGAATTCAGAAAAACCGAAAGCTTTAAAAGATATGAGAGCTTTAGAAAATATGAAAGCTTTGGAAAGCGTTACCAACCCTCCAATTGACACGGCATTATTATCAAAACGTATGAACATCCAAAACTTGAACTTCTTTTATGGCAAAGATAAACAAGCGCTATTCGATATTAATCTGCCTATTTATGATAATCATGTCACCGCCATTATTGGTGCTTCTGGTTGCGGTAAATCAACGTTATTGCGCACCATGAACCGTATCTATAACTTATATGATGAGCACTCAGCCGAAGGCAAGATCTTACTCGATGATGAAAACATTCTGACCACGAACTGTGATTTATATGGCCTGCGCAGCAAGATCGGGATGATCTTCCAAAAACCGACTCCGTTTCCAATGTCGATATATGAAAATATTGCCTTTGGCATTCGCTTAAACGAAAAAGTATCCAAAGCCGATATGGATGTACGAGTACAAGACGCACTAGAGCATGCTCGTTTATGGAAGGAAGTTAAAGACAAGCTACACGCCGATGCAATGGGGTTATCTGGTGGTCAACAGCAACGTCTTTGTATTGCTCGCACGATTGCTTTACAACCCGAAGTCATTTTAATGGATGAACCGACTTCGGCGCTCGATCCTATTGCCACACAAGGTATTGAAAGATTAATCGCCAAACTGAGAAAGACTTTCACAATAGTGATCGTGACTCACAATATGCAACAAGCGAAACGTATTTCCGATTTCACCGCTTTTATGCACCTTGGCGAGTTAATGGAGTTTGGTCAAACTGAACAAATATTCAATCGCCCAGCCCAAAGCATGACGGCTGAATACATTGGTGGTGAGTTCGGTTAAGCCACACGTCAGTCCTTTTTGCTAGATGAATCGCTATTAATCTCACCATTAATAGCGACTTTTCTCGATTTTTGTTCATTCCACTTTTCGTTTATTCACAACACATATTCCCTCTGTCACGTACCCTTCAAATTACTGTCACACAACTGTCATATTTCAACTTTATTGTGTCATTCGTCAACTGAATAACTCAACGGCATGATGCCACAAAAGGAAATAGGAATGAAAAAGACACTAATCAGCACCTTAGCAATTCTTGGCGCACTGAGCGCAACCTCTGTATCTGCAAAAGAAACTATTTCTGCGGTGGGTTCAAGTAGTGTAACTCCATTAATGGAAATGTTTTCTGAAACCTATATGAAAGCAAACCCTGATATTTTCGTTGAAGTTCAAGGCCCAGGTTCATCGGCTGGTATTAAAGCGGCAAAAAATGATTCTGCTGATTTAGGCATGTCATCTCGTAACCTAAAACCTGAAGAAAAAGAAGCAAACTTAAAAGAAGAAATCATCGCCCATGACGGTATCGCGGTTGTGGTTAACCCTGCGAATAAAATCAAAGGATTAACTGCTGCACAAATCACGTCAATTTATAAAGGTGAGGTCTCTAACTGGAAACAAGTGGGCGGCGAAGATAAACCTATCGTGACAATCACTCGTGATACCGCTTCAGGTACTCGCGGCGCATTTGAAGACATTATGAATTTAAAAATGAAAGTGAACGATATGAAAGTATCGGCAATCTCACAACGTGCACAAGTGGCTAACGGTAATGGTGGTTTAAAAACTATGGTTGCAAGTAACCCTTATGCGATTGGGTATATCTCTTTAGGTACGGTTGATAACACAGTGCACCCACTGGCTGTCGATGGTGTCGAAGCCACTATCCCGAACATCAAAAACGGTACTTACAAAGTTTCTCGTCCATTTTTAGTACTGTACCACGAAGGTAAACCATCAGCGTCGGCGCAAAAATTCCTAGACTGGATGCTGACTAAAGATGCACAAAAGATCGTGCTATCTCACGGCTACATTGATATCCACTAAGCAACACTTTAACAATTTTGCCTAGTACGCAAGTGCTAGGCTTCTTTTCCATCTCGACGTTTTTCCTGCTCCTATTTATAGCAAGAGCCATCGATTTGTGAGTTTTGAATACCCATCGCCACTTATAGTGACAAAATTTGGTAGTGACCAAACTATGAATACTATCGTTAACCCAGAAGCATCAAACACTTCTAATCAAAACGGTAATCTACGCCAAAAGAAAGGTGTAGATTGGAAAGAAAAAATCTTCCATGCCTTATTTCTAGGTAGCGCCATCATTGGGATTGTGTCTTTAGCCCTCATTGCTTATTTCATTATTGCCGAAAGTATCCCAGCGTTTAAAGCGGTCGGTGTTTCTGCCATTGTGTTCGGTGATAACTGGCTCCCCCCTGCCCTTTATGGTATTTACACCATGATTGTTGCTTCGGTCGTCTCGACCTTTGGCGCAGTAGTGGTTGGGGTTCCTATTGGCTTATTAACTGCAATTTTTATTGCTGAAATCGCACCGAAGAAACTGGCCGATATTATTCGCCCTGCGGTGGAACTGCTGGCGGGGATCCCATCGGTGGTTTACGGTTTCTTTGGTCTCGTGATTATTGTGCCGTTAATCCAAAATATCTTTAGCGTGCCTGCGGGTAACACAATTTTAGCTGGGATAATCGTGTTGGGCGTGATGATATTGCCAACCGTGATCACCGTGTCTGAAACCTCGATTCGCGCTGTGCCTCAAGCTTATAAAGAAGCCTCATTGGCACTGGGGGCATCAAAAACCTACACCATCTTTAAAGTATTACTGCCTGCGGCTCGTTCTGGGATCATGACGGCGGTTATCTTAGGTATTGCACGCGCGCTTGGCGAAACGATGGCCATCATTATGGTGATGGGAAACGCCCCTGCTATGCCAGAAGGTATTTTAGATTCTGCCCGTACTTTAACCGCCAATATCGCGATTGAAATGTCATACGCAAGTGGTATTCATGCCAACGCATTATATGCAACGGGTGTGGTGTTACTGGCTTTCATCATGATTTTAAATGCCGGTTTGCTTTATCTTAACCGTCAGAAGGCGAGGTAGTTATTATGACTATTCAATCAAACAATCAATCAAACAACCATCATGCACAAGCAACTCTCTCTCAGCCTGTTATTTCTCAAGCGCTGCGCGATAAGTTAAAGAAACAACGTCAGTTTAAAGATACGTTACTCAATATTTTTATTTGGCTATCCGCAGGATTAACGGTTGGCTTTTTATTTTGGATTATGTGGTACATCTTATCCAACGGCTTACAGCATGTAGATTGGAACTTTATTAGCGACGATTATACTCGTACTGGTGATGAACACGGTATCTTCCCTATGATCATCGCCACCATTTATATGGTGATTGCATCAATAGCGGTTGCCGCGCCATTGGGCATCATGACGGCGATTTATTTAACCGAATACGCGAAACCTGGCAGCAAATTAGTGAAAGTGATTCGCTTTTGTACTGAGTCATTGGCCGGTATTCCATCGATCATCTTTGGTCTGTTTGGTATGACCTTTTTTGTTACCGTGATGGGCTTTGGTTTCTCGATTTTATCGGGGGCATTAACCTTAAGTATCTTGATCCTTCCGGTGATTATTCGTACCACAGAAGAATCATTAATGGCGGTTTCACAGACTTACCGTGAAGGATCTTATGGTTTAGGCGCATCTAAAATTTACACCATCTGGCGTTTAATTCTACCAAGTGCGATGCCGGGCATTATTACCGCAGTTATTTTGAGTGTTGGTCGCGTGATTGGTGAATCGGCTCCAGTGTTTTTAACCGCCGGTATGGTGGCGCGTATTCCAGAATCAGTGTTGGATTCAGGTCGAACATTAACGGTTCACTTATACAAACTAACCACTGAGCTTTTCACTATTGATGAGTGGAATCAAGCTTACGGCACCGCAACCGTTCTGATTGTATTAGTCCTAATGATTAACATGCTGACCAAGTTCCTTGGCAGTCGCTTTAATAAAGCCAATTACTAATATTTTATCTTAGAGACGTATTGATTCTAAACACCATTATTAATAACAAAGCAATTTGACTCTCAAAAATATCAGTGGCTTTGTTACCTAAAGAGAATACTAAAATGAACAAATTTAATATCGAAAACCTAGATTTATTTTACGGCGACAACCAAGCATTAAAAAGCATCAACTTGCCGATCCCACACCAGAAAGTTACGGCATTAATTGGTCCTTCCGGTTGTGGTAAATCGACCCTACTGCGCTGTTTAAACCGCATGAACGACTTAATCGCCGGCGTAAAAATCACCGGTAAAGTCAGCATGGATGACAATGATATCTACGGTAATATCGATGTGGCCGATCTGCGTATTAAGGTTGGTATGGTATTCCAAAAACCCAACCCATTCCCAATGAGTATTTATGAGAATGTGGCCTATGGATTACGCGCACAAGGCATTAAAGATAAGAAGCATATTAACGAAGTGGTCGAGAAATCATTACGCGGCGCAGCGTTATGGGATGAAGTAAAAGATCGCTTAAAATCACACGCATTTGGATTATCGGGCGGTCAGCAGCAACGTTTATGCATTGCTCGCACTATCGCGATGCAACCGGATGTGATCTTAATGGATGAACCGACTTCGGCGCTTGATCCTATTGCGACTCATAAAATTGAAGATTTAATGGAGTCACTGAAGAAAGAATTCACCATAGTGATCGTGACTCACTCAATGCAGCAAGCACGCCGCATCTCAGACCGAACGGCCTTCTTTTTAATGGGTGAGTTAGTCGAACACAATGATACTGCTGTTATTTTTAGTAATCCAAAAGATGACCGCACTCAAGGATACGTCAACGGTGATTTTGGTTAAAAAACCAATGCCTCTCACCGCACGTTAAGCATAACTATAAAAAGCGATGGACCTTTTGCCCCTTTAATCGAGGGGCTTTTTTTGTACAGTCACTGAAGAAAAACAATAAGAATAAAAACCCGATACCATGTAAATCTGCCTATTAGCGGCCCCTAATCTTTTACGTTAAAAAATGGTATTTCAGTGCCCAACTTTACCATCACTAAGTATTTTATTTTCCTATAAATATTTGAGTATTTGGTCAAAATGTTTTTTGAATCTATCACTGTCATATTATCCCAACAGGATAGTGTATGAATACCATCTGAAAATGGTTCAATCGGCATCACATCGTTAAAAAATTCTTCTTTATAACGACTTTTAGAGATCTCAGTAATCTTCATTACCTTCAAACTGCCACCATAAGTGACCGCACAGTTTTGACAAACACGATAATATTCACTTGAAGAGTAGTCATCAGTACGTTCAATGATTGGTCCGCCATTACGTCCAAAAGCTTTATCGTTCGCAATAGGTGAGCATGGGTGGGCCTGAAAATCCCCCAATAAAGAATCAGAAAAGAATAACTGTTGCTTAAAAGGTTCATCTGCGGTGGAAGTAAACAGATAAAATGTATCATCGATTTGTTTTACACAAGTATCGACGTATTTGGCACCACTAAGCATTGTTTTGATTTTTTCAAACTTGTTTTTATTAAATTTATATAGCGATATTTCGTTTAAATCTGAGGTTTCAACAATCGAATATAACTCCCCTTCACTTTCAAAAGTAAACGGGAAGGATTTGTGGCCAACAACCTTATTAATGTCGGCAAAAAAATTGTAGCGCTTGCCATCAAAATCCACACATTCAATTTTTCCATTACCATGTGAATAATCAAAAATCTCGTATCCAATATACGCTTTGGCATCAAGTACAAACACAAATGGATCGGCTTCAAAGTCCTTGTCGGTAAAATTAAACCAACGAATCTCATAATGACTTAACCCATTTTCAATCACCTCTAGAGGGTGAGCATCTATCAATCCAATTCGCCAAAAATCTTGATCGGTAAATTTACTTAACCACTTCATCTAACAAATCCCCTTAACGCTAATACTTATACCAACACGACAGCTAGTTGGCTATAAAACCCATAGACTGATGCTTAAGCCATATAAGCCTTTTTAATGCGGGCAGACTTAGTGGAAAGTCTAAAATACTGCTCACTGACCAAGCAAAAATAACGCTACAATCATACATCTATACTAGCTTTCGAGATGGCGTTTTATGTCAATATTCAATAAATATTTATGTTTTCTATGCTTAATAAATGTTTTTCTTCCAGTTCTCACTCAAGCAAAATCGATTGACTGCATTCCACAGGAAAGTAATTCCATACTAATCAACCCTGACATTGGCATTACTGACCACCAAACTATTGATATACGTAATGATCCCAACTGGAATGAACCCAGCTACCCTGAGACAACTGTTGTTTATTTTCGTTGGTACTGGGAACAATTAGAACCCCAAAAAGGCGTCTATAATTTTCAATTAATTGATAACACACTGCAATCTGCGCAACATGCCGGTAAAAAAGTGGTGATTCGATTTATGACATTGGCAGGCCTTGATGAGACCTACTATGCAGGTGATCCTCGCCAAGGTAAAAAAATACTCGGGATCCCATGTTGGTTAAAACAGCAATTAGACCCGAAAACCGATCAAAACTGCGCTGATGATAATAGTTTTGTGGTCGATTATAAAAACCCCATCTTTGACAAAAATTTGAACGACTTCGTGACAGCAATGGGAAAACGTTATAATAAGAACCCCAATATCTTACGTCTCGATGTTGGTTTGGTTGGCACTTGGGGCGAATGGCATTTAGGGACGCATTACCCCGATCCGGTCTCCACTTTGACCAAAAGAGGTTATCGCAATGAGGATTTATTACCATACATTGACATGATGCGTAAAAACTTCCCAGATAAAATGCTGACCATAGATTTGGGTACCGCTAATGATAACTTCACCGGACCTTCGACTAAAAATGGTTTAGGTTGGCGTGCCGATTGTTTTGGCGACTGGTCACACGGTTGGAATCACATGCAAGATGCATATCCTGAAACGTTACGACATATTCAGCAGACAACTGATCCACACATTATGTCGCGCTGGAAACATGCACCGGTTGATTTTGAAATTTGCACCAACATGCAAGGATGGGCTCAACAACCCGATATTTATACCCCACAAAAAGTAGAACAAATCTTTGACAGTGCATTAAAATTACATGCCTCTCTTTTTAATTTAAAATCACAAAAAATCCCAGCAATCTACCAACCAGCACTGAATGATTTTATTAAAAAGTTAGGCTATCGCTTTGTTATTAAACATGTAAATATCAGTGGCAACTTTAAACCAAACACTCCAATTGTAATAAAATCGGATTGGACAAATGTGGGTTCTGCTCCCAGCTATAATAACTACCCTGTCGTATGGCGATTAGTCGATAAAGAAGGCAATGTTGCGGCTTATTTTGAGACAAATAATGATATCCGCGCTTGGTTTCCCTCACAAGATAAGATGACTCGCCCTGCGATATATCAACAAAATAATACTTTCGTCTTACCAGAAAGTCTTCCACGAGGCCGTTATAACCTCGAGGTTGGTCTTGTAACCATGAATACACATAG
The DNA here is from genome assembly GCF_009601765.2 of Vibrio algicola. NCBI lineage: Bacteria > Pseudomonadati > Pseudomonadota > Gammaproteobacteria > Vibrionales > Vibrionaceae > Vibrio > Vibrio algicola. Next base: position 700,952 of record NZ_CP045700.1, read on the forward strand.
TGCCGTAATCAAACTCGCAATTGAAAATAACCACAAAAATAACTGGTATGAGGTGACCCAATTCACAATTCGATAACCTACAAAGTAGAACCGAGATCCTCGACATAAGTGACACACTTTAATCAGTTAAAATATTAAACTTCAACTTGATTTATCAGCTTAAAAAGTGAGCTTTAAAATAATCCCACACACCAAAAGAAAAATGACTAAAAATATCAATGCCTAGCGCCGACTTTATTAAGTACATAATCAGAACCGCAGCCGCAAATAGAAACAAGAAGAAAGATAAAATTAATAGTGTTTTAATGAAAAGGCTTAAAGAAGTGCTTCTTCTTGAATTTTTCCGTCTATCCTTACCGAATAAAAATACCACATAATAGCGCCAACGGCCCAATTTTATGACCGGCCGAAAATCAATAATATGGTTAGAAACTGCATTATTAATTGCAATCGACCTTTCAATTGCCTCTCGTTGTTGACTATCAAAAGATTGACAGACCTCATCCGGTATTGCTTTAAACACACGGTCAATAATCGTCCATTGTTCCTCTGTATACTTTTTATTTGAATTCAAAATCTTTTCACTTATTGATTATCGTTTTTCAAATGAGAGAGATGAAAAAATATCATAGGTTTGCTCTGCAATGACATTCCAATCATACTTTTTTAGGTATTCATCATAATTAACCCGTGAGTGGTTCACTGACACCATTAGCATACTGGCTAACTTTTGACTATCACCGCAAGGAAAGTAGCACTCATTGGGTAAATGAACGGCTTTATTGGCTGGAATGTCACTGGCGATCACCGGCAAGGAAAATGACATGGCTTCCAGCAGTGCAATAGGTAACCCTTCGCTAAAAGATGGCAAAACAAAGGTATCAGCTTGCGAAAAAATACTGCTTAGCTCATCTCCCGATAAGAAACCGGTCAATATAACGCCTGCCGTTTGCTTTGCTGAGGCTTTTAGTTTTTCACTGTATTCTGTCGGATGGTCACTATCCCCAACTAAAACTAATTTTTTATTGATACCACTACTTTGAAAGGCTTCGAGCAATACGTTTAAGCCTTTTTCTTGTGAAAAACGTCCAACGGCTATTATGTAATCTCGTGGCTTAAGATCGTACTTGGCTAAATAACCCGCAATTTTATCTTGTTGTGGTAATTGAGCCGAATGAACACCATTAAAAATGAGATGAGTATCATTACGACCATATTTTTCGCTCATTAAATTTTGCATAAAATCAGATATTACAATCACTTCCGATGCATATTTCATCGCAAACTTTTCACCTAAGCGAAGAATAAATTTCGCCAATTTACCCCATTTTTGATGATCATAGTTTTGGCTATGATGGGTGAAAATAACTTTTTTTCCAAACAGACGCAAAATTGGTGTCACTAGTCCAGGACCAATGGCATGTATATGAACGATATCCACCCCTTGTTTAATCGCATACAAAGCCGCTAACAATGAATGCAATGGTGCTTCTAATGATTTATTGGTCACCGCAGGTAGAGCTTTAAGTTTTACACCTTGATATTCACTTTCCGTATAAGGGACATAAGGTTTACGTGCCACCACCGTAATATCCAAATCATATTTTTGAGCTAATATTGGATACAAAGATTGGCAATGAGATTCAACACCGCCTGGAATATTAGGAATACCACGGGTGCCCAGCACTAAAATTGATTTTTTCACACTATAACCTCATCCAAATGCCTATATTTTATTATTAATTATTTAACAGTGATTGATACAAACCCAGCAATTCTTCTTTATGATTCTGCAATGAATATTTCTCGAGTAATCTAGCTCGTGATTTTAGCCCCATATCCGCGACTAATTGTGCATCGTCAGCCAATAACTGCATTTTTGCGGCTAGATCTTCCGCATCCCCAGATGTAAACAAATAACCAGTTTCACCATCGACTATTTGTTCTGGGATCCCTCCGATATTGGCCCCTATTACAGGCTTTCCATAACTCATTGCCTCAAGTACTGACATTGAACAATTTTCATTCCATTCAGATGGGACAACCACTGCTTTGGCGTTTTTAATGATATGAGTTAATGTTTCACCTGTTTGAAAACCTAATAATTCAACGTTATCAAAATTATCTTTAATATGGTCAAACATAGGGCCAGTACCCAAGACTTTTAGTGGCGTATTACCGCCTAGCTGTCGATGCGCTTGTGCCAAAGTGACAATGCCTTTTTCAGGCGTTAATCGGCCACAAAATAAAAAGTAGCCTCCATCTTCGCCAATATCCGTGGTTGAAGCGTCAATACCATTAACGATTACCTGAACATTTGCAGTTGGTATTTGACGTAAGATCATTGATTTCATAAAGTCACAAGGCGCAATGAAAGCATCTAACGCTTCATAACTTTTCTTGCTGCGATGATAGAATGCTTCAAGAGATAACAATACACTTCTTGGCCACGAACCATCCTGCCACTGGTATTTAAACAAATTAAAATAACTGCCAGTATCCCAATCCAACTCAATATTTTTACCCGCGGCCAGCATACTATAATTTGGACAGACCGACTTATAATCGTGCGCAGTGAGAACCGTTTTACAACCCAAACTTTGCGCTATTTTTATCACTGATGGCGTAATTTGGTGGTAAACATTATGAAAATGAACGATATCTGGTTGCTCAGCTTTAATGAGCTTTTCAAACTGCTGACAGGCTTCTTGGTTATGAACAAAATTCATTGCCACTTTCATTCGGTCTAAAATAGAATGTTTGCCATGATAATCCACATTATCGACAAAAAAATCAGCTTGCTCTGACGGAATATTCTCTGGGTGCTTCATCGAAAAATCGATCACTTGGTAACCCGCGTCTTTCACCATATCGCGCTCTTGGAAGAATACAGTTTCAGCACCTCCATGTGGAAAGAAGAATTTATTCACAAATAAAACTTTCATACTATTACCAACCTTTCTTAATTTTTTGTTTCACGACATGATGAATATCAGAGGCAACGTGTTTACCAATGGCAGCATAAGAACGATGGTGCTTAATATAATTGAAGCCGGCATCTAATTCAGATTGCGCCATTGGTTGCTGAGCTAATTCAATCATAGCCTCGGCGTAAGACTCGCTCGTTCCATCGGTGACACGGCCACAGCCCGATTGCTCAATCACAAATTGTTGATCCGGTGAATCATTGCAGATCATCGGCTTTTTTAGTGCCATATATTCCATCGCTTTGGTCGGGGTAGAAACATCCAGCAATAATCCTCGATTCATAAAACCAATCACCATATCGACTCCTTTTAGATAGGACCATGCTTCTTGTATTTGTACCCAACCAGTAATATGAAAATCGTCACTAAGCCCCATCTCATCCGCAGTATGTTGCAAATACTCGCGATCTTTTTCAACCTCCGAATCACCGACGAACAATAACTTCAGGTCTGGCACCACCTGTTTGGCTTGTTTAAATGCGCTAATGATAACTTCTAACTTGCGCAAACGATCTAGACTGCCTAAATAACCGATCACAGGCGCATCGCCCCACTTTTCTATTTTTTTTGCCTCTGTGGTAGCAAAATCATCGATTTTATCGAAATCAACCCCCATCGGAACGACCATCATGTCGTCTTTATTGAGCCCTTTTTGTTGCATATACTTCAACATAAAGTCACTTTGCACATAGACGCGATCCGAGTGCGGTAAGATCAAGCGATACAAAATAAATTCTTCGAGTAAACCTCGCGACAAAATAATTGGACGCTTCCAACTTGGGATATTCTCACTTTTATCTTTGGCTCGCATTGTACGGCTTTCCGCATACAAAAATGAAACCCAGTAGGTATAAGGTAACTTGATGATTTTTGCTACCACGAGACAAATCAAACCAACCCAAACCATGTCTCGCACTTGAATTAAATGGAAACCCTTTTTTTTAGCTATAAAGGCTAATTTGGCGGCATGTAAAAAATACATGACGGAATCAAGGTGACGATTGGAGGTTTTCTTACTGGTCGATAAGGTACTGCCTTCGGTTTCTATCTGCACTGCTGCGCTTTTTGGCATACCTATAATAGTGGTATGGACGCCATTGTTAGGCAATTCTTTCGAGTATAAAACATCCACATCTGGGCGATATGAAGGTAATTCTTCTGGCACAAAGTTAATTATATTGGTTTGATGATCCATTAACTGACTCTCTTGTTTATCGCGGATAAGACGATGGGAAAGACCCTAAAATTTAATTATTATCAGGACAATGCATAACTTGGTTCTATTTTATCCAGCGTGGCTTTTCTTATAATTAAGATCGCCCCCAACACAAAATAAAATTGAAATTGAAACACAGGTATCAGGGCAAGCTGGGGGGAGTATGGTAACGTGATCAACCCAGCTAAAATGAAACCGATAAATGCCGGTTGATAAGACAATAGTTCGGTATCGGGTCGTGACAAATCCTTATCAGAAAAGACCGGTTTTGGTTTAGAGTGTTTTAAAATTAGATATACAATTGCGATTAACAACATGGTGCCAATTAATCCGATCTCCCACAGAAAGATGGCTAATGACGTTGACCCAATACTTAAATTAAATAGGCTTGCAAGATACCCCAGCACTTCACTACCAGAATTAGAACTGTTCAAGCCATAACCAAACAGTTGATTCGCAACCCCTTGAATATCGGAATGTTGTGACCAAAAAATTAACGAGGTCACTCTGCCTAACTCATCTAAGTTGCCATCAATGCCGGGTACAACAATAGATGGATCAAAGATGTAGCCTATATTATCTAAGAATATATCCAATATACTCATGTGTGCTTGTGTATTGGTCGAAAATGCGAGTGCTAATATCGTGACCATCACTGCTAAAATTGCAAATATCCCGAGTACAGAAATTAAAATAGTTTTCACACTAATAGCCCGTACTTCTTTGATATAGCTTGGTTTGATATAAACATACAACAAAAAGAAGGGTGATAACAAAGTGACAAACTTCACTTCTGCGATCACACATATTGCCAATGCGATAGCAATATGGATCGCCACAGACCATAATTTTGCAACTCCATGCTTATATTCCGACAATTTCATCATCATGATAAGCAAGCAAAATAAGCCCATTGAGGCACCATTTCCCCCCGCGACCATGCTTCCACCAAAAGTCCCCACAACCGAATCCCAAGAGTCCATCTTCCCTTCTATCGCAACTCGAGCGGGCACAACAATCAATGCTTGATAGATCACGACGGGGATCTGAGCATAAAATACCCAGTACAGTTTTTTGCAGATTCGATAGAGTTGAGATTCGCGGCAAAAACCTAATAGCAAACAAGGTAATAACAATGAAATCCCGATGCCATTTTTTACCCCTGCAATGGTAGTTTTTATGCCTACTTGCAGCAAAGAACTGCTGAGAGCTAAGACAAAAAAGCCTAAAAAGAGCAATAAAATAATATTTTCAATGTTATCTAAAGGCTTAAAATCATAACGAGTCTGCAGTGGTACTAGTGCCACCATCAACATCGTCATGATGAAAGGGAGCCATAAGAAGGCTTGAATATTGGTAAAATATTGAGCTGTTCCGCTAAAAATCAGCGTAATAAAAACATAAGCCTGAAAAAAGGCCCCTGTATTCATAACTTATACACCATCTTTGTTTAACGTAGCCGCATGTCTATTAATATAGACATAGATCATAAGATACCGACCAGCCGTTAATACTGTAAATACCAAAAGGGAAGCAACATAACTTTTATAGAAAAATGGCATGATAATAAACGCAAGCACCACAATCGCAAGTTGCTCACACTGAATGCGTAAAAAGTATTTCGGGGTGCCAAAAATAAGCTCAAGAACCGTCATAGGCACAAACGCAAGCATCGCAAAAACATACGGCAACATTAAGCGCGATGTTTCAACCGATTGCTCCCATTGATGATTTCCAAAATTATGTGTTAACCATGGATAAACAACATAAATACCAGCGACAGTTATTAATGCAATCGCCAATAAGAACGATCTAATCTTCTTAAATTCAATGTAATTAAAAGTCTTATTGCGAAAATCTTCAGACCACTTAGAAAAGGCATAGTTACTCACTGACTGACCTAAGATTAAAACCGGCGATAAGCAAAAACGGTTGACCACGGCAAAATAACCGGCAACCAATGGACTAAACCAATAGTTAATAAAAACCGTAGGCAATTGCAAACTGGCATTGGCTACAACTTCTGCTGTCCCCACCCTTGATAAATGATTCCAATGTTCACTTAAATACTTGCGCTGAGTCTTAAGGCGAAAATCTGACTTTGAAAAGTCTTTCTTATCAAGACCATAATATAGCCAAGCCAATATTAAGCACAACAAGGCGCCCGCCCAAATAAGATAAAATTGCGCCATACTGTGAGCGACAAAAAGTGATAAAAATACGATGGTAGTAACCGAAATGCGTTGAAATGCCAAGCACACAAAAGACTTACTACGCAAAAAAATGTTCTCAGAGACGATCATCAAGGCATAGCTAACGGTTAAAACATAAATAGCAATTAACGGCAACGTAAAGAAAAAACTCACCCCTAGCGCATAAATCACACTCACTACAACTGACTGTAAAAAGCAAAAATACACAGCTTTACCAAAATCACACTGATCCACTTTCGGTAACAAGAAATGGGAAGCGTACAACGCAATTTGAGCACCAATTAATACAATGCTCATCATTAATGCGTAATTCCCTACATCCGCCATACCAAAGCGAGAAGACATGAACAACAGTGTTAAGGCACCAATAACCTGTGAGATCACCGATGCTCCGCCAATGGTAGAGGCCCCTTTGAGCAAACTCATAATATGATATCCTCACGCGAGGTCATATTAAGGTTCTCATTCGACTCTAATAACTTATCGTTTACTTTATTTAACACACAACCTAAGAATGGTGTCTTCTGCACTTTTAATTGCTTGATTGCCGCGAGTGATATATTGGAACTATTGTAATTAGACGCGGTGACAAATATAGCCGCGTCAATAAATTTGCTAATTAATTGAGTGTCTTTATTGTCAGAAATAGCAGGCGTATCAATAATAATGTAGTCATAATTTTTACGCAAACCTTCACAAAGAGACACAATATTAGGATGGGTCAGTACAACTAGAGGTGACAATGCTTGGTCTTTGCCAGCTGCAAGCCAATCAAACCCTTGTTTTTTAACAATAGCTTGCTCCACAGGCACATTTTGGTAAAGCACATCTGTTAAACCAAGTTGATCTGTATCACCTAATGATAACGTGAGATCACTTTGTCTTAAATCCATATCAATTAATAATACTCGCGTATCAATCGCCATTGATTTAGTGACTAAACAGGCCACTAACGATTTACCTTCTTGCGCATGTGCCGATGTTACGGCCAGTATTTTGGCTTCACTGTTGAGCAGTAAAATCTGGCTACGGATCCCTAGTGATGCAGCGTCAATATTGGGATATTTGATACTATTTTCCAATGCATCATTAGGAGTAATCGCCTGAGGATAAGCTCGTATTTCACCTAAAACCTCCAAACCTAAACGGCGCTTAACATCGAAAATAGACATCACTTTATTATTTAAAGCTGCCATTATTAATATAAACAAGGTTGCAATCAGTAATGAAGCAATCGCCACCATAACAATTAACAACATTTTATTAGGCTTACTTGCTTTACTCGGTACTTGGCCTGCATCAATTATTTTTACAGTTGACTCAATAAATTTAGTATTAATTTGAGTTTCATTCTGACGCTGCAATAATTGGTTATAGAGATCTCGAGTATGACTAATATCATCCGTCATATTGTGGTATTTCGTTTTCTGCACACCTAAAAATTGAAAGTCGTTGGTTCGTTGATTTAAAGCGGCCTGTAATTTTTGCTGTTTAAATACTGCCGCTTTATATTGATCCTTCACTCCTACCACAATTTCATTAATCAGTTTGTCAGCCTGATTTTTTAGAATTCTCAACTGAGCTTGAGCCTGAATCACTTTCTCATGCTTTGGGCCATATCGATTTTCAAGATCAGACAACTGGCCTTGCTGATAAATAATGGCTTGGCGCAAATTCTCCATTTGAGGGTGACGCGAGACATCAGGAAGAGCGGCAAGATCCGACAATTTATGCTTTTGATATTGCACCACCGTATTATACATACCTTCCATACTGGCACGTTGCGCAGTTGCCGCGGCTAGATCTTCGCTTAAAAGTGATAATTGCTTGGATTGAAACCCATCAACGCCATCATCATAAGTGATCAATTTTTGCTCTGTCAGGTATTGATTTAATTTTTTCTCTTTCGCTTTTAATCGTTGATGCATTTCATCAACCTGTTTAGCCAAAAACTGACTGACCTCTTGACTGGTTTGACGGTTATCATCTATAGACAGTTCGACAAAAGCCTTAACAATTTGATTGACCACTGCGGCAGCATCAATAGGATTCTCCGATTCAAAATCAACCGACACAACTTGAGTTTGTCTCACCGGAGATACCGTCATGTGTTTCATTAGATATTTGATACTACGGGATTTTTTCTTATCTAGATTGTCATTTTTAACTGTCTTTGACCCAACAAATTCAGGTTTATTATATAACGCTAATTCATCGACCACTTGAGCAGCCAAATGGCGCGATTTAAGCAACTCATATTGAGTATCAAAATAACGAGCACGGGTCGAGTCAAATGGTACGGTTTTGTCAAATGTCGTTGACTCGCTTAAATCTGCTTTTAATAAAATGGTCGCGAAAGATTCATATTTAGGCGTTAGCTTTAAGATCATAGGAATAGAGATCCCTGTAACCAAAATACTAAATGCCAGGATTTTCCACCAATTTTTTTTAGTTGCTTTCAACAAGCGGGAAAAGTCGATAGTACTTTCTAGCTTGCTTCCCTCTTCAACAAATAATGAGTTCATTTATACCAACTTAATTTTAGAAGAAACTCTGCTCAATAATGACAATATCACCAGGATAAACAGGTTGTGTGTTCTCGACATCTTTTAAGAGTTGCCCATCGGCACGTCGAATGCTTATATCATCACGATCAGCTCGGTCAGTAAAACCACCGGCAACAGCAATCGTTTTCTCTAACGTAAATCCTGGTTGATAGTCATAACTACCAGGGGTTTTAACTTCACCTGAAACATAGATCGGGCTAAATTCAGTAATTGAGACTGTCACCATAGGGCGCTTCATATAGCCATCTTTTAATCGGTCTCGAATATCAATCGACACTTGATTGGGCGTTTTACCCGTCAGTTGTACTTTTCCAATCAATGGATACATAACACTGCCAGTCTCATCAACCAGAAGTGACATCGAAAGGTCTGCTTCGTTATAAACAGAGATCTGTATTTGATCGCCCATTGATATTACATAAGGGTTTTCATTTGCTTGCTGGTTCGTTTTAGAGTCAGCTGATACATTGGTACTCACCAACACAAAGACAAAGAACGTGAGTAAAACTGATGTTATATTTTTCATTTAAATCACCAAGTTAACCGATAATCCGATTTCATTTTGTTTATAACCTAAATCTCTCTGATAGTCAGCGCCATTGATATAAGCAGGATTAGTGCTGTCATCTGTCCTATACAAAGAGTACTTATAATCCAAGGTTAACTTTACCTTAGGTCTGAATAGATAATTCAAGCTAAAGTTAACGTAGTTATACTGATCTGTTGCTTTCCTTATTTGATACTTCTCATGTACATAATGATAAGCTAGTTGGCTGGAAACATGCCCTAAAAATTGGTGTTGTAACGCAATACTCGACTGATAAGATTGAATATAATCACCTGTATTGTCCGGATCTTTCAATACACTGAGTGTTTTCAGCACTAGACTAGAATAATCCACTGGCTGCCACTTATACATCACATCCCAATTCACGCTGGTTATGGAACGATCCGGCATTTTATTGTCAAGATAGTACACTCTTGCCGCGATTTTTGACTTACCCGTTAACTGGCTAATGATAGAAAAAAGGGCAATATACTCATCATTGCAACGTTCCGGATCCAAGTAATCAAAACTTCGATACATTAAGGTATAATCAAAACGAGTTTTATCTGTGTAGTGATGCCGAAAGTTAATACTGGCATGGGTTTCCGTAAATTGTTCATTCTCTAGATAATCTTGAAACTCATAGGCATAACTGTTTAAAATATCGTAATCAAGTTTTTTTTGACCAAGGTTAACAAGAATATTGCCTTTAGCGCCTTTTGCTCCATAAGTATACGTTGCTTCAAAGTCGGTATTCACATTACCGATTTCGTGTTCAATATTAAACGCATCAAAAGTAGCAAGTTTGGCATTAGTTGAATTGTCACCAAAAAAGAACCCACGGGTGACTCCCTCTCCTCTCGCCTCGTGGCCTATCCCATAGTTCCCTTCAAATTCAACATGATGGCGCAGACCTAACTCCCAGTTAAACACACCACTTAATTGATGATCGGCATAACTGTCTGCACTCACCTGGTTATTGGTATAATTGCGATAATCACCTTGATAGTAAAAACCGAAATCTTTTGTATTCCTATGCCCTTCCATTGACAAGCTTGGCTGGAAGGAATAGTAGTTTGAGCCAATTATATTGCTATCTTTTTGATATAAAACATTATCATTATACCCATAATCACTCGTCAACGACGCTGTAAAATCTAGACCGAGTAACGGGTCGATATGGTGTGTCAAATCTTGAAAACGACTGTCAGCTCGCGTCGTCATACTGTAGGCGGCAGCCATGCAGCCTAAAAGCAGTAGATAATCCTTTTTCCACTTTAATGCCCCAATCATTTAATATGCCGTTTCACTCATAAAACCCTTAAATATTGTCATGAAAATTATTTTCAGATCATACAATGGTGTCCAGTTTTGCATATAGCGAATATCATATTGAATGCGCTTTGCCATTTTATCAAGGGTATCTGTTTCACCTCTAAAGCCTCTAATTTGTGCTAATCCTGTGATGCCAGGCTTGACTTTGTGACGCACCATATAGTTATCAACAATCTTGCGATATTGCTCATTATGCGAAACCGCATGCGGACGCGGCCCTACAATTGACATCGTCCCTTGTAATACGTTAATAAATTGTGGTAATTCATCCAATGATGTACGGCGGATAAAAGCGCCAAACTTGGTAACACGAGGATCGCCTTTGGTTGCTTGTACCACTACATCCGTATTTTCCATTACCTTCATTGAACGGAACTTCCATACCTTAATTTTCTTTCCTCCCAAACCATAACGATCTTGCTTAAACAAAACCGGTCCAGGTGAACTCAGTTTAACCCCCACCGCGACACCAGCGAGCACAGGTAAAATTATTAACGTGATCACACTGCCAACAACAAGATCAATGCCCCTTTTAATCACGCCACCCAGTCCTTCAAAAGGAGAGGCAAAAACACTGAAGGTTTGTACCTGACCAACTGATTTTAACTGTATATTGGATAAATTATAGGTATACAGATCAGGAACGATCATGGTATCAACAGTGGTATCCGACAAAATATGCATAAATTTACGAATTCGATCACGGGCCACCAGAGGAAGAGCAATATATACCTCATCGATTTCATTTTTTTTCGCTAGTTCAAGTAATGCAGCAATGCCTCCTTTATAGGCACTTTTCGTCATATAACCAAAACGTTTTGGGCCACGATCATCGTAAAAAGCAATATTCTGAATAATATCCTTGCCATATTTTTCTATTAACCCGCGTTCCACTGACAGTCCACCCGCGGTTAAGCCTAGAATGGCAATTTTTGGCGGCGCTGTTTTTATAGACAAAAGGGATAAGCGCAAAATACCTATTAAGAAAAAAGAGACGCTATAGACAATCCAGAGTAATTCTCTGGTAAGCGCAGCATCTTTTATGCAAGGTAAAGCTATAAATTGAGTTTTGACCAATGACATCAAAATAAGAGAGGTGAGAATAATGGCAATAAACTTCTTTAAAAATAGCATCTTACTTGATTCAAAACCCAGTTTATAGAAGCCGGTATATTCACCACTCAGTAGAAAAATAGCTGAAAATAATAGCCCTGCGGAAACATCCACAATCGATGGGTGTAATCCATTCAACTTTAGCAAACCGATTAATGTTAAATTGATGATACTGAAATCAACTATTTTAACTAATATGGAAAAACCATCGTTTGCAATTTTAATAGCCTCACGACTCATAACTCTAACCTATATATAAATAAATCATTATCGAAATAGAATGCTCTATCTGACTATGCAGCCGAGAATTAAAACATCACCGCTTCAAAATCAAGACAGTTTTAAGCCAATTTTCTATCAACATTTAACCAATTATGAAAAATGTCATCACTTAAATACAATATAATTATGCTTTTTACTCGCTCCATTGACAACAACAATGATTGTCACCGTTAGATTCTCGACATAAGTGACACCCAGGGCAAACGCGTGAGTGTTTAGTTTTTAGCCAGCCCCATAATTCCAGCTATCAATACTTTTTCTAAATGCTCTGTTTTCATCCAGCATCGCTTTTGCTTAGCAATAATACTGAGTTTGGTTGATTCTAACTGCAACATGTTAAGTGCCATATGCCGTAAACACGCTAAATTTTCAGCAGCATTTTCTTGAAAAATTTGGCAAGCATCTTCTTGCATGCTGACATCCAGGGTCCAATGCATCGATTCAATTGCCCAATGCTCACGCACGGCATTGGAGACCTGCTCAGAAGTCATTTTTTTAGAACTTATGTAATATCGATACTCTAAACTGAACGATTTCCTTTTTACATATCGACAACTCTCTATCATGACAATGGTTTTTAACCCCTTCCAACGAGAAAAATTGCCTTCTAACTTATCGGCATCCAGAACATAACTTTTACGATATTCAACGCGTCCATGATGCTTTTCTGGTTTAACTTCATCAGACTCTGATGATAATTTACGTTTAGGTGTAAATGCGCTTTTTACTGCTTTCGCTAGATTGCCTTGGTTACTTTTTACAGCAAGCAAGTAATCACCACCTTGGTTAATTATTGCGGTTGCAATTTTAGTTTGGCATGCCATTGCATCAATAGAGACAAGGGCTCCACGCAAATCTAGCATCTTAATTAGTTCTGGTATTGCTGTGATTTCATTGCTTTTTTGTTCAGTTTTTAACTGCCCTAAAACTAACTTGTTAGCAGAAGCGTATGCACTAATCATATGAATGGTTGAGCTGCGGTTTTCTCTATTGTATGAACCTCGTAAGGTTTTACCATCAATAGCAATCAATTCACCTTCGGTAAGCTGATGGACGGCACTCATCCAACTTAGAAAACATTCTTGAAATTGTTCTAGTTTAAGGTGTGAAATAGCACGAGCAATGGTGTCATCGACGGGTACCCCTCTTGAAATAACCCGAGTTGTTTAAACCAATCATGATGACCAAGGATATATTCATGGATATCAAACCAGCCACGAGCACCAGCGATAACGGAACATAAGGTTCCAAATAGGATATCGAATAAAGGATAAGTGACTTTGGCACTTTGTCGATTGTCGATTGTCGATTGTCGATTGTCGTTTACAGCCTTGAAATGTTCTTTAAATGTATCGATATGCATAGTTTTCGCTTCAAATATCGAGTATGAGATCATAAATAGAGCAGAGCGTCAATGAATGCATTAATTGCTCAAAAAACGTTCGCGATTTTGCCCTGAAGTGACACCCTGTCGATTTTTTATTTTTTTTCAACTCATCAATTAGTACACTAGCTTACCAAAAAAGCCCTTAAATATCGTTATATATATAATTTTAAAATCATAAAATACCGTCCAATTTTGTATATAACTAATATCATACTGGATGCGTTTTGCCATTTTATCCACCGTATCGGTTTCACCACGGTAACCACTGATTTGCGCTAACCCTGTGATGCCAGGTTTAACTTTATGACGCACCATATAATTATCAACAATTTTGCGATATTGTTCGTTATGCGACACCGCATGGGGGCGCGGACCCACAATCGACATAGTACCTTGTAGTACATTAATAAATTGAGGTAATTCATCGAGTGAAAAAGCTATTGGGCGGAACACTCAGCTTAAGAAATTATAATGCCCAAGTTGGAGAAGCTTACGCAATGATCAAAGCTTTAAATAAACTAACAGGGCTAGGTATGCCTAAAACTTACCGAATTGATTGAAATAACACCATTCTAGTGTTGTCACCTCTAAATTTGAATTACGCAACAAAGCCACTTTATAGTATTGAGTATCACGCAAATTCACCATCATAATAAATCTTGTTTAAAATCAAAACTATGATTATTAATCAATCGGTTAATACGAATAAGATATATTGTTTTTTAAACTTAATCTTACATTCAACAAGTGAATGCAACCTGTATTTAACAGTGGAATTACATTTGGTTAACTATAGAATGGTTTACAAAAAAACGATACAAATTTAATGCTGATTAACTATAGATAGGTAGGTAAAAAAAACTCTCTATGCTATAATCTGCGCCCTGTATTTTGTGATAACTAGACTGGTGTACATATGAGCCAAAATGATGAAAAACAACTATTAAACAACCGACTCGATAAATGTCGCCATAAGCTAGAAGCTGCGAAATCTCGTGCTGACAAATCAACGATTTTTCAGTTTGAACTTGAGATTAAACAAATCACTAAAAAACTGGCTCAAATGAACCACAAGGACAGCTTTGATTTGAATAAAGAACGCAAAGCTTTATTAGCAATGCCGTTTATTCGTGAATTGACTAAAGCAGAACAAGCAGACCAAGGTAGCTTGAAAAAAACCTGCAAAGGCTTAGTCATTGTTCATCCTCTTACCAAAATCGGTAAGCAGTTGAATCTTGAAGCCATGACGGGTTTCGCGCCAAGTAAATTCTAATGGCCTTGGCAGTCTCTTGTGATTTATGCTTAAGACTGCTGCATTCAGATTTCCTTAAAGGATGATAACTCTTATGGTTTATCATCCTTTTTGCCATTTATCTTTCGTATAACTGATCAACCTAAATGAATTCGCATTATGAATAAAAGCCTCATTACTAATCTTTTGTCTTTAGCCTTACTGGCTATTGGTTACTTCACTCAGCAGACCTTAGTGCTTTATGCTGGTCTATTTGCTTTTTCTGGCGCGATCACAAACTGGCTCGCTATCCACATGCTGTTTGAAAAAGTGCCTGGTTTATATGGCTCTGGCGTGATCCCCGCACGGTTTGAACAATTCAAATCGGCCATAAAGCATTTAATGATGGATGAATTTTTCACCGGCCAAAATATTGAGAACTTTATTAGCAATGGCATGTCTCAAGGTAAAGGTTTAGATCTTCAACCTGTGATTGAAAAAATCGATTTAGCCCCTTCATTTGATTCTTTAACCGAAGTAATTTTAAATTCATCGTTTGGCGGTATGCTGGCTATGATGGGCGGCGCCGAAGCACTGCAACCATTAAAGCAGCCTTTTATTGATAAAATGCAGCAGTCTATGGTAGAAATTAGCCATAGCGAACAAGTGCAACAAGCGGTGCAAGATCAGCTCCACAGTCAATCTACGTTAAATGACATTAGCACTAAGATTGAGTCGATCATCGATCAACGATTAGATGAATTAACACCTAAGATGGTGAAAGAGATGGTGCAGACGATGATTAAGCAACACTTAGGTTGGCTGGTGGTTTGGGGAGGGATCTTCGGTGGCCTGATCGGGATAATTTCAGCATTGATCACCGCTTTATAAGCAAATTACATTCTCACGTAGGAAGCAATATGGTTAATTTTAATAACGTAGTAGGCACACCAACAGAATACGAATACGTTGGTTTCTGGGCTCGCGTTGGCGCTAGCCTTGTCGATACCATTTTATATTCGTGCCTGTTACTTTTACTGCCGATTGGAAATATGTTTAATAATGTCGAACGTTATTCAATGCAAAATGACATGGGCAGTTTTCACTCTATCAGCACTTCTTGGTCAAGCGTTCTGCCTAGCGGTACCTTGTGGAGTTACTTACCACTATTAATTATTACGGTATTATTTTGGCGCTATCGCTCTGCCACTCCAGGTAAGATGATGATCAAGGCCAAAGTAGTTGATGCTAAAACAGGTTTACCGCTCACCACCACTCAGTCGGTGATTCGCTACCTTGGTTATTTTGTTTCTACTTTTTTATTCTTTCTTGGCTTCTTTTGGGTGGCGGTAGATAGCAAGAAACAAGGCCTGCATGACAAGTTAGCCGGCAGCGTGGTGATCCGCCCTAAAAGCAATACTTTTCAGCCTGATTGGTCTAATAAATAACCTCTTATCTAGCTAAGACTCAACATAAGATCGCAAAAGGCCGAACAGAATATCCACTCTGTTCGGCCTTTTTGATCTCATCTTTAATGTTTCGATTTTATACAAATTACATCGATTTAATAATCGAACAAGATTGACAATTTTCTCAAGCGACTAGGACGGATCAGCGTCTTTTCGGCGTATTCAAATTGATAAAATATTAAATGGAATTTGCTTTAGTTTTTACCCCAATGAAACCAACATACTTCGTTATCCATACTTGGCTTAGACGGTACATTGAAAGCCAGCAATAACGATACCGCCGCCATGAGTGCACCGATATAAAATACCGCTGCTGGTGAGTGTAGCCATAACATACCAAAAGTAACGGGAATAATAACTGCGGCAATGTGATTGATGGTAAATGAAACCCCAGCAGTCGAGGCCATATCTTTTGGATCGGCAATTTTTTGGAAATACGTTTTAATCGCCAAAGCCAAAGCAAAGAACAGATGATCAATCACATATAAACCTGCGGCTAAATGCTCGTTATGCACTAAGGCGTAACCGACAAACACTAAGATCAAGCCGCAATATTCAAATATCATCGCTTTACGTTCACCAATGACGCCGATAAAGCGGCCAATTTTTTTGGCAAACATAAAGTTAAAGGCAAAATTAATCAAAAATAACAGTGTAATATCGGCTGCGGTATAATGAAATTTTTCTACCATTAAGAATCCGGCGAATACGGTGAAGATCTGACGACGTGCGCCACTCATAAAGGTCAGCGCGTAATAAAGCCAGTAACGTTTACGTAGTACTAAGTTTTTATTTTGGATGGTAGTGGATTCAAACTGTGGAAATGCCAATGCCATAAAGACGGTGACAATGAGTGCCGCGCTGCCCATAACCAGATAGACATGCCAATAGTCCCATTTCAGGATCTCTAACATCCCCCATAACACACCATAGGTAATGAGCGATGCCAACGCACCCACCGCGATCAATTTACCAAGAAACTCCGGTGCTTCTTCTTTCGATAACCATTGTAAAGACAGCGACTGTTTTAAGGTTTCAAAATAATGAAATCCGGTCGACATCAATAAGGTGGTCATAAGCAAGCCCAATACCGATGGAAAGAAACCGGTGATAGAAACGCCAATCGACAGCATCGCCAAGGCGACAATCATAAATTTTTGTTCACGAATAAACAGCAATACAAACACCACAGTGAAGGCTAAAAAGCCTGGTATCTCGCGCACGCTTTGCAGTAAACCAATATCCGCCCCAGTAAATCCGGCTTTTTCGATCACAAAGTTATTCAATAATGCCTGCCAACTGGCAAAAGCGATTGGCACCACTATCGACACTAACAACAAGAATATTTGTGGTGTCTGCCATGCGTATTTTGGCGCGGTTATATTTTGTGGAGGAGGATTCATGACGGTCTCTAAGCTTATGCTTTGTTTTAAGTATTCTATTTCAAGATAGGGTTTATCCCGAAAATAAAGGAGAAAAAAGGCAAGTAACGTAAATTACTTGCCTTATTCAGTTATTGAGGGATTTAGCTTTGTTGCTCACCCGGTTTTGCATTTTCTGCTTCTGGAGCATTCGCAGCCGTTTCTTCCGCTTGTTTAAACTCTTTATCGATCTTGCTGACATGTTGTTCAAACTCGGCTTTATCTTCTTTCGAGATAGACGTAGCCATCGGAATATTCGCCGTTAAGAAACTTACCGGACGATTACGGATAATGAATTCATAATGCAGATGAGGGCCGGTTACTCGCCCTGTTGCACCCGATTTACCAATTAATTGTCCGCGATGAACAACTTGCCCTTTATGTACCAAGAATTTACTTAGGTGCAAGTAACGAGTCCGATAAGTACTTCCATGCTGGATCGCGATGTATTTACCTGCGTATGGGTGATTTCGGATCATGGTCACGATACCATCGCCGGTAGCATAAACGTTGGTACCACTTGGACAAGCAATATCCGTTCCGTTATGCGGCGCTAAGCGATGCGTCACAGGGTGTAAACGATGCGGGTTAAATGGTGAACTAATACGATAATGCTGTTTTAACGGCCAGCGTAAAAATGCACGTTGTAAGCTATCGCCATGCTGGTCATAGTATTGGCCATCTTTGTGTAAATAAGCACTGATCACCACGCCACGATTATAAATTCGAATCGCTTCTATTTCACGATTACCACTAGCAACACCATCAATAAACTGACGATTTTGTAATACTTCGAAGCGATCACCTGCGCGTAAATCACGACCAAAATTTAATTTATCTTTTAATAATTGGGTAATATTGGCAATTTCTGCCCCTGACACACCAATTTTATAAGCCGATGTTGAAAAGCTACCATGAACTTTCCCTATTAGCGGGTACGATTTCCAAACACCATCTAATGTGATGTCTTTAAAGGTATAGCTTTCATCATTATGGCGAGTAAATACCACTCGGTCCGCAATGGTGAATTCCACTTCTAATTTAGTTAGATGTTGTTGTTTCTCATCCATCCAAATTTTTAAAATATTGCCCGGCTTTAAGGTATCTAAAGTCAGGTGGTTTTGGTCGGTATCCATCACACTCAGCATGTCACCATACGGCACACCTAAACGAACAAAAATACTGCTTAAGTTATCGCCCGGTTGAATTTCATACGCATACAAGGGCGCATCTTTTAAAGGCATGATCGGTTGAGTTTTCGCCACCGCCAGCTTTTCTTTAGCAAGAATTTTATCCATATCCATAGGGACGGATTTACGCCCGTCGCCGGAGCCGGAAATAATGGCGTACAAAATGAAAAGGACCACAAGACCCGCCGCTATTTTCATCGCGAGCGGAAACGAAGGATGTTGACGCAATTGAGATAATCGTTGTTTAGACATAACACTAAATAATTCAATAAGGATAAAGGTCCGGCTAACAACACAAAGATGTGTTTTGTTCCGCCACGGTATAGACGATAAAACAGCTTATCGACTGACTGCGATAAATTCAGACGGAATGTAACTTAATTTTACAAAAAAAGCTAACCCATTCCTTAAACAGCTTGCTTTACTGACACTATACGGATGCCCCACACACAACGTTAACATTCACGTAATGTTATGGCTTCTTATATCATCACACTAGATTGAGTTTAGCTGACTAACTCAACATCCGATTTTGGCACACAACAACAAGCTAACACTTTACCTTCATCAATTTCGCCAGGAAATAACGCGGGCATATCCGGTTGATCGACACTGCCTGATTCTAATGTCATTTTACAACACCCACAAAAACCTGAACGGCAACTATTGGCGATCGCTAAACCCGCCTTTTCCGCTTGCTCTAATAACGTCGATTGGTTATCACCTTCAAACAGATTGCCATCAATGCTAATAGTGACCTTTTTTACTGCTGCCACTTCCACCACATCGGCGCTGGTATCGGCATAACATTCTTTCTCTTTGGTTTCGATAATTTCCACCACATCTCCCGCGCGGATCATGCCTTCATTTTTGGCGATCACATTTTGACCAAAGAAGATGCCACCACTTTCATCTGCGCGAAATGTTGCCATCGTTTTCACTGGTTCATTTTTTTCACTGCGCATCGCAGTTTTAGGATTCACTGTAGTCAATACACAACGCATGCAAGGTTTCACCACTTCAAATTCAACTTCGCCTATACGAAAACGTTTCCAACTATCTTCGGCAAACGCTTCGGTATCGGCTACCACAATATTAGGGCGAAATTGCGCCATCGTATGTTGCGTTGGTTGCTCTGAAATTGAACAACGTTGATTCAGTTCATCAAGTGAGGCTTGGCTAATCAGTAGCAATGGATAACCATCGGCAAAACTGACGTTGGTTTGAATTTTTTCACGCTGGCGATTGGATTGTTCGCCCGTAAATAGAAGTTGGACTTTTTTACCAATAATAAAGCTAAACCAATCATTGGCTTGTTGTGAGGTTGAATACGCAATGAATTCATCACCCCATACTTGGCAAGTCACCTCCTCCATTGAGCATTCAGAAAAATGAAGATGCAGCGGCGCAGACTCTGGGTAAGTCAACACTAAACCATTGGCTTGCAAGGCAGATTTCACTCGCACCATCTGGTTATTTTCCCGCGCAGTGATCATCCGGCCATTCGTATCGGCCACCATAAAACGTCGGTCAAAGCTTAGTCCTTGTTTTTCCACCCACGATGATGACACGCCGATACCGGTAATTGATTTCACCGGATAAACATTAATTTGAGAGAGTGTGGCGGGGATATGTTCATCAAGGCCAAGGGTGGCTTCAAGTTTGGCGAGTTTTTTTTCCACTTCCGACTGGCTCATTGTTACTCCACAATTTTGGTTATGACGCTTTCTTGCTTTGAAACAATGTTATCAGAGTTCCAGTAAAATTTGATGAAAAATAGCGACAATTGCTCTATTATCCCACACCAAATGCAAGCGTTTGCGTTTTCTTTCCCGCATGAATCAATAAAAGGTAGAAATCCATGACAACCCTAACCATTACCCGTCCTGACGATTGGCATGTACATTTACGCGATGGTGATGCGCTTGCCAACACGGTAAAAGATATCAGCCGTTACAATGGCCGAGCGTTGATCATGCCAAATACCGTTCCACCGGTGACCGATCTGGCGATGGCGCTTGATTATCGTAAACGCATTATGGCGCACAACAAAACCGCCGCTTTCGAACCTTTAATGGCGCTGTATTTAACCGATAACACCACCGCTGAAGATGTCCGCACCGCGCACGCTTCTGGCAAGGTTGTGGCGTGTAAACTCTACCCGGCTGGCGCGACCACTAATTCTGATTCTGGCGTGACGTCGGCACAAAAAATCTATCCGGTATTAGAGGCAATGGCTGAAATTGGCATGTTGTTATTAATTCATGGCGAAGTCACCACTCACGATGTCGATATTTTTGACCGCGAAGAGCAGTTTTTGAATACCGTGCTTGCGCCAATCGTCAATGATTTCCCGCATTTAAAAATCGTGTTAGAGCACATCACCACTAGCAACGCCGTTGAGTTTGTTAAAAACGCCGGTGACAATGTGGCCGCGACCATTACTGCCCACCATTTATTGTTCAACCGCAATCACATGTTAGTGGGCGGAATTCGTCCTCATTTTTATTGCCTGCCAATTTTAAAACGTGGCTCACATCAACAAGCGTTAATTGAAGCAGCCACCAGCGGCAACAAAAAATTCTTCATTGGCACCGATTCTGCGCCGCATGCTCAAGGTAAAAAAGAGACGGCTTGTGGTTGCGCCGGTTCGTATACCGC
Source organism: Vibrio algicola (assembly GCF_009601765.2). Lineage (NCBI taxonomy): Bacteria > Pseudomonadati > Pseudomonadota > Gammaproteobacteria > Vibrionales > Vibrionaceae > Vibrio > Vibrio algicola. The sequence continues at coordinate 722,571 of NZ_CP045700.1, forward strand.
TCACGCATCGATTGAGCTTTACGCCGAAGTGTTTGATCTCGCAGATAAGCTTGAAAACTTAGAAGCCTTTGCCAGTCATAATGGTCCTGATTTTTATAACTTGCCACGTAATAGCGACACCATCACACTAGAAAAATCAGCTTGGGATGTCCCTGCCACTATGCCATTTGGCGATGATGTCGTTGTGCCGATCCGTGCCAATGAAAAAATTGAATGGTTGGTGAAGTAGGTTCATTAAATTAAGCTTCTATACCCAAAATAATTGAAGTTGCAGTGAGGCGGCAAGTAAACGAAGCCCCATGAGCTTAGCTTGCCTAAGTGATTGGGGTGAGTTAGCGCAGCCAACAAAGCTGCAGCTTCAAGTAAGACGGGTATACACCAATATTAAATGGAATTGGTATTACATTTAACTCCAAATAAATAAAAAGCTCGCGCATTGATTTATCTCAAATACGCGAGCTTTTTATTGATAATCGCCTAGGCCAATGTCTATGCCGAGTCTTTAATGTGATCGTTTTGCTTAGACCGTGGTTGCGGTATGTTTGGGCAACCAAAGCGAAATCACACAGGTTAAGGCTAAAAATCCAAACGACACCCATAAACAGGCTGCGAAACCAGCGACTTGGAACACCCAACCAGATAAAACCGTCCCGATTAAGCGCCCCATCGCATTGGCCATATAATAAAAGCCAACATCTAACGACACCCCATCTTGCTTGGCATAACTGACAATCAAATACGAATGCAATGATGAGTTAACCGCAAAGATAGCACCAAATATCAGCAAACCGATCACGATGGTATACTCGGCATACCAATTGACTTGGATAGCCAATGCGATCACACCTGTCACTACGGTTAATAGCACCGCCCACATTAACGCCATTTTTCCATCTGGGGTAACCCCTTTTTCTCTACCCGTTCCCCCTCTTCCAGTTAACTTGGGCGCTTGAGTTTGTACTATGCCGTAACCAATCACCCATAAGGCTAAAAAACCACCAACATAAGTATGATCCCAACCAAATACACTGCCTAAATAAATAGGCAATGCGACCACAAACCACACATCGCGTGCGCCAAACAAAAATAAGCGCGCCGCCGATAATATATTGACACTCGAAGATTTAGAAAACATCTCCGAAAATTTTGGTTTGGTGCTTGCTTTACCCATATCGGATTTTAAAAACAGTAAACTACTCATGAACACCAACAGCAATACCGCTGCCATCGTTAAAACCGCATATTGAAACCCAATCAACGTCAACAGCAATCCACCGATGAAGAAACCAAAACCTTTTAGTGCGTTTTTAGAACCGGTTAACACTGCAATCCAATGATACAACGCGCCTTGTTCATTATTCGGCACTAAGGTTTTAATCGAACTTTTGGCACTCATTTTATTCAGATCTTTGGCAATACCAGAAATCGCTTGTGCCAGCATCACCCATGCAACGGTTAACCAACTGCTTGGCACTGCAAGTAACAGTAGCACGAGTATTTGCAACGCCAAACCCACATTCATGGTTCGGCTGAGCCCCAACCTTGCGCCTAGCCATCCTCCAACTAAGTTGGTGACAACCCCAAAAAATTCATAAAACAAAAACAAGGAAGCAATGGCTAAGGTTGAATAACCTAAGTCATGAAAATACAACACCACCAACATGCGTAATGCACCATCGGTAATGGTAAAGTTCCAATAATTAAACGTCACCAACATGTACTGTCGTAAGGTGCTATCTAAGCGAGATAAAGCGGCTATCATTTTTATCACTCAACCTTTATCTAAACTCAAAGTGAATAAAAGAAGGGGTCGACGGCCTACTTTTATCACTTTGGTTAATGTCTTTTATATAAAGCGATTTATCCCGCAAAAGCGCGAATATATTCGATCTGATCGGGCTTAGTAAATGCCCCCGGACGCAGGGCTTGCACTTGCTCGATGATCAAATCTAAAGGCCAGTCTTTCTCCAGCAAAAAATGCGCCGCTAATAATCCGGTACGACCCGAGCCGCCCATGCAATGCATTGCCACTTTTTCACCTTTATCAATATGCTGATGCAACGCTTGACTTAACGAGCTCCATTGCTGCATAAAACTCGCGTCTGGCGCTTGATCATCTTCAATCGGCGCGTGATACCATTTCATGCCTAATGCTTCGACTTGTTTTGACAGATCATCAACACCTTTTTGCTGCATTTCTTCGATACTCAAAGCAGTCACAACTGCGCTCACGCCTTGCGCTTTTAGCTGTTGTAAACTTTCAATCAAAGACACAATTTTAGTCCCAGGACACGGCGTTAATATCAAGGCGCCAGTATCAAGTTTTAATTCCCAAGTAGGATGGATCATGATTTTTCCTTGTTATTTTTGGCCAACGAGACGAACTAACTCGGCGGTACGGGTGGCATAGCCCATTTCATTGTCATACCAAGCATAGATTTTCACCATTCGCTTACCGACCACCATAGTAGAAAGCGCATCGACGATGGTGGAACGCGGATCGCCTTTATAATCAATCGAGACTAATGGGCGGGCTTCAAAGCCTAAAATGCCTTTTAATTCTCTCTCTGACGCCTCCTGTAATAAGTCGTTCACTTCTTCTGCCGTGGTATCACGTTTCACATCAAAAATGATATCGGTCAAGGATGCATTAGCCAAAGGTACTCGTACCGCATGGCCGTTGATTTTGCCTTTTAGATCCGGAAAAATTTCGACAATTGCGGTGGCAGATCCGGTTGTCGTCGGAATCAGGCTCATACCACAGGCGCGGGCACGGCGTAGATCTTTATGTGGCGCATCTAAAATGGTTTGAGTATTAGTCAGGTTGTGAATGGTGGTAAAGCTCGATTGCTCAATCCCGAGTTTTTCATGGATCACTTTCACCACTGGCGCAATGCAGTTGGTGGTACAAGACGCCGCGGTCACAATACGATGTTTTTCAGGCTCGAATATATTGTCATTCACTCCCATCACGATATTGGCCACACCCGCTTCTTTAACTGGTGCCGACACCACCACGCGCTTAACGCCTTGCGCTAAATATTGATTTAATAATGCGCTTTTACGGTGTACCCCAGTCGCTTCAATCACCACATCACATTGTGACCAATCCACATCGGCAATCGCTTTTTGTTGGCTGACTTTTATCGACTGACCGTTAATGAGCATGTGATTGTCTGCGCAGGTGACCGCATGGTGCCAACGACCTTGAATTGAATCGAACTCTAATAAATGCGCCAAAGTCGCGGTATCGCCAGCCACATCATTGATTTGCACAAATTCAATCTCAGACCAATCAAATGCGGCGCGAAGTGCTAAACGACCAATGCGCCCAAATCCATTAATTCCTACTTTTATCGTCATCTCTTTATCCTTAAAATGTTCATCATTGTTGATCTGCGTCTAACGTGAAATCGCATAGTTGTTGGCGACTGTTAAACACAGCACGTTGGACGTTCTTTCATTTGTGCTAATCTCTGCACATCTTTCTGGTATTGCGCGGCTAAACATTTCGAGTCGCGCAAACCTTGTAATTGCTTTCTCATCCAACCCGGTAAGTCATCGGCTAAGCGATAAAAAACCCATTGCCCTTGCCTAATATCCACCACCACACCACTGGCCCTTAATAAAGCTAAATGTCGTGAAATTTTGGGCTGACTTTGATCCAAAGCTTGGGTCAGTTCCGCGACACATACTTGCTGTTCACGGGCGATAATTAACACACAACGCACTCGGGTTTCATCTGCAAGCAGTTTAAAAAATTGATGAGGTAACATAAGCACCGCCTCTTATATATGGATATGCGTATGTTATAAATATCTAACAGCAAAGCAAGCTAAAAGTCCAAATGTCATAAAAGGTTCATGCAGCCTAACCCTCTTGTGAACCAAATCAACGGTATATAACCGTCTTACTTGAAGCTGCAGCTTTGTTGGCTGCGCTAACTCACCCCAATCACTTAGGCAAGCTAAGCTCATGATGCTTCGTTTACTTGCCGCCTCACTGCAACTTCAATTACTTTGGGTATAGAAATGTAAATATCTGAAGATTTCGTTGTTAACGGCATAATTTCGAGATCTCAAATTACACTGTGAAATACAGGAAAAAGTTGGATAAAGCAGCAATTGAGGCTAAAATTTCCGCGACAAAATTATCCACTACCATTTTTGCTTTACAAGCGACAATTACACGCTATTATCGCCACGCAAACGTTTCCCTCGCCACTTCAACTACCTTTGATGAGCCTTTATGCTGTCTGACATTGAAATTTGCCGTATCACACCATTAACGCCAATTGACACCATTGCGACTCAACTTGGCTTACACACGGACGAATACCAAAGCCAAGGGGCGTACAAAGCCAAGGTCTCACTTAATAGCTTAAAACGTATTCATTCCCAACCAACCGGAAAATTGGTGGTGGTGACCGCTATCACGCCAACGCCATTAGGTGAAGGGAAAACTGTAACGGCGGTAGCGCTGGCACAAGGTTTGGCGCTGTCTTTAGCCAAAAATTCCTCCGCCACTCATCATTTAGCCAGCAAAAACAATAAACATTCGGTCATGGCGTGTATTCGCCAACCATCAATGGGCCCAGTGTTTGGAGTCAAAGGGGGCGCGGCCGGTGGTGGTTACTCGCAAGTCGCACCAATGGAAGAACTAAACCTGCATTTAACTGGCGATATCCACGCGGTGACTGCCGCGCATAACTTAGCCTCTGCGGCGATTGATGCGCGTATTTATCACGAGCAACGTTTGGGCTATGAGCACTTTGAACAGCGCACCGAGATGAAAGCGCTGCGCATTGATGCAAGTAAAGTGGTTTGGAAACGAGTGATCGATCATAACGATCGCGCGCTACGCATGATCACTGTCGGTAAAAATGAAGCCGATAAAACCATTAACGGCTTTGAGCGAGAAGATGGTTTTGATATTTCAGCCGCATCGGAATTAATGGCGATTTTGTCTTTAGCCGATAGCCTAGCCGATTTACGCCAACGTATTGGTCGCATTGTGGTGGCTTACGATATTGAGAACAACCCAATCACCACTGAAGATTTACAAGTGGCAGGCGCAATGACGGTCACCATGAAAAATGCGATAGAGCCAACCTTAATGCAAACGCTTGAAGGGGTTCCCACTCTTATCCATGCTGGTCCTTTTGCCAATATCGCTCATGGTAACTCTTCTATCATTGCCGATAATATTGCCACCAAACTGGCTGATTACACTGTGACTGAAGGCGGCTTTGGCTCTGATATGGGGTTTGAAAAAGCCTGTAATATTAAAGCTCAAGCTTCCAATAAAGCGCCAGATTGCGCGGTGATCGTTGCCACCCTACGCGCTCTTAAAGCCAATTCAGGGTTATACGATTTACGTCCAGGACAAGCGATCCCAGAGTCTATATTAGCGCCTAATTCCGAGGCGTTAGTGGCCGGATTTGAAAACCTAAAGTGGCATATCGATAACGTCAATAAATACGGCGTCCCTGCGGTGGTGGCGATTAACCGTTTCCCACAAGATACCCAAGAAGAAATCGATCAATTAATTCAACTGGTTGAAGCGCTGCCTAATAATGTCAGCATTGCATTGAGTGAAGGGTTCGTGAAAGGCGGCAAAGGCGCACTTGAACTGGCCCAAAAAGTCGTCGTTCAATGCCAAACACCGCCACACTTCCAACCACTTTATTCATTGAATGACTCAATCGAACACAAACTGCAAGCAGTGGCATTAAAAGGTTATGGCGCGAGCTCAGTGACATTATCTGCCAAAGCGCAACAACAAATGCTGCAATTTACTCAGCAAGGCTTTGATAAACTTGCAGTGTGTATGGCAAAAACGCCGTTATCGATCACCACCGATGGCGGATCAAAAGGTGCGCCACAAGATTTCGACGTGCCAATTCGTGAGCTAAAACTGTGCGCCGGAGCAGGCTTTATCTACGCTTTATGCGGCAATGTTATGACCATGCCGGGTCTGCCAGAAAAACCGGCTTTTATGAACCTAGATATTGATAAAAATGGCGAGATTGTCGGGTTAAGTTAAGGCTGCCTTACTGGTGTGGCGGATAAATTATCACCATTCTGGCCATAAATAAGCCAGCCTCCTAAGCTAGGAAACCTAAAAACTCAGACCTTAATCACAATTTAATCAATAATTAGGTGATACTACTAAGTAGTACATTTTTTGCCCGCGATTAAGGATGATCTCATGGCTACTTTTATTCACCATAATAAGCATAAATCCGCTTCATTTATTACCTTATCTAGAAAAGAGCGCGTGGCTTTTGTGCTGCTTTGCTGCGCCTTTATTGTTGGGTCTATCTATTTTGTCAAAAATACGGCTCAACAACGTCAATACATTGCGTCTTTAAACCAATATCAATACCAATTTAATCAAGCCTGCCAAACCGCAATCAACTCTGGTATGGAAAGAGACAATAGCTATTGCCAAGTCGCCAATAATAATAACCGTCAACTGAGTTTGGCCTTAAAAGATCAAGATATCTCATTAGCTGAATGGATCAATTTAAAGCTCCACTACCAGCATGATTATCAGCCTTTTAATTGACGCACGGTTGAATTAGCCCATAAGTAACCATTTTCTTTAAAGTAACAACACATTATTGCACTAAGGAGAACGGATTATTTTCAATGGGCATATAACGCAAAGAAAAAAGTAACGATTGCCTGCAGCTTTGCTCTTTTCGAATTTTTTGATACTCAATTAGACTGAGTTTGCTGGCCTTAAATTCCGTCGACGCTTGATCTTGTTTAAATATCTCTCTTATTTCACCTATATTACAGGTAAATAATTCATAATAAGACGCCATTATGTCCTGAGATAGGGCCTCGGTACCGGCTCCATCTTGTACATAAACCGTTAATCCAATGTCACTTAGCTCTTGAGTCCATTCCGCCACCTTTTTAGGCGGAAATTGACCTGATAGATATAGACTCACCATTAAAGGCTGAGGATACCGCGCCACTTGTTGCGTTAATATCGCTTTGAGTTGGTCGCGCTGCACTTGCGTCGGAAAGTCATAGTCGCTGATTTCTAAGGCTTTGTTGCGTAATTCGATGGAACTAAATGTGAAACTGACGATCAGATCGTTTACTCCCCACTAAACCATCGATATTCATGCCAAAACCTCGTTATAAGACCAAAAACTGGAAGTTATATAATCAATCACTGATTAAACGTGGTTCACTGACTTTCTGGATTGATGAAGAAGCTATCCAAGAATGGAAAGAAGCTAAACAAGGGCTGCGTGGTAGACCTCGTATTTTCAGTGATTTAGCAATAACAACAGCGCTTATGGTAAAACGTATATTTTCAATGCCCTTAAGGGCATTGCAGGGATTTATTGATTCTGTATTTCAACTTGCTAATGTCCCGCTCACTTGCCCTCATTATTCTTGTATTAGTCGTAGGGCTAAAGAGGTTGAAGTCTCATTCAAAACGAAAGCTCGTGGCACGATACAACACTTAGCCATTGATTCTACTGGCCTCAAGGTTTACGGCGAGGGTGAATGGAAAGTCAGGAAACATGGAACTGATGGGAAGCGCCGGATCTGGCGTAAGTTACATATAGGTGTTGATGTCGTTAATCATGAAATTATTGCGGCAGAACGCACTTTCTCGAATGTCAGTGACGGAGACGTTCTACCTAATTTACTAAAGCAAACACGTCGAAAGATCTTAAAAGTATCAGGCGATGGTGCTTACGATACTCCACAATGCTATGAAGCCATTCGTATCAAAAAAGCCACCCCACTTGTGCCCCCAAGACTTGGTGCAGTCTTTTGGGAAAAGGGACATCCACGAAATTTATCCGTCGGGTTTCAACAGTTTTATGGTTCTAATAAGCAGTGGAAAACACGGTTTGGGTATCATAAAAGGTCAATTTCAGAAACGGCAATGCATCGAGTGAAAAAGCTATTGGGCGGAACACTCAGCTTAAGAAATTATAATGCCCAAGTTGGGGAAGCTTACGCAATGATCAAAGCTTTAAATAAACTGACAGGGCTAGGTATGCCTAAAACTTACCGAATTGATTGAAATAATACCATTCTAGTGTTGTCACCTCTAAATTTGAATTACGCAACAAAGCCGGTCACAGTGGTGAGTTCCATGCTGAAACTATGTTACTGATGATTTACATGGCGTTACTGTCTTCTGCCTCTTTCGCAATTTGGAGTATCTTATTAAAATACCATTCGGTCGGTATGATCACCATTTTTAATTTCTTGATCCCAATTTTTGGCAGTTTGTTGTCGGCCATATTTCTGCATGAAACAGTATTAGAATGGAAGAACCTTATCGCTCTTATATTAGTGTGTAGCGGAATCTTTTTAGTCACTCGCGTACATAAAAAACCATAGCCGCGGTTTTTTCAAGGCCGCTCTTCATCAAATAAGAAAGATCAAAAACAAGAAACATTAAAGGCGGCAAGTGGCGCGACAATACAACTGTCCAACTTGCGCTTTATTGTGTTTACCGCTAAAGATTTTCACTTTTTGAGCAAGGTATAATTCTGCAGTTGACAGTGCATCGACTAACGCATTATGCGCTGAATATGGCGGTAAATTGTAGCGCTTACGTACATCATTGAGTTGCAATTCTACCCGTTCCGATTGATCGTGATACACCAAATGTTTTTCAATTTTTAAGGTATCTAACCAAATGATCGGGAAAGCATTTAACTGGTAACGTTTTAATAGGTAGGTTTGAATAAAACTGCGTTCAATCACTGCGCCATGCGCAATTACCACTTTTCCGGTCATTTTAACAAACAGACGATTCATTGCTTCGTCCAGTTGTTCACCTTCAAGTAGCATTTGAGGGGTAATATGATTGACCACCGCACTGGCAGCCTTTATCTTCTGGTTATCGTCTACATAGCAATGCGCCGCCGTTTCCATATCGATACGACCGCCTATAATACTCACACTGCCCACACTCAATAGACTGTCTTTGTCGAAATCGATCCCTGTGGTTTCAAAATCCAATACTAAAAAATCGAGCTCTTGCAAAGGCTTATTCATTTTAGGCAATGGCGTTAACAGCAAACGACGTAATTCATGCGGGCAACCTTCAGGAATAACTAAATCACGACGTTGTTGTTCTAGTTGGTTGATCGGATGAAAATGATGCTTGGTCGAACTGATTTTTTTTAACACAGACTTCATATATTGCAGCATGTTCAACCCTTTTATATCAAACCATCTTCATCGAGAAAAACGTATAGAGTAGATCAACTTATCACAAGTTAGATTACTCATGTTATCCATTCTTATTATTTGAATCCTTGGGCATCAAAACAATAACCCTAACTTGACGAAATAAGAAAAACGAGCCGCTGACTATTTCTAGTTCGCTAAGCTCGTTTCTTTATTTACGGTGTTACTTTTTGTTTGTGTGCATCAAATCATTAAGCGTTATTTATTTTCAGCTTCAATTTGTGCATCTTCTACTTTGGTATCTACCGCTTTCACAAGTAGGAGACCTACCGCAAGAACAATCACACCACAAAGAACGAAGATCATACGTCCCCAGAATGGGTTAGGTAGAACAAACATTGTCATTACACCTACACCAGCAACACTGATTAGCGTACCAAGCATGCGACGTTGTTTGTTATCAAGGTTCTGTTGCTCTGTACCTTCAGATACAAGCGGCGTTGCCAAGTTGCTGAAGAATAAATCAACATCTTTTTCACGGTGCTCTGCAAGAGGTTTGTAGAACAAGGTAGATAGCATGAAGAAGCCACCCGTTAATACCATGTGTGCAATCAGACCAAGTGCAACTTTCAAGTCTGACCATTCACGACCAGTGAAAGCAATGTCTAAGTTGAACCAGTTTTGTACGTGATCCGCAGTGATAACAAAGCCTACGTAGTAAGACACGATACCACCAACCACTAACGTACCCCAACCAGCCCAATCCGGAGTCTTACGAATAAAGAAGCCAAGGAATGCAGGAATCGTCATTGGGAAGCCAATCAAGGCACCAACGTACATCATGGTGTCAAATAAGCTCAGACCTTTCAGTGAGTTAATGAACAAGGCAACCATGATGATAGCAATACCGAAGAAGGTAGACGTGATTTTAGAAACCAGTACTAATTCTTTTTCTGATGCATCTTTACGTAAGATTGCTTGGTAGAAGTTCTTAACAAAGATACCTGAGTTACGGTTAAGACCTGAATCCATAGAAGACATGGTTGCAGCAAACATCGCAGCAATTAACAGACCCACCATACCTACTGGCATGTATTCTTGAACAAAGTAAAGGTAAGCGAAATCAGCCGCTTTACTACCTGCCTCTGGGTATTGCGCTGCAAGATCAACACCTTGACCAGCAATGAACCAGCTTGGCATGAACCAAATGATTGGACCAATAGTCATTAGTACACAAGCAAGAAGCGCCGCTTTACGAGCATTGTTTGAATCTTTCGCTGCTAGGTAGCGGTAAGAGTTCAACATGTTGTTAGTAATACTAAATTGTTTAATAAAGATGAACACAGCCCAAATACTAAAGATGCTTAAGTAATTTAGGTTGAAGCCAGCGATGAATGTACCAGTAGTAGTAGTGCCATCAACGATTCGTTCAGTCGGGAAGTTTGAAATGATTTCAGAAACACCGCCACCTTGGTAAACAGCAACGACTGCCGCAGTAACCGTTACCGCCATGATGATAACCATTTGCATGAAATCAGATGCGATAACCGCCCAAGAACCACCTGTTACCGACATAACCAATACCACTAAACCCGTTAGGATAATGGTGGTGTTCATATCGAAACCGAAGATACCAGAAGCAATGATTGCAAGACCGTTTAACCAGATACCTGCAGAAATTACGCTGTTAGGCATGCTCGACCAAGTAAATACTTGCTCATTAACACGGCCAAAACGCATACGAATAGCTTCGATAACCGTAATTACGCGCAATTGGCGGAATTTCGGAGCGAAGTATAAGTAGTTCATCAAATAACCGAAGGCGTTAGCAATAAAGATAATCGCAACGGCAGAACCATCGTTGTATGCTTTACCTGCGGCACCAGTAAATGTCCACGCACTAAATTGTGTCATAAAGGCGGTTGCGCCAACCATCCACCAGAGCATATTACCGCCCCCACGGAAGTAATCACTGGTGCTGCTTGTAAATGTGCGGAACATCCATCCAATCGCGATTAGAAAGAGGAAATAGATTCCGACAATGACTGTATTAAGATCCATTCTTGTCACCTTTTTATTATTAAGTTTTAAATACAGTTGCACTATACAAAATTTTCACGCCATTTGTACTACAATATTGCCATTGCGTGACGTTTATCGACATTCTAGCCATCTTATTTGTAGGACAAGTGATCTGGCTCAATAAATCTCACGCAAATGGTCGAATTGACACCAAATCATGATAAAAATCAATTTTTACGTATAATAAGAGGAAAGGCATTCATTTAAGCATGCATCACAACATTTGGCCAACATATCTTCAAGAGCTTTAAAATCACATTTTGTATGACTATTAAAGAAAAAACCCAGTAACAAACTGCTACTGGGTCATACGAAATGTCTCTAATGTTAAACAGCTTATCTTTTACACCCGCTTACCTAGCTATGTAGGTATAGATACAAAAGTATAAGCTCGTCGATATCTAACCGTTAGTAACCTCGTATTAAAGTGCGTGTCATTCGATAAATCAATACAAAAACATAGAGATAGTTCGAAAATGCTCGAATCCAGTCAAGAACCCTTATCTAACCAACCTCTTTTATGGCTTGGTCAACCCCTCTATCTAACATCAATATGCTTTGAGGCGAAAAACTATACCCTAACACATTAAATAATACAATTATCCAGTATCACAATGATTGATTTCAAAAAAATTCGCAGATCAAGATCACAAACCCCAATGCCTTTGTGACAGTTGTAACAAAAGTAAAAATATGCAAATTTCAAAAAAACCTCAAAATAAAAATATAAATCATTTCTAATCATAGACTTAAGATTAAATCACAAAAACAAATGCATTGATACTGCCTATACATCATTCAATAAAGCGATCCTTTTCACATAAATATTTTCTGTGTACGGGTATTATATTTGTATTACTTAATTCTAATAACACTTAAGAAATGAGTGAGTAAACTGAAACGAGCAGCTTGACGGCGAGACTCGTTTTAGTAAAAACATAAAAACAACGATAGGATATCGACAATGTTAAAATTGAAAAAAGTAGTGCTCATCACTTCCGCAGTTTTGCTTGCTTCGACTGCAGTTACCGCAACCGCCGCTTCTTTAGATTACCGTCACGAATACAAATTCGGTAATAACCAAAATGCTGACCGTATTAAAATTGGTGGCAGCACTAAAACCGAAACTGGTCAACACAACTACAGTGTTGAAATGAAGTTTTCTGGTAAAGAAGGCAACTACGGCTACAACGATATGGAGCGTGGGGATTCTGAATTCTTATACTCTTATAAATATAACATTGATGAGCATTGGTATGTAGAACCTGGTATGCCAATTACTTTTGGTGATGAAAGCGTCACTTATAAACCACAAGTTCGTGTTGGTTACAAGTTTGATAACGGCATTGTCACTAAATTACGTTACCGCCATGAGTTCCGTGATTATACTGAATCTAAAAACAATGGCGATACCTATCAAAAAAGTAAAATTACGTATAACTTAGACTACACGTGGAATAACATGATCCAACTTGGTTTCGAAGCCAACTATGAAATTGCCCATGAAGGGGATGATTGGAAACTATGGGATGATAGCAACAAAGGTTATGATTATGACCTGAAAATTGGTTACAAAAATGACAGTAACTGGCGCCCATATGTTCAATTCGGTAATGTTGGCGTGTCATCTAAAACAGATCAACGTCAATTACGTAGCCGTGTAGGTATAACTTATAGCTTCTAATATTTAATTTTCATAAGTTAATCCACATTGAAAACGCCCTATTTTCACGATTAGAAGATAGGGCGTTTTTTGATCATGTGTTTTTAACTAGGTTTCCATTTGTGCTAACACTTACTCAAATCACAGACAAAAAAATGGAGTCACCACTGCTTGAGTCGTTACTCCATCTTCACATCTTCGAGCAATGCTCACACTTAATAAGCGTAACCCGTATGGGATGCTTTTAACGAATAGAAAGTAGCTTGAACATAATCACTGCTATTACCAGTATTGTTTTGATTATAAACACCGGCTTTAAAGTACATGTATTGGCCGCTTTCATCAAAACCACTGTTACTCATATCAATCTTACGACTTAATGTGCTTTTACCTGGCCGTGCAATTGATACGGTTAAACTATTACCTTTTACATCAATTTTATAACTGAATTTTTCATTCAACGCGATACCATCGGATGGATCACTTGCACTACTACTTTTACTGCCGATCAGTTCGTACCATTGTTCACTTCCTGTTCGTGGTTCGTGAGCAAAATAAATCGACCCTTTATTGTTACCAGGCAACTTACGATAATAAATCCTGACTGGTTCATCGTCGTTAGCATGGATTTGTCCAATAATTACGCGTCCAACTTGGGAGTTAGAGCCTGTTCTTGTGACATAATTTACGGCAAGAGTGGCTTCTAATACCCCATCAACCCCACCCGCTTTTGTTTGTTCGGAAGTTGGCGCTGACGAAAATACCCAATTGTTCTTATTTACACCTTTGGTCGAAATGTTCTTATTGCCTTGGCGTAACATGCCACGTAATTCCGTACGGGTGTAGCTGGTTCCGTTCGACGTTTTGGGTGCATCAACCGGAACTCTAAATACCAAACCACCATCAATTGGATGGGTATAAAAATAATCTTCCAACTCATAACCATTATTCAACTCAGTTTCATAAATACTGTCAGATTTTTTATCATTATTTAAATCGATAGGCACCCCTAAATACCAAGAATTCAAATCGAAATTTTCAGACGGTGGGATCTTAGTAATGCAAAATCAACATACAGCGCTGGCGCAACAGCCAACCCTGCTGATTTGCCGAATGTTTACGTTTTTGCTGATGATGGTGCTCAATACTATTATAACGATGATGCAGATTTTGGTAATTACACGTTATACACAACTAAATATGTTGATGAACCAGAAGCTGGCACGTTGCAGTTTAATTATTATGAATCTGATTTAGATAATCCGATAGATGTAAACGATGCAAGCTATACCGTTAAAGATGATAAGTTAAATATTATCAGTACAATTTCTGGTAATCTTACAGGCACCGATGAAGCGATAAATCAAGAAGTTAAAGATGCTGTAGCAATTGCTAATGAAAAAGAGGGAATTGGTGCTACCGATGATTTTGATAGCTATGTTGATGGAACAAATATAAGTGCAGCAAATGACTTATGGGTTGAAAGTGATACTATCGCTGAAGATGATACTGTTTATTCATCTGTAGCTCAAGTTAGCTCTATGTATTCAAATAGCCCATCTAACTCACTTTATTTAGAGGATAAAGATGGATCTAAACCAAAAGCTACACGTCAATTTGTAGATGGGAATCCAGTAGCAGTTGGTTCACTTACTGTTGATGTTTATATTCCATCAGATCAAGGAAGCACAAAAGGTATTTATGTTAATCTAGGTAATGGTGATAATGATAACAATAGTTTTATTCAAGTCATGCTCTCAACAACGTCTAAAAGTGTAACATTAAGAGGCGGAGACAATGGTAAAACAGCATTTACAGATATAGACCAAAAATTACTTGAACTACCGTTCGATATATGGACAACCATCCAATTTGATTGGGATGGATCTTCCGGTTCAGTTACAATTAATGGCAATAAAGTTACGATTAATGAGACGAATGGTTTAAACCTTACAAACACTCCATCACAATTAATGCTATCTGTTGGGGATAATTCGAGCATGGGAAATAAAGCCTACTTCGACAATGTAGATTCAGATTTATTCTAAATAACCATTTCTTTGATATGCCCCCTCTAAAAGGACGCTCAATGCGTCCTTTTTGTTTTTTCAATAGTTTATCTAAAATCCCATTTTTTAATGCTTAATCGCGCCAAATCGTAAAGTCGCCGTCTCTTGTAGTTCATGGATGATCTTGAATGCGTCTTTTAAGTGCTTGCGCTCAAAGCTGCTAAAGCTGTCAGGTTCGATATGGTTGTCGGGGATCAAGTCTAATTTTAATGCTTCACATTGATGATTAAACCGAACTTGAGTGATAAAAAGATAAGCACCAATCGCGTTTTTATACGTGCTTTCTTCCATCAATCCGTGTTCAAAAGCGTATTTAAATCGCTCTTCGGTGCCAGTGAAATCTCCGTGTGCCGACAGATTGTAAATACGGGCTAAATCGACAATCAGATTTAAAGCATGTTTTTTAATATCTAATGTTCGGCTATTATCTCCGCTTTTCTCTAACACCAGATTATTAAAAATGCCTAGTGGCGGTTGGGTGGCGGTGGCATCCTTAACCAATGAAGGAATAAAGCCGCTATTGTCAGCAGTGCACTGGTGTAAATGTTGTTGTAACTCCCCCACCAAATCACTATTACCATGCAATGAACGAACTTCTAAAAATACATTATTATTTATCTCTTTATAATCATCTGGACGGTTTACCCAGTTTTGATAATGTGCTTTCCACCCCGAAACCGTCTGACACCATTTTGGCGTTGCTGCTATATAACGACCATCACCTAAAGGATAGCCACACGTATTCATACCATTGCACACTATCATGGCTAAATGGGTGAAATAAGCCATATCGGCGCTGCTGGCAGCATCATCAATAATCAACCCACTGTCTTGTACCGACAATAAATGCACTTCGTTACGCGCATGCGTTCCCGCCACCATCCAAGAATAATCACAAGGCGCGGCGCCTAATTTACCTTCTGCTAATTGAATAATCCGACGGTTGAATGCATCCATAATCATCGACATCACCGAGGTGACGATGTTGGAGTTCACATGGCTTTCAATCAAAGAATGAAAAATGGCATAGCGTTCGTCTTTTAAATGTTGCAGAGATTGAATCGAGTTGGAATATTTAATTTTTTCGATTAAAAACAAGGCTTGAGTTTGATGATTATGCACCAAATGCGTGGTAGTAATTAAGCCGATCACCGTTTGTCCGTAGACGACTGGTAAACAACGGATATTGAACTGCATCATCATCGCAATGGCTTCTAATACGGTTGCATCACCATCGATCAATTGCGGATTGGTGGTCATCACTTCGGTAATTGGGTTCTGGGTATCAATACCTTGCGCGACAACGCGAGTCGTCATGTCGCGGTCGGTAATTACGCCCACAATATCGTCACCATCTTTGATCACAGCACAAGACGATCGCATTTCATCTTGCATCAATTTAGCTACCGCTTTAATGCTGACGGTTTTATCAACGATGGCGATATTTTCACTGGCGATCGTTGATACTTTACGATAATACGGCCCTTTACCATTAGGCATCGCATGGTATAGCGCAGAATTGAGTCGAGATTGAGCACGAGGATCAAAAAACTCGGCATACTCTGGGTGTTCATCGAAAAAGTGTTTTAATACTGAATGTGGGATCATGTATAACAAAGAGTCGGTTAACGCCACCGCTCGGTATCCATTTTCACTTTCGGCTAATACGTCTAAAAAGGTAAAACCAAATTGGTCTTCTTCACCTAAGCGTGCACGTAATGAACCGTCTTGCATTCGTTGTTCAACCGCCCCAGTTCGGATCACATACAAAAAACGCTCTTGTGTATCCGAATTAAAGTGGATCTCTTCACCCTTGGCGAGATAAGTGATCTTAACTTTACTCACCACTTCTTGAACAACCGATGCAGGCAATTTATCGAATGGATCGATATTGGCCATAAAGTTATGAATATTCGGTAACAGTGACTGACTCATGCGCATCGCCTTTTTGAATACTTAGACTAAAATTTCATTTATACCAGTCTTACTTGAAGCTGCAGCTTTGTTGGCTGCGCTAACTCACCCCAATCACTTAGGCAAGCTAAGCTCATGGGGTTTCGTTTACTTGCCGCCTCACTGCAACTTCAATTACTTTGGGCATATCACCATTAAATCATACAAATTAATAAAGCGCACAAAAAAAGCGGCTTTCACGACCAAGAAACCGCTAAACCGCTTTTTCAAATTATAAACAAAAAACGCTACACTGCTTCAATGCAACGTTATAAAGCAAAAATCAATATGCCTTATTTGCCTTCCGACATTGGATAATCATGGTATCCCAATTGTTCGGAGATATTCTTACAAGCATTTTGCAACAAACCAACATAATAAGACATACGGCTTTCATCAAAACGTATGGTCGGGAATGAAATCGATAAACCGGCAATCACATGGCCAAAGCGGTCATACACAGGTGCGCCAATACAGCGTAATCCAGGTTCTTGTTCTTCGTTATCTTCTGCATAACCTTGCACTTTCACTCGCTTTAATTCTGCAAGTAACTGGTCTACATTGTCATGAGTTTTTTGAGTATGCTTAATAAAAGTCACCTCTTTTAAAGCGTCACGTACAAACGATTCTTCTCGCTCTGCCAGTAACACTTTGCCTATCGCTGTACTGTACAAAGGATTACGGCGACCAATACGTGATTGCATACGTAAGTTGTAACCAGAGTCAATTTTGTGGGTATAGATAATCTGATCAACATCCAAAGCGCCCAAATGAAGTGCTTCATTGGTTTGCTCCGATATGTAACTCATTTCTTTATCTGCTAGCGAGATCAAATCAACGTATTCTAGTGATTTAGCGCCAACTTCAAACAGTTTAAGCGTGAGAGAATACTTATCCGCTTCACCTTCTTGGTCAACATAGCCCAACATTTTCATGGTTTGTAAAAAGCGGTAAGTGGTACTTTTCGACATCATTAAGCGTTGAGACAACTCGGTAATACCAATATTTTTTTGCTCACCCAGTGCTTGAAGAATACCAAAGACTTTCATTACCGATGAGACGGCATCCGGTTGTTTTGCTTTTTCCATTTGAGTAACCTTTATTCATTATTATTACAATTGCAATCATTCTATCTTCTTTATCATTTTTATTGAAATGCTCAGTTCAAAAAAAATGAAACGCAAACAGCTGCAAGATGAAAAATACGATTCAGGTCACTTTTTCAAAACAGCTCTTTAATTTTTATTGAAATGACGTTTCATAATTGATATTGTTATTTCACTTACTCGAGGCCTTGACCTCAAGACACATTAATTGAATGGCTAAAAAGCCGCATTTAAGGATACGTTATGATTTTGAACTCTTTTGATCTACAAGGCAAAGTAGCTATCGTGACTGGTTGCGATACTGGTCTTGGGCAAGGCATGGCACTAGGGTTAGCCCAAGCGGGTTGTAATGTTGTTGGCGTTAACTACAGTGCACCAACAGATACTATTGAAAAAATGAATGATGCGGGATATAAATTCTTAGATGTCCGCGCGAACCTGCTCACCCAAGATGATATTCCTGCCATTATCGAAGCTGCCGTAGCTGAATTTGGTAAAATCGATATTCTAGTTAACAACGCCGGCATTATTCGCCGTGAAGATGCGATTGAGTTTTCAGAGCAAAACTGGGATGACGTGATGAACATCAACTCAAAAACCGTTTTCTTTATGTCTCAAGCGGTCGCAAATCAATACATCAAGCAAGACACTGGCGGTAAAATTATCAATATCGCGTCAATGCTGTCTTTCCAAGGTGGTATTCGCGTACCTTCTTACACAGCATCAAAAAGTGCGGTGATGGGTATCACTCGCGCCATGGCGAATGAATGGGCAAAACATGGTATTAACGTCAATGCTATCGCACCTGGTTACATGGCAACCAATAACACCGCAGCACTGCTTGCTGATGAAGAACGCAGTAAAGCCATTTTAGATCGTATCCCTGCCGATCGTTGGGGAACACCTGCCGATGTTGCCGGCCCTTGTGTTTTCTTAGCATCGGATGCGGCAAGCTACATTAACGGCTACACTATTGCGGTTGATGGCGGTTGGTTAGCTCGTTAATTTTCACTGTTATACAATGTGCAAAGCGGTTGTTGATGTCGCTAATATTAGTCACATCAATATCGCTTTGGCAAAGGAAATACCATGTTTGTTTATAATAAAGACGTTAAATTAGAAGATCTCGGCAACGGGGTTTCGCGTAAAATTATGGCTTATAGTGACAATGTCATGTCGGTTGAAGTGTACTTTGAAGATGGGGCAATTGGCGCATTACATAATCACCCACACGAGCAAGTTACTTACGTACTTTCTGGCGAGTTTGAGTTCACCATTGGCGATCAAACTAAGGTAGTTAAAGCCGGTGATGCGCTGTATAAAGAACCCAATATTATGCACGGCTGCACATGCTTAAAAGCTGGCGTGCTACTCGATACCTTTACCCCAATGCGTAAAGACTTTATCAACCAATAAATTAAATCAAACTATCACTGCTTACATTTCAACTAGATAAGCGGTGATAATTTATCTCAAAAATTCCTTACTGGAGAAACAAAAATGAAAATCGCACTAATGATGGAAAACAGCCAAGCGGGTAAAAATGCAACCATTTTGAATGAACTGACTAGCGTGGTTGAACCTCTCGGTCATACTGTTGCTAATGTTGGCATGAGCGATGAAAATGATCATCACCTAACTTATATCCATCTTGGTATTCAAGCGAGCCTACTGCTTAACTCTCAAGCAGTGGATTTTGTGGTTGCTGGTTGCGGAACAGGTCAAGGCGCGATGATGTCACTAAACCTACACCCGGGTGTGGCATGTGGTTACTGTCTTGATCCATCCGATGCTTTTTTATTCAACCAAATCAACAACGGTAATGCGCTAGCGCTTGCGTTTGCTAAAGGCTTTGGTTGGGCGGCAGAATTAAATGCTCGTTATATCTTTGAAAAAGCATTCAGCGACCCACGCGGTGAAGGTTACCCAGTAGAGCGTAAAGCACCACAAGTGCAAAATGCTGGCATTCTTAGCCAAGTGAAAGCAGCAATTAACAAAGACAACTACTTAGATTCACTACGCGCTATCGACTCTGAATTAGTCAAAACGGCCGTGGCTGGCGAGCGTTTCCAACAGTGTTTCTTCGATAACTGTCAAAATGATGAAATCAAAGCATTTGTACGTGAAATCCTAGCTTAATACTTTTAACTAAGAAAAAATAAACCCCCTAGTTTATTCAGTTTTGCCGGCCTTCTTGGTCGGCATTTTTGTTTATTGAAACTGTGATCATAAATAAATAATTAGAGTGTAAGTCTAAAACCCACATGGTATTATAATTGGTATAACAAATATTGATATTCTGTATACCACTTCATTCACACTGAACATAATCGATTTTTATCACAGATTAGAAATAACCGCTCTCTTAGAATCCCCTTTAAGGATCATTAATGCAGTATCTATTTGATTTACCTTTCGCTCAATGGCTTGGTTTTCTTAGCTTTGCTCTGGGAATTTCTACCTTTTATCAAAAAGACGATCGCAAACTTAAGCTGGTGATGCTGGTTTTCCAGCTCAATAACGTATTGCATTTCTACCTACTCGGCTCTGATATTTCAGCCATCAGTACGTTACTTTCATTCTTGCGTACCGCCACGGCAATACGGACCTCATCCAAAATTGCAGCGACAATATTTATTATTGTCAGCGTTGCCTTAGGCCTATGGATTGCGAATGGGCCACTAGACTTATTACCTATCCTAGGATCGATATTAGGCACAATTGCTGTGTTTCTTCTCAAAGGCATACAAATGCGTATTGCCTTTATTGTTGGTGCGATGTGCTGGCTTGCCAATAATATCATCGTCGGATCGATTGGTGGCTCATTGCTAGAAGCGACTTTGCTGACTGTCAATTTATTTACCATCATGCGGCTTTATCGTAATAATAAGAAAATAGAATTAGATAACTAGTAGACTCGCATGAATTCTTTTTAAGTATGCCATTATGGCATAAATGCTCCTTACCACTTTAGTCTCGAAAGTGCGGAGTATTTAGGCAATATGATTTTTGACCGTATTTCAAAATAACAATGGTGGTAACAGTAGTGAAACTCGTTAAAATCATCAAATGATAATGAGTTGTTACATTAATTAATGATTAAGTATATCTCGAGCGAATATTCAGTTGATCTAGCTCAATTTACGTGCTTTAATGTGACTTAAGTCACATTTAGGGATCAAGAATGAACGCTATTACATTAAAAAATGAACTTCCAAAACTTATTGTCAACAAAAATACAAAGAAAGCTCTAAGTAACATGATGCACTTTGGATTAATGTTTGGAACTACGGTTTCTTTCATCGCTATAACCGCGCTTACATGGATTGAGATCAACTAGTTCCCTCAATTACGGTTACCTCTCAATATTGAATTGAGTACTCAAATTTTAAAAAAACGCCTCTCTTTTTATAGAGAGGCGTTTTTAATATGAGCGAGTAACCCAGTCTTAAAAGAGATTGATATTTTGCCGTCACTTAAGCATCAGCCAGTGGTTAACTGTACATCAATTTATTAGTTGCTGAATTGACTGATGGTA
Organism: Vibrio algicola; assembly: GCF_009601765.2. NCBI lineage: Bacteria > Pseudomonadati > Pseudomonadota > Gammaproteobacteria > Vibrionales > Vibrionaceae > Vibrio > Vibrio algicola. The sequence goes on from NZ_CP045700.1 coordinate 744,164, forward strand.
TAAAAGATAACGTGTCCGCAGACATTTTTTTTCCATCCGACATTTGAATATGGGTAACGCCCCATAGAACACACCCCTTCTCAACATTGAATAAAACTCGTGTTTGGCTGAATAATATACCATCATCATAGGCTGGTGATACTGCGGTTGCCTCACCTAACCAGTTATCTTTAATTGTTTGATAATCTGTGTGAAGATCAAGAGATAAATATTGCGGCTCTATATCCTTAACAATCGTGAGTAATATTTTAGTCCCTAACCCATTTTTTTGTATCGATAATTTATGTGGGATATTCGTATCATTCCATTTTAATTCAAGAACTTCATTTTCGGCGCGATTCATATAAATACCTTAATTATGATTGCTTATAACTTATCATCAACTACATAGCTCATTGTAGCGCGTCGCGAAATATGAACACGCAAACCCTAGTAAAGTGAACACGCTGCGAATTGTTCATAATACTAGGGTTTGTTTATTTTTATAGCTGTATTTAAAGTTGATTTGAAGATGGATTAAATCGGTTTTGAAATTGTTACGTCACAGCGTTTTGAGTGATATGTCACATTTCCTTTGAAGTCATCACTTACTTTTACGTGGCACCCATCTTGAGTCCTATCTGAGCCAATAATGGCATCTTGCTCACCATCAGTAATAGTCACACTAGAACAAGCCGAAAGAGTGAGTGCTGCACATAAAATTAGAGCTGCTTTCATTTCTAATACTCAGGACTAAACGGTTCGAGTTTGTCGGTTGCATCCCATTGCGCGAACTGATCCCAAATATCACGCTTGCGAGCAATGAATACACGCAAGACTTCACGCAATTCTGCTAGTGAAGTATCGCGCCAAGTATTATCCGCAAGTCGGAATTGAGTAGTGTCAGTTTCTTGGGCGTTAATGGTTTCTGCATCGTTGATCACACGCCGAATGTCTGCTGCATCAGATACAACATCCCATTGAGCACTTAACGCGTTCAAGTCTGAGCTGATTGCAGTGTCACGAATCACTTTGCCGTTACTGGCGTTATACTCTGCAACGGCTTCATCATCTTGCACCCATTGTTCACCTTCCCATTTTTGAAATGGCTTTGGTTCAAGTAAGGTGTATTCGTCATCAAATAGGGTTTTATCTTCAAACTCTTTCGGCTGCTTTGTTTGCTTGTTGTATGCTGTGACTTTGACGAAACGTTCTTTTGCTTGCCAAGTACCGTCATTGTAATCACGAGGTACGTTGCCATTGTTGTCTAAAAATGCGTGGTATTCATTTTCTTCAAGCTCGGCAACAGGAAAGTCTGGTGTGTGATACGGTGGGATCATGAACTCTTTCGATTTGATGTTTTTTACAGCATCAACCGTGCGTAGATATTCACCGGTTTCAAAATGATATTGTGCTAGTTTCATGCTGCATGTTCTCCGTGAATAATCCAGACATCAGAAAAGTTAGTGTTTGGGCGGGTGTAGTCACCCGTTCGGGCGATACGAGAAGCGTCAATTGAAAATGATCTATATCTAGTATTACCAGAACTAGATTCAGTAAGTGATGGTGCTGTTGTTTGATCAACCCCAAAAATGATTCCAGATGTCGATGCAACAAACCCAAAGTTAGATCCACCACTAGCTATACTTGCAGAGCCAGTTATATTCTGAATCTGGTCTTCAACCGTGGTTCCTGCCGCACCATACATACCCGCTGCTGCTTCCCAAGGCATTAAGCCGTAGTTTGGCATAGTAAATGTCGTTGCACCGTCACCTGTTCCATAGTTTGCTGCGTAAGGGGTTGGATTGGCATCAATTAGGGCTTGGTCTACGGCTGTTGATTCTGCGATTACCCAAAGTTTTGGAAAGTCTGCGCGTAGCACTTCGGTGCCGTCAGCTTTTAGGGCTATTTGTGTGCGGTCGAAGCCGTGGATAGATTCGTGAAAGCGGAAGCCTGTTAGCACATCTAACATTGCAGCTTTACCACCTGCGCAATCGCAAGCGCCAAATGATCAAACCTATCAGGATCAAACTCAACACCAGACGCACTGAGCGCATTCATGAACTCTTTAATATTGGCGTTAAACCAGTCTGCACCTGGGTAACTTGGTGCGCCGCTGTCGTTGGATTCAGAGAAGTAACCAGGCGTACCAATTCGAGGTTTGGTGGCTGGCGCTTCCGTGACTTGTGAGCTGTTATTTAACGGATGCATTAAACGCTCTCCTCATCATAGTAATAAACGTATTCATAGTATTTTCCGCCTAGCTTGATGGTGTTTAACGTACACTCAAGAATCGCAGCGGTTTGTAATACCAACGGGGTTAAACAGTTATCTAAACAGGTGGCATACGCTTGGGTGATGCCATAAACATTAATGCGAAGAACGTGACGATAACGCTCTTCATAAAGTGGATATGTACAACCACGTAAGCAGTGGTGAGGGAAGATTTCTTGTACCTCGATATCAAAGCCCAAATCTGCGGCGAGCTTTTCAATGTTCCATGCCTGTAAACCGCCTTTACGGTGGTACTTCTCAACAACAGCCGCACGGCGTGATTCAAAGCCTTGGTTACTCACATTACACTCGGGTAAGCCTAAATAGGTTTCCCATTCGGGTAGTGTTTGAAAGCACGTTTCAGGGCGCATTTCATCAAGCAGTAAGTCAGCATTCGTTTCTGCTGCTTCAAGGCGTGGTGCATAGCCTGCAACATACTTATATAGCGTGCTGTTTGGCTCGTAGTTCCAAATCAAACCACGAGGCATTTGCAGAACAAGCGAGCTTGTCCACTCGGCTACGCTATGGCCCATGTGATCACCCTAAATCATGTAACTGGTTTGCGGCAGCTGGCACATCAGCATTGAGATCAAGCGTATAATCCGTCACACCTTCAGTACCACCTATAGCCGTACGAACGGCGCTAAGTAGCAGGGTTTGACCAGGTGATAGCGTTTTGAAGTAAGAATCCAAACTGGTCTGAACCGATTTACGAAGCTCGGAAGAGTCAGGTGTTAAGCCAATCCCCAAGTCAGTTGTTAACAATTGAAGATTGATATTGATAGGTTCTACGCCCGCAGGACGCCCAACATCTGCACCCGTTGCAGGGTCAGAATGTCGATAAATATAAGCATCCATAGTGGCAATGTCAGAGCTATTCGGAATGATGTCTTCACGGCCATCAAACACAAACGCATAACCAACAGTTGAGCCTCCTTGGTAGCGGTCATACGCCCAAGCGCGAGTCACGCCAGCCACTTCACGGCACCAGCCAACATAGTCATGCACAGCGCCGCCCATTGGAGGGTTGCGCTTACGGAATAACAAACGCTCAAGCACCTCGTTTACAGGCTCTAAATCTGCACCGCCAGAAATTTCGCCCGTTGTGCCGTTTGGTTGAATGCCTGGCACAGTAGAAACTAAAGTTAAGGCTTCACCGTCATCTATATTACCGTCTGCGCCTGGCTCGTTGGCCTCAACTGTTACCAGCACTTCACCATCAATAGGCGCATTAGAAAGCACCACTGTATATAAGCGGCCATCGCTGTGGATTAATTGCGTATCCAGTGGCACAGGCACATCACCAATTAACGTGACAGGCCCAGTTGCTGCCGTGGCAAGCTTCTGGATCACGCCTTCAGTTCGTGCGGTATCAATAATGGTTTGGTCTTCAGATTCAGAAGTAGGAATAATTTGGCGAACAATCCAAGACTGGTAATCGTACACATCACGCAACGAACCACTGACGGCACTATTCAGTGCAAGCTCAATACCAAACTTAGGCAACACCTGATCAAGTGATGCCTCAATATCAAGCTTGCCAGTCTCAATCAGTTGGCGAAGAGTAGGAACGTTAAACGGCATAGATAAACTCCTGAGTAGCAGACCAAGCACGAGACACAGTTAAGGTTATTTCCTTGCCGTCAGGCTTTGAAATCACAATGGTTAACGCAAGGGTTTGAAAGCGAGGAATAGAACCCGTCACAGAGACTTTGCGAGCCATGCAGCCATTGCCATCATCGACCAGCATCCACGCCAGTGCATCTTCGGCATATTTCACCGCACGGTTACGCACATCAGTGGTCAGTTTTTCACGGTAGAGTAGCCAGAGCTTAGAACCCCAAGGTTTATCTGAAAAAGTATCACCCGGCCAACCACGTAAGTCTGTTGTGCCATCCGGAATAATGTCAGAGGAATTAGCACGAGCATCGGTAAACAAAGAAATCAGCACAAGGTTTGATATCGTGCTGTCCACATCACCTTCAATGATAACGTTGGATAACTGAACCATACCTTGTGCGATGTTCATCATAAAAACCTTTAGCCAATAGGCGGTGTCGTGTTCGTGCTTCCTGCTTTGTGATAGTGACCAAGATATGAAAAACCGCCAGCCGTTAAGTCGCTACCGCTAACCACACTGGCTGACGTAATACCGCCAGAGGCAAATATGCCTAAGTCTGTCGAGATACCACCCGTCACATGCAAGGGGCCTTGAATTAATGTTTCTGGTGAGATGATAGTGAAAGAATCGGCAGCGTTATAAATCACCTCAGTTGCTGTGATGATTAGCTTGCCGTCTTTGGTGAGGCGGATGTTGTGACCGTCTTGATGGTATAAAAAAACATCGCCACTTTCACCTGTTGGGCGACAATTTTTATCTTCCACAGCCACTGCAACCAAGTTGGCTAAGTCACCGCCCAGCGCAACCAAGACCGCTTCTGAATTCTTTGGTGGGTTTGAACTCATGCCATAATTTTGAAAACGCTCAATGTTATCGGCAGACTCATCCGCATGTATTTGCACCTGGATGTTTTGACGTTGTAAATCCTCGATAACACCTGTCACCAACGCACGGCCAATACTGCCCATGATCTTGCGACGAATCGGGGCAAGCAGTTTTTGAATATAGCGCTCTGTTACCATTTTGCAGCCACCTTTGTTTTCTTCTCGATTTGTGCTGGTATCTCCATTGCATCCGGTGGAACGACGCTAATCACAGCCAAGCGACCAGAGTCATCTTCGCTAAACATCACCGTTTTAATGAGCAGCTCTTTATCAATGCCGAAGATAGGATCTTGAACTGAAATCAATTGGTTAAAGTTCCACAACTTACCCGTGTCAGGAATACGCCAGCCTGTGACCGTGTACTCTGCACTGTTCGAGCGTGCAATGCTGCGCTGGCGTTCCCATTGACCACGCTTGCTTGCACCATCGGCGGTCGCAATTTCTTCATTGATAATAATCATCGGACGATAACGAGTAATTTCACTATCAGTCACTTCTGCTTTTATGCCTCCAACAGAGGACAATCCAGCACCATCCCACTTTTCACCAAAACTCGGGCCAGTGGATTTCACCGTGAACTGACTAAAGCGATCACGCCAAGAAAAACGCCCACGTGCGGCAAGAATGTTCTGACCGAGAATCAAAGCGGTGCCTGATTTTTCTTTGCTAGTACAAGTGATCACCAAGTTACCAAACGTATCAGAAGTCAGTAGAACACCACGCTGTTTTGCCAAACGTGCAAGCAGCTCATGGGCGGTTTCACCTTGTTCGAGTTGCACACGTTGGAATGCTGCGCCCACATCCGTATTCACGATCACATCAATACCAAATGGCTTGCACACCGTTTTAGCAATTTGCGTTAACGTCTGGTTGTTAAACTGGCCGCTAGAATGCACCACAGAGCAGTCAACAAGGTCTGCGGTTTTATCGCGGCCACTGACCGAGATTTGCACTTGTTCATCGTCATAGCTAGGTATCCAGTCATCAATGTAACCAGTGATCACACGCTCACCACCAATTTCAACCATGCAAGCTTCACCTTGCTGAATAGGTGCACTCACGGCTTGGTATTGGTTGTCCATCCATTTCCAAGTCAAAGACAGTTCAAATGTACCCGCCATATTATCGAGTGCGCGAGTGACTTGAACCTTAGTCCAACCTTCATAAACCTTGCCATCTACTTTCAGCGTGATTTTATCCATTGCCATTCTCCCCGATAATCTCAACCGATTGAGAAGGCTTAATAAACGCAGGATGAGAAAGACCATTGCGGCGAATAATCGACTGGCGGTTTTCTGTATCTCCCGTCTGGCTCCAAGCCACGTAAGACACAGGCATGGTTTGATTCGGGGTATACACAGAAAGTTGGGGCAGCTGCTCTGCGCGAGCACGAGTGTCAGACAACACAGACTGGCGCAACGCACGCAAAGAACGCCAGAGTGATGAATCACCACGTTCGACAGCTTGCTCTGAAAACACCGCCAGTTCACTTGCCACACCATTTCCCATGGCTTTCAATTGAGGGCCAGTCAAAATGGCCGTACGTTCAGCGCCTGTTAACGAGGCAATCACATTGTCATCCGCTTCAGTATCCTGGTTAAAATCTGAAGCCCCCAACGCTGCCGCTTTAGAAATGGCCGCAGAGTTTAAAATCAGCTGTTTATACACTTCACTGTTTTGGGTAATCGCCGCTTTCTTTTCTGAGTTAGCCGTAAATGGCACAGAGCTGGCGACACCATCAGAGCTTGAAATACCACTACTCAAACCGCCTGTTACCGCCAATTCTGCGCGCATACCATCCCAACGGTTTTGCACTTGGGTATAAACATCAAGGGCGCGAATAGGGTCAGTAACAACAGACTTCACATCTTCTAATAAGCCCATTGTTTCAACCGCCAAGTCGCCAGGGTAAGCCAACAAGTTACCAATCGAGTCTTTTGTGCGAATCAAGCGGTTTGTCCATTCACGCAGCTCGCTTGGTAGTGAAGGTAAGTTTCGAGTGAACTCGTCTAAATCATCTAAAAACTGATCCACCATGCCGCCAATGCCTTCCACATTATCGACATCAAAATAACCCTCAAAGGCAGAGTTAGCAGCATCTTGAGATTGTTCGGCTTTATCTTGTAGGTCGCTGGCTGTGTCTGATTGAGCCGAAGGAAAAAGGTTTTCACCCACCTCAAACACTTCAAAGCTAATGCTCGCGGTTCGGTCTTTATTGATAAGTAGCTTATGGCTCACCTTACCAATTTGAACTTGTCGCACGCCAAACCAAGGGTGAATGAATTCGCCTGGTCCCAGCTGATTTAGCGCATCGAGAATATTTTGCAATTGGGTGACGTAATCATCGCCAAGAACGCGACCATTGATTTTTTCTGATTGCAGCACCTTGCCGTTGTCTTCCGCCCAGCCGCTTTCCTTTTTAGGGTAAGCATGAGGAATGGCGCGGCGGCCACTTTCACCATCCGCACCTTCAAGTAAGAATTCAACCCCACGAAAAGAGGCCGTTAAACGTTCTTCAAATGCCATTTAAAGCTCCTTTATGGTGGGTTAATTGATGCCTGAATCTGGGTTAACGGTTAAGCCAGGGAAGCTACCTGTGACTTTCTTAGTAATGCGATCATCACTGACACCAATATCGACTTTGATATTGCCGCCAATACCTAGCGGTTGTGGGGCCATCATCCAAGGTAAGGTGGCTGGCGTTGTGCCATCATTGGTTTGGTAGTTTTTGACGGCTTGAGTGACTGACTTTGATTCTTTATCGTCACTTGAAAATAGAGAGCCTAACGTGGTGTTTTGTGCCCATTTGCCAAATGCAGTATCACCAATTAAGGCATCCATTGTTGACTCGACAATAGGATATAGAATCGTAGCTGCAAGCGCTTTACCTGCGGCAGACTTCACTTTGCTTCCTTTGGTTCCTTTATTACTCCCACCGCCCAATGTGCCAGAATTATTCATACCACCCGCTGGCATGTTCACGACATAAACAGGGGTTGCACCTAAGTCTGCAAAACCTCCTTTGCCACCGACGCCACCCGAACCAGGTATGCCACCTTTACCGAATACACCTTTAACCGATGCGGCAATATCTAACCCTTTTTTCGCAACGACTAAACCGCCTAATGCCCACGCAGCAGCTTCGCCCCAATCTAGCCAGTTTTGAATGGTGTCATCATCAACACTATTAATGGCATCCGCCAAATCTTGGATCGGCTCAGCGAGTCGCATGTTAGCGAACTTTTCAAAAGAGTTATTTAGGGAGGTGAGCGCACTATCAAAAGTAGCCGCATTGGTGGCTGCTGCTTTCTGGGTTGCTCCTACATCAGTGGTATCAGAAACCATCTCTTTTAATAGCGCTTTGTTGTCTGAACTATAAAGAGACGCTAGACCTTGTAGTGATGTTTGGTCGAATACATCGCCCAATTTCAACGGATCATTTTTTGCTTTGTCTAAAATTTCTAGTAGCAACTCAGCAGGCTCTCGCAACTCTTTGGTGCCTTTCTTAAACACCTCAATGCCTTGCTGATCTAAAAATTCAACCTTCTTCTTGTCGGAAAAGGTCGCGAACACAGCTTGAATTGAGGTTAACGATTCATTGGCATTGCCTTTAGCTTTCGCAAACAACTGAACGAGCGCGCCCATTTGTTGAATAGCTTCTGGGCCTTTGCCTTGGTAAGTGGCAAAGAGCTGCTCAGAAATACCCGCAAGGTCTTTGACACTGACACTACCAATTGCAAACTGACCATACAGTTTGTCGATGGTATCCATCACGGCTTCAGACTCGGTAATACCTTTTTCTCTAAACTGGGCAAATAATGCGCCTGTTGATTGAGCATCTGCACCGAATGCCTGCATAAACAAGCCCATATTTTCTAGGTTATCTGTGACGAATTTCAGATCACCGGTTTTGCCAAGAAGCACATCGACACCAGACGCCAATTGTCCAGCATCGACGCGAATGTCTTTATTGTTTGAGATATCTTGAACCGATTGCTTTAACCCATCAACTTCATCAGCACTTAACTTAGCGTTAGTACCAATGCGCGTCATTTGGCTATCGAAAGCAGCGACATTGCGAACGGTTGCACCTGTCGCGAACGCGGTTGCCATACCGACATAACGATTGCCTAAACGATCAATACCACGACCAGCTGCCGCAGTAGTCGTTTTAACTAACGTCATGGCACGTTGGTTTTTCTGCGCAAACTGACTCATGGAGTTGCCATATTGCTTGGCTTTGTTGGCTAAGTTACCCGCTAGGTTAAGAACAATGTCAGTTTCAAGACGTTTGGCCATGGGTCATTTCTCGTATTTTGTGGTAAGTCCGAATCAAACGGCGTAGAGGCATTGAAGTGGTGGTACTGAGTGGCACTTTAGAAGCAATGGCGAGCTGTAAAGACTCGCCCATGTCAGCCAGTACCTTAAGATCGCCCCCGAGCTTCTAACTCCTTAATCAAAAGCTGATCTAACTCACTGGCTTTTTGTTGTAGCAAGTTGAAATCATCAGCATGCAGCTTACGTAGTTCCTTGATAGAAAGTGGGCCTTGTACACTGCCAATGAATTCAACTTGGCGCATCAGCAGCTCTAAGCCATACATCACATCTGAGGTATAGGCGACAGCCACACCGTTTTGCATCACAACTTTTTCAGCCGCTAGCTGCGCATCGATGTAGTCGCCACTGGATAGCTCACGCAATCCAACTTCAAGGTGGGTAGTTTCACCCGCCTTGTAGCCATGCGGTAATTCAAACGTCATGATCGCCATTACACACGCTCCACTTTTTCGCCTTCAAATGTGCCGGTGATTTCACCAGAGTCTGATAGCTGGAATGGGGCTTGCGGTGCACAGCCTGTCATCATGTAATCGATGCCGTTATCACCTTCCCATGTAAGGGTGGCCGCTTCCATTGCGTTAATGTCCATCACATCCACATCTTCAGCAGCCGCGATCGTTACCTGAATAGTCGGTGCGGTGTACTCCCGAGATTTACCCCAAACACGACCAGGGCCAATGTGAGAAGTATTGGTATATCCACCCGAATTCAGTGTTGAGCCTTTTTTCGTTTTTAGTTGGTTGCCATTGTTACGTACAACCACTTCACCAAGAATTCGCATTTGCGTTCTCCTTTTTATTAATCGAGGTTACAGCTTGTATTGCATCAATGCGGCAAATACACGCAACTGATTCACAAGGTCTGGTTTAAACACACAGTTCAAGCGGTTCACATCGCTGTCATCACGGTAAACGCTTAACGTTTCTTTGAAGCCATCGAAGTCTTCCACCAAACCATTTGGCACCCAATCGGTATCGGCCAGTTCCAAAATGGCATTGCGCATCAGCTTAGGCGTCACCACTGGCTGACCAGGGTTAAGTTTTGGTAGTACGTCATCACCGGCTAATTTGTGGCGTGGGTAACGGTTGGTCACCATCACTCGTAGCGAGTAACGCAAGTAGCCCAACGTGGCTGGCGTGGTAATGTCCAAGTAACTTGGGTCTGGGTCGCCATAAGTGTTGACGTTGTACATAGTGACTTCACGCTCAATGGCACATTCACCACCGGGGGTACGGGTATAAGTGGCAATACCATCATGCAGCAGTAAGTTGCGCTCGGTTTGGTCCCAGACACTTTCTTTGGCTGGCGGTAGAATGCCCGGCAACACTAACGTTTGCAGTGGGCGTGCAGGGTCAATACCCAATTGATATGCAGCGATACCACAGTAAGATGCGGCCCATTCCCATGGTGCATGTGGTGAGCTATTGGTACCCATACAGGTGAACAAGTAGTCATTACGGTCATCGCCATAAGAGCCCGTTTCCGCAAACGTGCCACGGAACGCGGTATAAGCAATACCTTCAATCATCTTGAGTGGGCCATAGCGAGATACCAATTCATCACGCAGCGCGTTCATGCTTTGGGTGTCATTAAATGGCATCGCAATATGGTTGTACCATTCGTCAGGAATAGCGGCGATCACTTCACTCATATCAGGAGTGCCAGCACCACCAGAAAACTCCGTGAACGCAATCGTCACACCAGTTGGTAACGTTTCGCCATCGTAATAGCTGTGGCGTAAATCAATGTCGTTACTGGTTTGGCCCGTCCATTTACAGGTTAATTCAACTACGGTGGTTTCAGCATCTTTCAATGCCGCTGTCACAGGTAATGAGGTATTTTCATTGACCGCATTGATAATGGCGGTGGTGATCGCACTCGCAGCATCACCTTCTTTAACGGTCACTTGAACCGACGTACCAGCAATCAGCAACCCAATCACCCCAGCCTTAGCTGTGCTGGCAGTAACGGTAATTTCACCTTTAGCAGCAGTACCACCAAAGTCCGCCACGTTCAGCGCATACACATCGGTGTAGCTGTTGGCTTTGCGTAGACGCTGCAACATGATAGAAAGCATCGAACCTTTGCCATACAGCGCATCAGCTTCACTTTCACTCGTACCGATGCGAGTGATCTTTAACGGAGTAGATAGCGCCGTTGGTAACTGCTGACCAATCACCAAAATCTTTTGCACCAAGGCTGGCGTACCAGAAAGTGCTTCTGAGTTATCGATATCGATAAACACTAACGGCGTATAAATATCGTTTGGAATGTTACCCAATGCCATGGTTATTCTCCTTTCTTAGCAGCAGCTTCTACAGCAGCGGCTTTCTTTGGTTTTGTGGTTGGGGTTGGCTCACTAGCAACAACGTCGCCATCGTTAATGCGACGCACCCAAAAAGCAGACTTTGTGACTTCTTCGCCTTGCTCGGCTAGGTACTTACCGTCAGGTTTACGCACCTTGACGTTCGCTTTATTTGGTTTCACATAGATCTTCATGGTGGTTTCCTTTCGGTTGTAATACGTGTTCGGGGTTAAGAGTCATCTTGTGGAAGCGTGACTTCACCTTCAATCGGTGGGCTACCGTCACCCACATCGCCTTCAAAACTAAAGGTGATAAAATCGTCTAATGAGGATGGATCGAGTGGTTCATCCATCGGCCACCATTGCGACCAGGTGACAGCCCAAATAGCGACACCTAATTGATCAATACTGCCGCTGTATAAGTTATCACTACGAACTGCCTCTACATTGCTACGTGCCGTAGGTAGTGCACCACGCTGCATAATGGCTTGTACTAATTGACCTGCAACCACTTCACAACGCTGGTCTTTGGCATAGCCGTATTGGTCAGTGGTGAACACATAGGCCACAAAATTAACCTTGCCAAATAAGCTGCCTGCGGTGTTCTCATACTCAGTGACACGTAAAGCTGTAATACGTACGCTGCCATCACGGTTACTTAGCCAGCGCTTTACATCTTCCGGTTTATCAAAACGGCCAATGTGACGCTCTACGGTTTGAATTTTGTCAATATCTCGTTCTGAACCTTCAAGCACAGGCTTTAAGTACTTAACAATTTCTTGCGTAGCCCACACCGTGGAACCTTGGATGTTAAATACATCAGGTCTACTCATTTCACTGTCTCCATCACGACATTAGCTCCTGCCAGAAGTCACCAAGGACTTGATAAATTTCGTTTTGGTTTTCACTGCTTAGCCCTAAAAACTCGCGCTGTGGGATGTCCATTTGGCGGCTAAAGCTACTTACCGATTGCCACACAGGGTGTTTAAGTGCTTTGCCAAAGGCTTGAGTAATTAGCCGATTGTGGGCCGATACTTGCACTGCACCCGAAAATCCATCTTGGTGTACGGCGGCATAGGCAAGCGGCGAGCCGATTCGTACTTGGTTCTTTTGTACGATGTACTGAATGGAATCGAGCAATCCGCCATCAGCTTGTAACAAGGACTGATTTCCATGGCGTGTTTTGGCGTAATCCGCTGACCAATCAGGCCAAGACACACCACTAGGGGATTCTTTTTCATCAGCAATTCGTCTGCGGGTCTGGCTCTCAACAACACTGCCGAGGGATTCAAGTAACTCAGACTTATGAGATGGATCCGCCAAGCGCTGAAGCAGCTCTTCATAGCGTCTCAGTTCCTCCGTTCCGGTGACTTGAACCGAGATACCCATTACAAGACGCCTCTAAGTTTGTTGCGGGTAAACAGGCGCTCGCCTTCTTGCACCAGTTCTACTTTGCCCACGCTGCCTTCGGTTGGGTTGTTGTCATCCAAGGTTGGCAAACCGAGCTCGCGCTTACCGTCAGCAATGTCACGCAGGGTTTGCAGCTGCATCTTGTAGCGTTCTTCCAACAAGTTGGTGGCTTGCTGGTCACGGTCGGCCAGCCAGTAGAAAGCAATGGTAATGGCAATCTTATTCAACATGCCTGGCACAGTCGGTAACGGAAGCTCAAAGCGACGCGCCAGAAAAGAATCGATCTCTTCATCGGCTTGCTCTAGGGCTTGGTTAATCCATGTGTCATTTAACTCGTTGGTATTGCGATCAATGGCAAAATTCCAAAGCATTTGCTCATCGCGATCCATTAAGTCTTGTTTTGTTGCGTAGATTGCCATCGGTTTTCCTTAGCTCTTGTCTGTTAATGGCTAGTCTTGAATGTCGATTACATCTTTAAGTTCGACAGTCTCCACCACTAAGCGAGGCTCATCGTGGACGCGCTTTGCCTTTTCAGTAGACATGAACACCACAAACTCAGGTGGGAAGTCTTTAACATCCACTGCCGCAGGCTGACCTTGCGGTTCTCCATCCACCACAAGCACCAATGTTTCTTGTAAGCGGTGAAATTTAACGCCACTGCGCCAAAAGCCAGCATCTGAGACAGAGCGAACTTTAAGGGCACCAAGCACACCAATAGGATCACCATCAGTGCTGAGAAGTGGCTCATCATCTTTTGCTTGTTTCGAAACATCGTCTTGTTCCTTTTGTTGAATATCAGAATCTGCCTTCAACGCTTCCTGTTCGGCTTGCGCTTGATCAGCGGGCTGAGCTTGTTCCACTGGTTGCTCAGTAGTTCCAGTGGTAGATTGCTCGGGGCTGTTGGCATTCGCTGTCTGCTCATCAGCTTTTGCAGCTGCTTCTTTAGCCTTCGCTGCTGCCGTCTGTTTCGCAGTTGATGTACCTGTTTTTTTAGCGGTTCCACTCACGGTGAACTCCTTTTAAATCGAGGTTAAAGTGGCTTTAAACGTGGCGGTAACTGAATACCGCCAGCCCGTTATCAGTTTGCACCTGATAGGCGTTTACGTTTTAAGAACTAAGCCGTGATGTAAGGGCTCACAACAATCTCTACATCGTTGTAGTAGATGTTGGAGTCACCACCTTCTACCAACATGCGAGCCAATAGTTTTTTCGCTGCCGATTCGTTTTTCGGACCAACCACAATCTTGGTTGCGCGAGTACCAATTGGTGTGCCATCGGCTTTCTTCATGGTGCCTAATAGCTCTTTGGCTGCGGCATAAGTGTCTTCATCCAACACGCCTTTAGAACCAATCGCCAACTGAGGGAATGAGAAGCCCACGTTACAACGGCCATCTACACCAGCGGCGTATTTGTTATTGAACCAGGTATATTCTTCATTTGGCTGCATGTTCTTAAACACGAACGGACGACGCTCTTGGTACACGATAGGCTTCAGCACCTTGGTATCATCAATCAAGAACCACGGTTCGCCAGTGTCTGTGGTTGGGTCACCAATCACATTCGAGAACGTCGTTGCTGGATCTGATTCAATTGGGTGGTCGGTATCAAAGTAGTTCTGGCCGTCATAACAAAGTGTTGTGAAACCAGCGACTAATAAGCCGTAAGACAATTCATCAGGGAAGATGGCAACTTGATCACCATAGTTCTGCGCAATAACCGAGTAGTGACCGATTTGGTCATCATCGACATCTTCACGAGAAACAGAGATCGAGCTTTCCCACGTTTTGTTTTCAACCGAATAACCGTGACGGCCCATGTCAGCCAGTTGACGATCACCAACCCATTCTTTAATGCCAGGTAAGTCTTTTAGCCAACCGTAAAAGTTTGCCGCACCCGAGCTAGGTACTTTCGTCGCTACCATCTGCCATTGCGGGTTTGCTGCTTGTAAGCCGCGGGTAAACGCCGCAGACATATTGACTTGAAGAGCTTCAAGTACTTGTGCTTCAGTCGCCATTATTTCGCTCCTTTATTCGTTTCAGCTTTAGCCGCTAGGTACTCTTCTTCAGAGACGCCCATCTTGCGACACATCGCCAGTTCAACATCATCCAGCTTGCTGTTTGTTGCTACTGCTGGCTTTTTCTTTTCTTTGCTATCCACCACTACAGGGGCGGCTTCAACAAAAGACTTAAACTGATCCACGCCACCTTCGGCACGACACAAAGACAAATACATATCCTTATTAGCTGGGGCAACTTTGCCAGCTTCAATGGCATCATCGACAAGTGCTTCAAGCTCTTTATCATGAATAGCAGCCAGTTGGGCTTCTGCCTTCGATACACTGTTTAGCGCAATTTCGTAGGTTTCTTTTGGTACGAACTTGTTTAAGTCCACGGTCTGAGCACGGTTTAGGGCGACATCTTTCTCTTGTTTAAGAGAGTTGATAGCCACTTCGGCTTGTTCTGGTGTTGCATCTTCGGCAAGGCCAAGCGCATCCAAAACGATTTTTGGCAACGGCATATTGGCGTTCTCCATTCGTTGGTTTAATGCAGGAACATCAAGGTTGGGGTCATTGGTTAAAGCCGCACTCACAAGCGCCAGCACTTGGCCGCTCTTGTCGTACGTAAAGGAAGGCGAGTAGAAAGCGTATTTCTTCTCATCAATCAGTTGTGCGCCATCATCATTCCACTCGATAAAGCCCCAGATTTCACCGTTACGGTTTTCGGCTTTGGTAATCCAACCGTACGCCGGAGCAGGTTCACCTTTCGGGGCTTTGATATGGGTTGAGTGTTCAATATCGAATGGGCGCTTTTGCGTAAAGCGGGCAATGACTTGCTCTGGGTTGTTGTTTGTCCAGGAACGGCTATCGACACCTGCAAATGTGCCAGCAGGGATCATCGGTAGCCAAATGCCTTGTTCCGTTGCATTTTCTGCAACCGAGGTAGG
Organism: Vibrio algicola; assembly: GCF_009601765.2. Classification (NCBI taxonomy): domain Bacteria; kingdom Pseudomonadati; phylum Pseudomonadota; class Gammaproteobacteria; order Vibrionales; family Vibrionaceae; genus Vibrio; species Vibrio algicola. The sequence continues at coordinate 759,917 of NZ_CP045700.1, forward strand.
CTGTAAGGAAAAACATAATGCAGTTAATGCTTGGTTCATTACTCACTCCAAAATTGAAGATCACATAACAACCTCCTTGGGTTCGGGTTGGTATGAAACATCTTGTGTGAAGTAAGCATGCAAAAAAAAAGCAACCGACGCGGATTAACGTTGGTTGCTTTAGTTTGGGATGATTTAGGATTAGCCTTCGAGTTTTTTCACACGTTCCCACTCTGTCTTTAAAATAACTTTTGCATATGCCTTGGTTTCATTAAGAAGTTGTACATAGTCCTTGTTCATATCATCAACTCCTTGTGATAAAGAATCAATATCTGGCTCTTTTTCAATATATTCTCGTATATCTGAAAGTTGCTTTATTATTTTATTTAATGAATATATTAATTCATTATCAAGATTTAAATCCTTTATGGATACTTTCACTTTTACTGCTTGATCATTTACTTCAGGGTTTAAAAGTAGCTCAATACGCACCCTTGTATTAATCAATTCATTGCTTAGTACTACAGCATTTAAAATTATACCGTTTTCCCTTTTTTGAGGAGGCAAATGATAAGCCATATGGTAGGTACCTATAATATAAGTATGATATTCTCCTGAAGCTGATAAAAATCCAGATACTTCATTACGTAATGTAGCAATCCATTCTCGTCTACTCTGCGCAATAAACTGCCTACGTTTTAAATCTTGCTCTGCTTCCATCTGCTGTTTCGTTTGCTCAGCTAACTTTTTAGCTTGATGAACTTGAAACCAAGCAGCTAATACAACAATAATCACGGTGACGACCATGCTACCAATAGCAATCCAATCCGTGGATGTAATAAGTGTTAGCTCTGGCACTTCCTTGACATAAACACTCGATAACATAACTCCGCCTTCAATCGTTCATTTTGTGAAAACGAAATTCTACCGCTAACAAACACTTATAACCATGTTTAAACCCCGTTTAAATCGCCTCAGATTTGTTTAAACATTTTCATTAGTAACTTTGTAGCCAATATCAACCTAAAGCGGCTTAGAATACGTCTCACGCATTCGAGCCTCTTTTTTATTTAAGTCGGCTTTCATAGCTTGTTCACGAGCTTGACCAGGGTTGTAGTTCCATCCTGGTTCAATGCCTTCTGGTAGAGTTTCCACTTCACCCGTACGTTTATTTACCCATTGCTTGGTTTTGCCTTGTGGCGCAGTGGTTGAAACTTTGTCGCTTTCAGTCAGCTTGCCATATTCATATTTTGATACCTGGCGAATCCAACACTTGCAGCCCCAACCATTAGGCGGCATGTGTTGCTGCCACCATTCATCGTCCACAGGTAACAACAAGTCTTTCCACTTAACGTGATCCACACGGTGTTCCACAGAAGGGCCAAGCTGATACAACAAGTACGGCATGGCTCGCTTAGTGCGCTCGATGCGTTCCCACTGACCAGCTGCGCGTGCGGTACGCATGTTAGTACGGTAGATGGTTTTGATTCGACCTTCGCTACCAAGCTGGACGGTTTTGGTTTCTTTGGTGAGCGGGTCATCCATTTCTTGAACGCCCCACCAACCAGACTTAACCAACAGAGGCTTTAAGATGTCGCGGAACTGGGCAAAAGTTTGGCCTTGTTCAATGGCATCTTCCACCAAGGTTTTCACATCCACCAACAAATCCGCATTGAGCATCTTGGCAACGGTAAAGGCATTGGTGTGCTCTTGCTTCCACACATCCTTGTAATCAAAGCTAGGTTCAATGGCTTTCTTCTTAAACCAGTTGAGTACATCCGTCGGCACGAAATCATACTTGTCTGAATCACTAGGCATCACGAACGTCTCCTAGTGCGCGTGTTTCAAACATGTACTTCGCCATTTGTTCGACAAAGTTCTCTGCACCTAATTGGTCTTGCAGTTCTGGCAGCTTAGCCAAGAACGCATCATAGCTGTCTACGCTATCGGCCAGTTGCATGATCGGGTTCATGAAGTCTTCCGCGACTTCTTCCCAATCGTCCATCGCATCGTCGGTGAGTTCATCAATGATTTGGTCAGAAGTTTGCGTCACACGGTTAATCGAAACACGTTGCTTATTGCGGCCTAACTCAACATCGGCATGTTTCTGGCTACGGTTTAACGCAGGCGGTGGCGTCGCGCTCATGGCAATGAGTGTTTCAGCTTGCAGCAGTTCGTCTTCTTCATCCGGTTCTGTTAAACCAAACTTTTCACGCATGCTAGAGGCTGAGACTTTCATGCCACGATCAATCAATGGCGTGATGCTATCAACCAGCATCTTCAAGTCTTCTGGCTCTGGTACTTTAATGCGTACTTTCGGGTAGCGAGTTTGTACGCCCCAATTCAAAATGATGTAAGGCTTAACTAGGTACTCATTGATGCAGGCTTCCAGTTGGCGTGCATCCCATTTCGCAATATCCATACGCACTTCGTTGTGCACGTTCGCTTGCGATTGCGAGCTGCCATCATCGGCGGTCATGGTTTGGCCGAGTACCGCCTTACTGGTTTGCTCATCACACCAGCGTGCCATGTTTTCAAATAGAGTGTTGCCACCATTACCTTTAGCCGTCTCAATCAGCTCTAGTTTCATCGACTCAGGAATAACCGCGCCTGCATCACTGGCAATTCGGCTAACCGCATTCACTAGCGTGGTAATGTCATCTTTGCTGGCGTTCGGGCCGTACTTACCCACACGCACCGGAATGCCAAACACTTCCGCAAAAGCCCACCAATCGCGAACCGTGAACGATTTCAGCATGTACATCACGGCTACCAAGCGCGCCAATCCATTGCGCCATACACTGCCAGATTTAGATCGAGGCGTGTGTACAATAAACTTATACGGCTCTAACGGTGCGCCACTTGGGTAGTCATTACTAATGAGTAAAATGCTTTCGAGTGTGTCTTGGTCGGCGCGTAAATAACGAGGATCAACCCATTTGTAGTCTTTAGGTTTCCATGGTGTCGCATTAGTGTTCCATAAGATTTGCACGACCGATAAGCCTTTTCCTAAGCCATCAAGAAGGTCAAAGAATAATTCAGGAACTTGATCGTCATTGAGTAAGTCACGGACTTTTTCTGCTAGCTCTACATCGCTTTCGTCTTCACTGGCCGCTTCCACGGTCGGAGGCAATGCCGCCACTGCCAGCTTACGGGTGCGCAGCTGGGCGGCATAATGCAAGTCGCGCTCTTCCATTTCTTCGGCTAGCGTCATGAAGGCTTCAAGGTCAGTGCCATCGACCACTGCGCGCATTAACGTTCCTAGACGTTGCGGGGTTAAGGTACTGGCGACACTGCTCGGGCGAGGGTTTCGCACACTGGTGGTATAAGCACGAGCAATGTCTTCAGACAGCACTTCTTGCTCAACTTTAAACGGTTTGCCATTTGCATCTAAAATCATAATCGAATTCCTTTACCACGCAGGTCGGTGCGTTCACCGAATGCGTCATCGTGTCGGTTGTTTTCTTCAGCACTGCCAAAGAATCGGCGGTGAGTCTCATCGCCTTTAGGGGAAATGGTGTGCAATTCATAGCGAGTTAAATCGGCTTTAGACGCAAGGAAGCCCAAGAAAATAGCAATCGCGCTATCGCCGTGACGCTTGTTGCCATCGCTGCCTTTAGTGCGTGAATCATCAATGCCAGGCACACCGCGAATCATTTGAATTTGCCCAAGGTCGGTGATCACATCTTCATGCTTTGGCAGCTCCAGTTCATCGTCTTCAAAAGCAGCTTTAAACTTCGGCATGTTTTCACGGTAATAAGCGGTAGACAGCATGACTTCAACCACTTCTTCACCATATTTGTAGTGCGCTTGCTCGGCTAGGTACTGGCCGTTACCACGCGCATCGAGGAAGATGCCATCACGACGAGGCAGGCGATCACAAATGTAATACAACGCTTGCTCTTGCTGCTTGAATGGCACGTTTTTCAGCTCGACCAAGAACGGTACTTTACGCTTGGTGTCATCATTGATAATGACAGGAGCAAACACGGTTAAGTCACCACTACGTGCAAAGTCTTCACCGAGTGCATGGCGCAAGTTCTGCGGGAGTTTCTTTAGCTCTGGCCCTGCATGTTCAACCAACCATTCTTGCATTTCACGCATGCGTGCGCCTTCACCTGCTTGGTTAAACGCATCGGAGCCAGTAAATCGCAACACAGGCGCATCGAGTTTTGCTGCTCGCTCTCGCAACGAACGCGCGATATAAGCACCACCGCCAGATTTCGGCACACAGTAATATTCTTCCAGTGCGTCTTCTTCGGTGGCGGTGTCTTTGAGTAAGTTGGCTTTCCATTGTTCTTCTTTTTCAGGCGACCATTCTTGTTTAGTGACCTGACAAATACGCTGATATAAACCTTCAGCACAAGCATTATCCAGCGTGATGGTATGGATGGAATAACGCTTTTTGCCAGCGCGGCTGTCTTGAATGAGTTGGTTGAATAGGTTTTCGACACCGTTGTGGGTAGAGATAAGTCGAACTTTAGATCCCCACATAGTCAAAGCAAGTGCGGCTTTTAAGACTTCGGCTAGGCGTTCATGGAAAGCAGCTTCATCGATGATAACTGTACCTTGCATACCACGTAGGTTAGAGGGGTTACTCGATAACGCCTGAACTTTAAAGCCGGATTCAAAGTAGATCACAAAGGTTAAGATGTCTTTGTCTTCATCGTTCAAGACATCTTCTTGTACTTCACCTGCGGCTTTATCAAATATCTTGGCCCACAGCGCGACCGCATCAATGAACTCTCGCGCCATCTCTTTATTTGAGCCAACGTAGAACACATTGTTACCGCCTTCGCCCTTGGCCGTTCCTGCGCTAATGGCTGAGTCGGCAGCTTCGGCAAAGGTTAAACCGGTTCGGCGTGATTTCTCAGCAATCTTGAGTACGGAGTCATCAGCAATCCAACGCTTCTGATAACCAAGTAAAAGCTCATCCTTATCAAACTCGATAAGGATGTCTTCAGTCACTTTGTTCACGATTGGCAAGGTAACGGTTTCAGCCATAATTAAATCCCCAAGATTTCAGATTTGAGCATTTTCACCGTGTCGGAAGTAAGGCCTGCTTTCTTAGCGACGGCTTCGGTCTTCTCGGCAGCTTCTTCAAACGCTTGCTGACGAATTTCAGACTCCAACTTAATGCTGCCTGTTTGCGCTTCTTGCAGACGCTTAATTGCCAGTGCCATTTGGCCCAAAGTTTTCGGGTCGATGGTTTGGCCTTCTTCCAACGCCGCCATTTGAAAATCAAAAATCTGGCTTTTACCCACTTCAATTAACGTGCGGGCAATATCCGTTTGTGGCATTTCACCAAACTGCTGCACCCATTGTTTCGTCATCTCTTGGGCGCGTTTGTAGTTCTCCATGCCTTTATGAAATGACTTGGAATAACGGCTTAATGCATTGCGCTTGATGTACTCTTCATCGCCACGTTCTTCCGCCAGTACACCTTGCTCGGCAATCAAATCATTTATCTGATTACGGATCTCTTCTTGGGTCATGCGGCCATCACGCAACAACATGTTGAGCTGTGACTTTATGTCATCTGGCAGTTTGTCTATCTTACTCAGTCGATTTTTGGTGTGCTTCATATTGTTCTTGCCTTATATAAGAGAGTCTGGAACAAGCGCCGCTTTTTCTTCTTAATTGATTTCTGGTAACTGATATTGCCCCAAAAAAACAAACCTCATCCATTGTTGGTGCTGATATAAGATGTTCTCTTATATGCATCAATTTACCTCGGTGCCAAAACTTACCTTTATATCCATCATCAATAGAGCAGATCATCGGTTTAACATGTTTGTTTTTCATAACAATCTCTAAGGGCGCGGACGTTTCACACCAGGATGAGTGGCTTGGCCTTCAGCAACATCACTACCGCGTTGAGTGATAGTGGCGACCAAGGTGCCCGACATATCTTTGCAGGTGATTAAGCCTTGCTCTTGTAGCCAGTGCATTTCAGACAACACAAGATCACGACTGATACGATGACCGTACGCATCGAGCGAAGAATCTAAAATAGACTCATTGGCCGTATAAGCAGGTGACTCATTCAGCACCCGCAACATCACAAGACGGCGGTCTTGCTGTAAAACTTCATGCATGCTCATGACTATTCCTTCATTTCTTTTTCAAGCAATAACTTGGTTAAGTGATCAACTGGCTTTAATGCCGCCCGTAATTCTTTGATTTCGCCACGAGTAACTTCCATTTCTAAACGGAGTTTGTGGTTATCATCATGTGTCGGCAGTGACGAAATGTAGTTATTGATCTTATTAATTTTTTGATTTGCCGTTTCTAAATCTTCACGTTTTGCATAAGTTTTAGATAACAGCATTTGAATCACTTGTACTACGCTCAACACTCCAGCCCAGACAATAGGCCACCAAACTTTTAAATCATTAATGTCCACTCATCGTTCCTTTTCTAACTGTGATTTACACGCTACGCATAAAGTGGCAGCAGGGTTGATTTCTAATCTTTTTAATGGAATAGGCTCACCACAACACGCACACACAATAGTGTCACCATCAATCATTTGCGGTTTTTGTTCGGTCACTTGCCTTGCTCGGGCAATAGCAGCATCTCGCTGCCGCTGTTCTAACTTGGCGGCTTGGTCGATTACATCTGTCATTGATTGCTCTCTTTTTTGTTCAGAGGCTTTGTAGGACAAATGGCCTCGTAAGTTTCGTTATGGTTTAACACCTGACGCTTGGTGCCATCGGTGTCTTGTGGGCTGGCATAAATCAACCCAAAGCTGGTACAGCCGCTATTGCTGACGGTAATAACCTTTCTCGCGCATCCGCTCATCAAGCTGATCGCCATCAAGAGCAAAGTTATCTGCTTCAATTTTTTGCTTAATTTGCACATGCTTTATCTCCGTTTGCAATTGTGCGTTCATCACGTTCGCTTGCTCTAGCTGCCCCGCAATGCGTTTCGATTTGGCTTTGTAGTAGTTCATTAGCCAGAACAGGAAAACAAAGGCAGCGGCAGCACCCGCAATCAAATACGTCATGATTGAAAAACTCATGAACCCACCTTGGTCACTTTGGATTTGTAAGCAGAGACAGCGCCCTTGGTCACGACTGCGCCGCCGCTAAAAATGGCCAAGGTGGTGAACAGTTCCGGCACGTAGCTGCGGTCTAAATACACCGAATACAAAAGCACGGCAGAGAGAACGAAGAACCCAAGCACATGCAAAGTGCCTGTGGTACTGGTTCGGTTGTCGTCATTGGTAAACAGCTCTTTTAAAGCGTTGGGTTTAGTGGTTGGCATGAGCGTTCCTTTCATTTTGATTTCTGAGAATCGATTGAATACGAGGATGCAGTGGTGTTTTTAACTCTTGCTGCTTTTGATTTTCCGCATAGCGATAACGAAACTGGGCTAAGTCATTGGCGGTCACGCTTTCAAAACCACGGCGAAATTGTGATTGCCAAGTTGAGTTATGGCTGTACAAAGGTGCTTTGTGTAAACGCGGTTCAATCCCGTTTTGAAGGTCATTTAATTCATCATTAAAGCGAGCTTTACGACCATCTTTGAATCGCTCAAAGGCTCGGGCATTTTTTAGATCGGGGTTGAGTTTATAAAAAGACATCACACCAACTCCCAAGCCGCTTCTAAGCAATCACTTAGACGGTTGTGCCAGCCCTCAATAAAGCGACTTTGTGTCGGGTTCTTCTTGATAATGCGAGCGTAGAAACGAGCACGTCGTAGGTGATAAACAGAAAGCAGGTATTCATCGTCTTTGGCGTAAACCGCTTCATGGGTTTTAGGGCCATAAATGCCATCGGCTACCACGCCAGCGACTTCTTGCAGCATCTTAATGGCGGCACGAACGCCGTGTTGCACAGCAGCATCAAAGACGGCTAACGAAAGAGGGTCAGGTAAATCATTACAGCTTGCTACTAACCAGTAGTGGGCGTAATACAATGCAACGGCGTCATCAATGGTTAGATCAGCAATGTTTTCATGGGGAAACGCACGCTGACTAATACCAAACTTGGTTTCACCACCACGATCTTGAGGGTCGTCCACATAGCCGCCATCAGCCGTTAGCCCACCTTCTTTTTCTAACACGAACATTAACGCATGGCAGAAAGAGAGCGAGTAATCACGAGTATTAAATGGAAAATCTTGAGACATAAAAAAAGCACCGCCGAGTAAGTTGTTTACTCGATTGTGCTTTTTATTAAGGGGGTAAGCGGATTAACGTTGGTTGTTGTTTATGGGTGTTCGTGTCGGCTTAATTGTCTAATAGAGCAATTACATGTCAGATCTTCATTTAATGGGTGCGTAGTCCAATATTCATCATCGACAGAAAATACCTTACCATTATCGGGTTCGTGGATAGCGCAATCTAGAATAAATGTTCCACGCTGAAGTAACAGGTTTGGCATTACTCGCTTAGTTCTATGAATGCGATCCCATTGCTCATTCACTCTGGTCAAAGATATGATTCTAAATACTAAAAAATCAATATGGTTTTTACTTATATCATCTTTCTTGTTACCAATTAGAATTGGCGAAATAGATTCACACATCCAGTTATAAGGTAAAATTTCAATTGCTTGTTTTAGGGCGTTTCTTCTGTCATTGATATTCTTAGATAGAATCTTATGCAAAGATTTTAACGCTGCACTCGGTACATTTAATTGCTTGCAAACAAAATCAAAAGCAGAATCAAAGGCTAAGTTCTTGGCCATGATTACCTCACTTTTTCCACTGACTTAGAGCAATGTAGTAAAGATATGGCAACTGTAATACAGGAATAAGAACTAGAACCAACATTACCCACCAATCAGATTTCAAGCCAACGCGCTGCGCTACTTTACACAAAGGGAATGCGGTAATTAAGCCCACGATAATTGCTACCAATAAATCAAAAATAGTCATAATAATTCCTTCTAAAATAAATCATGTTGTCGTTTTTTCACTTCGCGGTTACGCATCTTAGCAATAACTCGGTAAATGTGTTGCATACTCACATCATATTTACGAGATAATTCAGTGACATTGTTGCCTGTAAACTCGTTCCAAATGTGCAAGTGTTTAATCTCGTTTGCAAGTTGGTTGCCTCGTGGCAAGTAGAACTGCATGCCACCAAAGGCTTTACAAATACTGCTTAACTGACGAATGGCTAACTCTTCACTCACGCCAGCCTCGATAAGCTCATGCTTTAAAATATCGTACATTTGGCGCATGGCTTCCGGCCATCGGCAATCTTCGGTGTCTAAATCTTTAATCGCTTCAATCGACACGTCATCAAAGCCCAACATATCAAGGTTTTGCTCTGTCATTATTAATCTCGCTTATTCCCACTTAATATGGGAATTGTTAGCGGTGATTAAAAACACGTCAACCGATATCGTATAGATGTTCCGGAATGGGAAATAATGAGAAAGGTAGGCAATAAAAAAACGCCCGTTGAATTGGGCGTTTTGGTTAGTCGATAGGGTTATGTTTTCGATGTTCTATGTCGTAATGCGCGCTCATTACGGCATGACTGGGTAAGTTCCCGTATTCATTGCGGCATTTACGCCAGCCGTTCGCAATACACGCTTCATCCATTAAACGCACATGCCAACGTTTTAACGCTTCCAACACATAAGCGGCTTGTTCTTGGTTCATCCAGTTAGCGCGTTCTACGCCTTTGCCGTTAATCTGTTTGGTCATGCGTTTGCAGTAGGCGTCTATTGCTAGGTCTTTGGGGTTACGCACAAAACCTTGTTGGTGCATGGTGATCCAAATAGCTCGAATAACCGTGACTTCTTCCGCTCTTGGGCGTGGCTTGCGCTTCACTTTGAAGCCTTTGGTTTTCATCCAATCGACCACTTGTTTTAGCTTGGCGTCACTCAAGCCTTTGCAGCTTCGTTGGCCTGTAATTTGCTCTAACATATCGCGGTAAACATCATCATCTAAGTTCAACTGACGCTTGCCAATCTGTACCATTTTTAGCATTGCTGACATGGCGGTCTCCAGTTCATTTCTTTCAACTTATTTGCAATGGTGCTTTTCTCACCGAGTGGGTCGATGCCCATCTTCACCATGCGAGTGGCTTGCTCGATGTACCATTGGCTATCATCAGGCTTGGTGGTTTGTACCGCTTCCGCTTTGCCTTGGTGAGTGTGGTTTTCTGTAGGCATTGCTACGTTATTTTTTACCGCTAGGCTTTTGTATACCTGCTTTAAATAGTTGTGGTTGGCGAGTGGCTTCACGTCTTGAAACTGAATGCGCTTTTCACGCAGTTTGTTGACCGTTTCAATCAAGGCGGAAGCAAGTAGATGATCCGCTTTGTATTCATCGGTGACTTCACGCATGAGGCGCAGCGCACGACCATTGGATAAATCTGACTTGAGCGGACGAAACAAGCCGATGTAATTCAACAATGGACGAGCGATAAAATCAGGCAGTGCCGCCACATCACCAAGCAAGTCACGACCTGCTTGGTCTTGGATTAACGCATCCAAGTGAATGTTGCAGTGGCACACAGGGCAACGGGTGAGTTTCATTGCTTCACCTCAACTGCATCACTTGTACCAAGAATGACAAAGCCAGGAACTAGACCATCAAAGTCATAGCCACCCAAGATATAAGTGATCGTTACTTCAAGCTTTCTGCCTGTGTATTTTTCACCATCCCATTCATTAAGCACTAAAAAGTCACCTACGTTGTAATCACGATCTGCACAACGAACCTCAAAACGCTTAGCTCCTGATAACTGTGCATTAAAGTAATTGGGTAGTATTTTTAAATCATGGACATTTGAGGTTGGGCTATTTAAAAATAAGTCTACATATTCACGTAGCTTTTCTGTTGAGGACTTGGCTTTCATTACAAATCTCCCGTGAAAGAGCTTTTAGACTTAACCAAAGTAATGCCTTCAAGCTTTTTAAATTGACGACACACTACGGAAGCTTTAGAAAACGTTGGAACATGGAAAACATGTTTATCATTAAGATCTGGATATTTCTTTGTAACTCGACGTTTCCCCCATATTTTCGTCATGCTAGTTTTAAATTTTGTGTCGTATTTCGATTTGGTCTTCTTACACCACACATCAGCTAGAATCGCTGGCGCTTTATCACTAATGCCATCGTTCCCTGAAAAGCTCACCCATTCACCTTTAATGATCCCATCAATATAAACTTGCAGGCATGTTTTAGATTCAGAAGCTCGAACGCGCTCAACACCTACTTCATATCCTTTGTAGTCAAAGACGATACTTACCCAACCATCAGACATTTCATCTTCAATTTTTTTCCACATTTCTTTGGTTATTTCTGTACTCATAAAAACCTCTTCGCTACTCATCAGTACCTAGCCACGACGCTAGATAGACAGATAACCGCTAACTGTTCGGCTATCTGTTTCGTTCGGGTTAGTCTTCGGCTGGCGGTGGGGTTTGCCCTAGTACCCACATCAGGGCATCGACTACACCTTGCATGTACACATCGCTGTGGTGTTTTTCTTCCGCAAGTTCCAACTGGTTTTCTATTGCTTGTTTGCTGTGTATGCAGGTGTAAGGGTTATTCATTTGGCTGCTCTTCTAATCCTTGAAAATATTCTTCAACTAAAAATCGACCAGTATCGACACCATCAACACGGCCATCATCGTAATGCCAATCTGAAACTTCACCTTGGCTCATAGAGTCTTTATCTTTTTCTGATCGTGATTCTTTTTCAGCTTCGATTTGTTCATCAAAAATTTTCAATAAATCATCTAATATTTTTTGTTTATTCATTCTTCCCATTCCTTTTCATTTGAAGCGATTGACTTGATCCGCTTCGCTTTGGGTAGTGGGGTATTGCGCCAATCCCCACAATGTTTGTCTGCCCACGCTTCGGCTTGTTCTTTACTCATGCGGTTGTGCAGCATGATGCAAGGAATAAGCTCATTACTGCGTGGCATCGTCATTTCCTCCAAAGGGTTTATCACCAAGACCAAGTAACCATTGGCAGGTAGCGGCAACGCCTTTGTTGAACTCCTTGCGCGGGTCGCCTTTGGCCGCCTGTTGAATTTGCTCAATTAACTCGTCTGGTGTGCGTTCTTGCATTTTCTTTAGCAAGAACTCACGGCGCATCGGGCAATCAAGTAGTTGGTTTGACTGAGCCATAACGACCTCACAGTTTTGAAATGTCGAGTGGGATTTGTGTATAAGCGCCGTTCTCTTGACGCTCGTACAAGCGCAAATAAGAACTGGTGCCAGTGATTTGAATTGAATCGGCAATCGCTTCCATGGCGTCTAACCATTCCGCATCATCAATATCTAATTGGCGCAAACTCAGCACCTGGTTTACATCAATGTGGCCTTGTTTATTCACACGGAAAGCATGATCCACAAGGGCTTTGATTTGGTCGCTTGAACCTTCCGACCAGCGTTGAATACACGCATCAATCTTGGTTTTCGCGGCTTGAATGCGTTCATCAAACACGCGGTGTTCACCCATAGCTCGTTGCAATTTGTAGCGGCCATCAAATGAAACCAGTGTGACGTTTCCTTTAGTGCCGCCATAGTTCACGCCGTATTCTTCAGCGGATAGGTCTACAAAGTCGGCGACCTTGTTCATGGCTCCTGCTTTAAAAGTGGCAAGGCGTTGCTGCTGGATGCGAGCTTCTTGCACTATGGTCATCACCACATCATCACGAATGAGATCAATCGCTTTGATTTGGCTCTCAGGTACTAGGTGGCTTTGTGCGTTAAAGCGGTAGCCTTCAGGTGCTTGGTTTGGGTTTTGGGTAGTCATAGTCGTTTCTCTTATAAGTTCGTCGGCCATGAAGCGATAAGCTCTGGCGCGTATGGGTTTAGGTGTTGAGTGATAAAAAAGGCTTCTGGTAGTTCGCTGTCGTACCAACGAACTAAGCAGCCGCTAAGCTTGGCGACATGGCTAGTCACACGCTTGCCTGCTTTACGCTCTGTGACCGTGTAGGCTTTGGTCATCAACGACACAGGCGGCATTTCAATAGTGATGGTTGGAATAGCGAGTTTGACGTTCCAGCCAATCACAGCAGCGCCTTCACGTTCTAAGCGTTCAATGGCATTGCGAACCGCGCGGCGTTTTTCGTTAAAGTGCATCATTGGTTAACTCCTTATCAAATCGATAGATGTGACCGGGAGCCAACAAGCACTCATCAGGTCTCATTTGGTCTAAATCCACGCCACCGTCTACCATGTGCGCAACGCGATCAAACTTGAACACTTGGCCTTGTGAGTCCTTTATCCATAAATAAGCTTCCCCGTTGTGGGTTGCGATAGTCTCTTTACTCTTGTTTACAACAGTCATCTCACACCTCACTCATTGGTTTCTAATTCAGCAAACGCAGTGCGTAAGCCTTTTTCGGTAATCTGTCCGCCTTTGGCATACATGGCCGCAAGCTTTAGGGTTTTGCTTAATAGACGTAAACCACCCGGGCGTTCGCTGATTTGGAACATCAGGCTGTTTTCGGTTTCGCCAAGAACATTCCACGCTTGTGCAATGGCGCGAACGTCGGCTTGTTTGGTTTTGTGAATGCCGCGCTTTTTCGCAATGCGTGAGAACAAACGGGCAAAATCTTCATTGCGTCGGCCACCCGTTAGCTGCGTATAAACCTTGTTGTTACCTACTAGCACCATGCCTACGCCTGTTTCTTCTTGCAGAATGCGCAGCTCTTCTAGGGTTGGGTAATCGAGGTGGTCGGCTTCATCAATGATGATCAAACCCTCTGTACCTTTTAGGCGCTGGCGAATCACTCGCGCTAATGGGCCTTTGCGACGTGGCGCTTGATCCATGCCTAGCTCCATCGCAATTTCATATAAGCATTCGGTCAGGCTTGAACGGCTTGGCGAAGCGGTCACCATCCACACGTTGTTGTTTTGCTTTTGGTACTCGTGCAGGGTTTCTGATTTGCCGACACCGGATGCGCCGTAGATCACGACAATCGATTCGGTCACTTGGGCGTAGGTCAAATCGTTAGTGATTTGCTGTGCTGTGGTTGTCATCACAAAGCCGGGGTTTTGGCTTGGCGTTGCTTTACGTGATTCACGCATGCGCAACCATTTCTCAAGCTTCTCAACAATCTTGCTAGGGTCGGCTTGGTATTTGTTGTTGATGATTTGGCTTAGCGTGGCAGGCGACACGCTGATCTCTTTCGCTAGCTGCGATGATGTAACCACTTTTGAGTCAACCAAAGTACGAACACGCATTAACACATCGGTTTCAGTCGCTTGGGGTTGGCCTAAAGTGATCACGTTTTCCATTTGTTTAGTCATAAATTGCTCCGTTTATCGGCGGTTTAAATTGGTTTTAAAGGCGGTTTTTGTTCTTCTGTTCCACAAGATACGAAAGGTTTTGCGCATAATTGGCTTCGTAGTCTTCATCCAGATCTTCATCCACATGGACTTGTGCAGCGGTGTTGCCAATGGACACAGGGCGGAATGGCTCAACCACTTTGGTTTCTGGGATGAACTCTTCTTCAAGCGGCTTCATCATGGCGGCCACTTCCAGCGCATCCATATCGGTTTGCGCTTGTGCGGCAATCTTGTTGGCTTTGGTAAATTGAGTGCGTTTGCGTTTGTGTTCGCGAGCGGCTTGAGTGTCGCCGAAGCCGACTTTCTCTAAACATTCCGCTGTACAAATTCGCACGCCTTGTAGGGTGTAAACTTCTACGCTGTCATGCAGTTTGAGTGGGTCAAAACGTGCCACCAGTTTTTGCCCTACGTAATCAAACAGGGCTTCATGGTGGTAACGGTTCTTACGACCTTTCAAGCTGCCGCCTGCATCAAGCGTGATGGTGGCGTGTTGTTTGTTCACCGTGATGGCTTCCGCTTGTAGCATCATCAATTGCAGCTGCTCTTGAGTCGCTTTACGGATTGGTGCTTCTGCATAGCTGGCGTTAAAGGCATCGTTAAAGCTCATCATGCCCTGGCAGATTTCAGTGCGGCGGTTTTGCTTGCTGTTGTACATCTCAACACCAGCCGCGAGCGCTTTTAGGAACTCTTCTGCATCAATCGCTTTGCTTGCGTAGTTGTCTGGCTTTGCCATTGGGTTAGGGCCAGTGTAGGCACCTGCACACAGTGGGTGTTTGTCGATCATTTCATCTAGGCCGCCCACACCAAACGCACGTTCGATAGGTTTTGCCTGACCGTGACCTTTACCCAAGATCACGCTTGACCAATGCAGCTTCATACCAAGCATCGGGATGATGCCAAGTGGGTCATCTTCTTTGACTTTGAAGCGGTAACGGTTAGGAACGCCGCCAGTCATCCATTTGTTTGCCGCTGCGCGGGTGTTATCTATGGTGATTTCTTTTGGTACGCCGTAGCGCTCGCACACATCCATAAGTGATAGGCGAATGCTGTCGGTGTTTTCGCTGATGTCACAACGCCAACCCACAATTTTGCGCGAGTAGATGTCTTGCCAAAACCATGTTTTAGGACGAAGAATTTCACCGTTGAACCATTTCACAAACACGTTGTGCTGGTAACCATCGCCATTAATCCATTCAAGGGCATGCAAGCCATCAACACTGCGTTCTTGGCTTGGGAATAAACTCATTAATGCGTGCTCACCTTTGCGTAGCATCACTCGTTGTTGATGTGGTACTTCATGGCGAATACGGCGGTCTAGGCTTTTTAGGCTAGGTACTTTCCAGCCGTGTTGTGGAGCAGCTTCGATTAAGCGCTCGTAACAAGCGGCCATAGTTGGTTGTTCTAGGCGTAGGTAATCGGCTTTGAAAAAATCCCACGCAGCAGGTGTGATGTAGGCAAAGCGTTTCGATTTGATTTCAGACGCGACTTCTTTATTGCGATCAAGCAATGCAGGTGCCCAGTCTTCCGGTGCAAAATCTTTCACTTTGGAACAGGCGCGGCGTAGGCTCATTTTGCTGATCCCGAATTCATTTGAAACGGTTTCATAAGCGGCCATTTTGCCAATGCCAGAGCGCACAAGTTCGCTAACGGTCTGCACGGCTTTTAGTACACCTTGCGCTTTTTCTTGCGCACGAGTGCCAGCTTTGTTCCAACGCACCCATAATGCTTCGCGACAGTAAGAAGTGGTTTTGGGTTTTGGTAAATCGAAAACCTGATCACCCACTTTGATTTTGCCTTCACGCTTGTAAAGCGCAGCTTGTGTGGCAAGCGGTAAAATAGAAATGTGGTATTCGAACGCTTTAGTGCCTTGCCGCTTGCGTTTAAATTCAGGATTTAGATCTCGCTGACTAAATAGGTTATTCAGTCTGGCTAAACAATTTCGCTCTAGCTTTGGCATGCCCGTCACGCCAGCTATTTCTTTGGCTGTGAAGTACATTAAGCTACTCCTTTCGTCTCAACTTCAGGGTAACGACTCGGCCAAATATCTTCTGGTGCCATATTTAGTGCATCTGCAATTAGACGTTCACCCTTCGGCCAAGGAGCACATAAAGCATTGTTTAATGTTCCTCTGTGATACCCGTGGTGCATAGATAATTTGGCAACACTCCAGCCTTTCATTTTTAAGTGAGCAACAATCAATGCTCGTGGCATATCGGTTTTTGTTTCCATTCTTAGCCCCCAATCTGCTAGTATCTCTTTATTACTACATGCACTAAGTAACTAAACTTAGTTCGTAAAATCAATTCTTGATCTAAATATAGTTCTTGTCAACAGCTAAATTTAGATCTTTTTCTAAATTACGTTTCTTTTGGGCTAAATGTGGCTCAGGCTAGATACGACAATGGGTTTAAAGAATATGGTCGAAAAAGACTCAAATTCTTCTAACGATCCGATTGAAAACAAAGGAAATGGATCGTTATCAGAAAGAATTTTGCTTTTGATGAAAGGCAGAAGTGCGAGGCAAGTAGCTGAGGATTGGGGGATTGGAGCATCTACCGTAAATGCTTATGTCAAAAACGGATCCATTCCAAATCTAAATATAGCGCACCAAATTGCGTGCAGAGAGGGTGTTAACCTAGAGTGGTTAGCGACAGGCAGAGGCGAAATGCTAGCAATAGATGAGCCTATGAAGCCTATATTCGGAATCAGTGATGTAGCAGAAAGCTATGCTGCCTCTAATGAAATGCTCGAATTTTATAATGAGTTTGTTCTTATTCCTGGCTATAGAATTCAAGTCTCAGCCGGACACGGTACAAACCCTTTAGGCGGTGAAGAAGAACCATGCAGACACCTAGCGTTTAGGCGCAAGTGGTTGAAGTGGCGAGGCTTTAGCGAAAAGGATTTAGCGATTGTATGGGCCAAAGGCGACAGCATGGAACCAACGATCAACAACAACGACACGCTAGTGGTGCACCTAGGCCGCACCGTTCCACAAGATGGGCACATATATGTTTTTAGAAACGGTGAGGAGCTGTTTGTGAAGCGTTACCAAAGCATGGTGGGCACGTGGCGTTTAATTAGCGACAACAAAGCTTACAGCATGATGGACATCAAAAAAGAAGAGCAGCACCAGTTCCAAGTGATAGGCCAAGTGGTTCACATCGCTAAAGACCTGGGCAACTGATTTAAAAATTTAAAGGCACTTTAAAAACAAAATAAAGCCTTTTCCAAATTGTTCATTTTACTAGGGCTGATTTTCATAATTTCAAAAAATTGTTCATTTTGAAATTTCCACCATCAACACCTAAAATACAAAAAAGGGTTTGAAGCAAAACGCCTCAAACCCTTTGTTTTTCCTAGCCTCAAACCAAATCCATCCCATTTATTCCGACCAATTCCCATCTATTCCTTATATTGTTCATTTAAATAGTCTTCATACACTCATTATTATAAATTAAAACGCCTATCTTTCGGGATAGGCGTTTTTATAATAGTAATGAAAATCAAAGTGATTATTTGCTGTTTAAATTATCCCAAACACCAAGAATGTACATGATCCCAAGTGCACGGTCGTATAGACCATAACCAGGACGAGCCCATTTTTCTTCACCCCAAATATGGCGGCCATGATCTGGGCGAACATATCCTTGGTAATTATATTTATGCAGTGTTTGGATCACTTTAACCGTATCAACAGAGCCATCACAAGCACGATGCGATGATTCAATAAAATCACCATTTTCAAAGCGTTTTACATTACGAATATGGATAAAGTGAATACGATCATGTACTTCATCAATAATATCAGGGATATCATTGGCAGCTGAACCTAATGAGCCACAGCATAAACTTAAACCGTTATATGGATTATCAACTAACTTAAGGAAACGCTTAATATTATCTTTATTGATGATAATTCGAGGTAAGCCAAATATTGGGAAGGCAGGATCATCTGGGTGAATACCCATTTTAATATCACACTCTTCACATACTGGAATGATTCTCTCTAGAAAATATTGTAAGTTTTCCCAAAGTTTTTCAGAATCACAATTTTTATATTGCTCAAATGTTTCTTTTAGGTTCGCCAGGCGCGCAGGTTCCCAACCCGGCATGGTAACTTCAACATTTTTAGAAATAGTTTCAATGAGTTCTATTGGATCAATATCATTAATCTTACTTTTTTCAAAAAACAAAGCATTAGAACCATCTTCCATCTCTTTATACAGCTCTGTTCGAGTCCAATCAAAAACTGGCATAAAGTTATAACACACGACTTTTACGCCAACTTTGGCTAAACGGCGTAATGTTTCGATATATATATCAATATACTTATCACGACTCGGTAAGCCTAACTTAATGTCTTCATGGACATTAACGCTTTCGACAACATCGATATTAAAGCCAGCATCTTCAATGATTTTCTTTTCCGCGAGGATCCGCTCTTCGCTCCATAACTCCCCTGCTTGCATATCATGTAATGACCACACAATGCCTTCAACGCCTGGGATTTGCTTTATATTGGCTAACGTAATTTGATCATTACCTTCGCCATACCATCTAAATGTCATTTTCATTTAAATTATTTCCTATTTATTCATTACGAATTGATGAACGGATTCTTTCGCACCGTGTTCATTCAATGTATTCAATGCTGATAATAAGTTCGATTTGAATGTTTCGTTAGCCGCTATTTTTTTATTAAACATTTGTTCTATTGATAAAAATGCATTAATTAAAGACTCGGATTCTTTATTGTTAGCCCAAATATCAGTAAAGGTCTCTTTCAGCGGGTCTTGTACATCAATATCATTACCTTGCTCATCGATACCACTTGCATACTTAATCCAAGCGGCTAACGCAAGGTATAGGCCTTTAATTTGAACATTATTGTCTAGGCCATATTGAATGGTTTCTAACCAACGCTGTGGAATTTTTTGTGAGCCATCCATCGCGATTTGCCATGTACGATGTTGTAATGCCGCATTCTCATAGCGCTCAATCAAGGAATCTTTATAAGCGCCTAAATCTATACCTTCAATATGGATAGAAGGTGAAATTTCTGTATCCATCAAATACCGTACAAACGTTTTAAATTTATCATCGTTCATCGTTTCTGAGACGGTTTGGTAACCTGATAAATACCCAAGATAAGCAATAGCAGAGTGTGTGCCATTTAATAAACGTAGCTTCATTTCTTCAAATGGCACCACATTATCAGTGAATACAATATTAGAAATCGAGGTTTGATCCCAAGCCGGTCTTTCATTAATAAATTTATCTTCAATAACCCACTGCAAGAATGGTTCGGTCATAACACAAGCATGATCGACTAAACCTAGGACTTGTTCTATTTTCTTCACATCGTCATCCGTTGTTCTTGGAACAATTCGGTCAACCATAGTGCAAGGGAATTTAATATTCGCTTTAATCCAGGTATGTAACTCAGGATCATAAGCTTCGGCAAAATCTAAGACTACTTGCTCAAGAACATGACCATTCTCAGGTAAGTTGTCACATGTTAATGGAGTAAATGGTGCAATATTATTGTTACGACGATATTGAATCGCATTGATTAAAAATCCGATCGCCGATTTTGGTTTATCTAGGTTAGCCAAATCATGCACAATGAATGGATGCTCTAAATTCAAATGCCCATTAGCGGGATTATGGCAATATCCTTTTTCAGTAATCGTTAGTGATACAACCTTCACATCACTACTGTGCATGTATTTTAGAACTTCGTCGCTTTCATCGCTGTTAATTATACGGTCTACAGAACCAACAACATGTAGAGTTAGATCTTCGTTATAACCAACACCAACTGTATATAAATTATCTTGTGGACTTAATTGAGATTTAACATCGATACCACCCCAATTCACACCAACAATTTTCCAGTTACCGCCAATTTCACGCATAAGCGTATCTGTAATTAAAGCTTGATGAGCTCGGTGAAAAGCGCCAAAACCTAAATGAACAATGCCAACAGTCGATGCTTGAATTTGTGTATTTGGCTTAATTTTTGCGTTAGCTTGCGCAATATTTTGATTCGAAAGTAAATTCATTTTTATATCCAATAAAGTAAAGCATATGCAGCGAACCGCATATGCTTGGTGTTAATTATTTTTGAGCATCTTGAATTTGGTTTAACATATCAGCCAAATCTGGATTTTCTTTTTTGAATTTTTCATATACAGGTTTCACTGCTTCTTGGAATGCAGGGATATCACTGTTCACAAAGTTCACTTTTTGCGCTTTAAGATCAGTTAATGATTTATCAACATACGCGTTCCAGTTGGTCTTTTGTTGCTCAACAGTTTCTTTAGCGACTTTACGAATCGCCACTTGTTGGTCTGGCGTTAAGTTATTCCAAACCGTCGTAGATACCACTAAGACATCAGGAACCATGGTGTGCATATCGTATGAGAAATATTTTTTAACTTCATAATGACGAGAAGAGTAATAAGATGGGATATTATTTTCTGCTCCATCTACAACACCTTGTTGAAGCGCTGAATACAACTCACCGTATGGTAGTGGTACCGCTGTCGCGCCTAATGCTTTCATGGTATCAATAGAAATTGGTGAGTTTTGCACACGAATTTTCATACCTTTCAAATCAGAAGGCTCTTTGATTGGCTTATCGGCATAGAAACTACGCTCACCTGCATCTAAGAATGCAAGGCCAATAAAGCCTGATTTTTCAGATGATGCTAAGATTTCGTCACCAATTGGACCTTCTAATACCTTGTCATAGCTTGCTTTATCTTTAAATAAGTAAGGCAGTGATAAAATATTATAATCTGGCGCAAAAGTACTTAAAGGAGCAGCACTGACTTTAGTAAAGGCAATAGTTCCATTTTGAACCATTTGCAATAGATTCGTTTCATCTCCTAAAGTACCGTTTGGATATACCTTAACGCGGATATGAGTTTCAGCTTTCACTTGCTGAGCAAACCATGTCAGTGATTTATGCACCGGATGTTCCGTTGGCAATGCGTGCGCAAGCTTTAATGTCGCGGCCTGAGCTTGAAATGCCATAGCTGATACTAAAGCGACTGACATTAGTAGTTTTTTCATGTTTTTCATTCAAATGTTCCTTTTTATTATTGTTGATAGCCCGCAAGGCGAGGTAGCCAGAGAGATATCTCAGGGAATATAGTAACGATAGCAAGTGTAATAACCATGATTGCAAATAGAGGCAATAATTTAGGTACAACCTGACCTAACTTAGTACCAGACACACTACAACCAACAAACAACGCAGTTCCTACAGGTGGAGTACAAATTCCGATACACAAGTTAAAGACTAAAATGATACCGAAGTGAATAGGATCAATACCCAATTGAGTCGCAATAGGTAAGAATATCGGGGTAAAAATTAATACCGCTGGCGTCATATCCATAAAGGTACCAACTACCAACAAAATCACGTTCATTAACAGCATAACCATTATTGGGTTATTCGATGCTGCTAAAACAAAATCAGCAATGAATCCTGGGATGTCAGCGTTTGCCATTGACCAAGACATCATTGACGATGTCGCAACCATAAGAAGAACTATCGAGGTAGTAACCACACTTTCAATCAATAAAGGAAGCATGTCTTTCATCTTTAATTCACGATAAGCAATACCAAGGATCAAACTGTAAACCACCGCAATAGCTGAAGCTTCCGTCGCGGTAAAGATACCGCCTAAAATACCCCCCATAATGATGACAACTAGGCTTAAGCTAGGTATGGCATCAAGGACAACTTTTCTTTTCTTCTCTTTAAAGACGATACGTTGAGCTGGGATACCAAAACGTTTACCTAAAAGGAAGATACCAATCATAATGCCCAGTCCCATTAACAAACCAGGTAAGTAACCCGCAATGAAGAGATACTGCACAGAGGTGGTACTAACAAGTGCGTATAAAATCAAGATATTTGATGGTGGGATTAATAAACCCGTAGGACATGAAGCCACATTCACAGCAGCAGAAAACTCCGGTGGATAATCATGCTCATCGTATAATGGTTTCATGATGCCACCAACCGCAGCAGCAGAAGCCGCAGCTGAACCAGAAAGAGAACCAAACATCATGTTGGCTAGTACGTTAACATGAGATAACGAACCTGGAAGTTTGCCACCAAATATCATGGCAAAGTTAATCAGTCGAGAAGCTAATCCTCCTCGATTCATTAAATTCCCAGCAACGATGAAAAAGGGCAGCGCGAGCAGACCAAAATTATCGAGCCCATTAGCAAATTTTTGTGAACTAAGCACCATTGCTTGATCGAGAGGAAAGTCAATGAATATAGTTAATATCGCAGCGATACCAATTGAAAATGCAATTGGCACGCCGATAAGTAATAAAACACCTAATACGCCAAACAATACAGCGACAGGAATAAAATCAAAGAACACATCTGGCGCATTGGCGAGAAAGTGTGCTGAAAATAATAAATCTAGTAAAGTCATTGTTTATTTTCCTTGAGTTTCATTTTTAGGCGAAACAAGTGATATAACGGATTCACAAATATCAACTAAACCATAATAAAGGATAAGCACGCCTGAAAAAGGAACCACTAAATATACGTAACCCATTTTTAAGCTTTCACCAAAAATCTCAATACCTGGTGAAATCTGACCATGACGTAAGGTTGAACTCACCATCTCACCGCCACCATAAATCAGGGCAACAGCAGCAAATGCACAAATAATAAGGTTAATGATAATGCCAAGTATTTTTTGACCTCTTACTTCTAACTTCGAAGCCAATAATTCTAATGCAAGGTGACGTTTAATTGAGTAGGTATACGCCCCTCCTAAAATACCAATCCACATTAGTAAATAACGAGAGAGTTCATCGGTAAAACTAGCCGGATCTTGAAGTACAAAGCGAGTAAATACCTGCCATACAACTGCAATAATCATGACTATCATAAAAAAAGCGAGCAAGTACTCCAGTGCCTTTCCTAGATAGTTGTTGAATTGTTTTACAATCATTTTATCCTCTTTAGATCTGTTTTATGCTGCAAGTTAAATTATATCCATTTGATATTAATGATAATTTATCATCCAACCTAACATTGGTCAGACCAAAATGACATATATCACCTCTTGATTAGCCATACTATGTATTGGTATGACATCTAAAACCAGAACCAAGATCAACAAAACAAAATTAAACTTACAAAATGTTACATTATTTGAAGTTGATCACTAAAAAAACATCACTAAACCCTACTATTTGCGTGATATCGCACAATTAAACCGCTACTTTAATAGCTATTGCTCTTTTAAATGTTAGTGGCTTATACTTGATAAATCAGTATAACAACTTAAGGAAAACCTAATGAAACCATTCCTTGGTGAAGACTTTCTTCTGCATAATGAAACGGCTCGTCGTCTCTATCACGAAGTTGCTCACAACTTACCTATTTTAGATTATCACTGCCATTTGATCCCAGGCCAGGTCGCTGATGATTATCGCTTTAGTAACCTAACTGACATCTGGCTGCGTGGTGATCACTACAAATGGCGAGCTATGCGCAGTAATGGTGTATTAGAAAAATATTGTGCGGGGGATGCTTCAGATAAAGAGAAATTTTTAGCCTTTGCCAAAACAATTCCAAATACAATTGGTAATCCAATTTATCATTGGACACATTTAGAATTACGTCGCCCGTTTGGTATTACAGACCTAACATTAAATGAATCCAATGCTGAACGTGTATGGGATCAATGCAACGAAATGCTAGCAACTCCTGAATTTAGTGCACGTTCGATTATGAAAAAGATGAATGTTGAGATGGTGGGCACAACGGATGATCCTATTGATGATCTCAGTGCACATAAAAAAGTCGCCGATGATGGGAGTTTTGATGTTCAAATGCTGCCAAGCTGGCGACCAGATAAAGCTTATAATGTAAACTTACCGACCTTCCCTGCTTATATCCAACAATTAGCCAAAGTTTCTGATGTCAACATTGAGAACTTTGATTCTTTAACTACCGCGTTAAACAAACGTCTAGACTATTTTGCTGCACATGGTTGTAAAGTTTCTGATCATGGTTTAGACACCGTTGTTTATGCAGAGTCCACTCCCGCCCAACTTGATGCAATCTTATTGAAAGGCTTGCAATTAATGCCGCTCTCAGATGATGAAGTTGCGCAATTTAAAACTGCAGTATTAGTTTTTCTTGGGCGTGAATATTCAAAACGTGATTGGGTGCAGCAATATCATATTGGTGCGATTCGTAATAACAATAGCAGAATGTTGACCTTACTTGGTCCAGATACTGGTTTTGACTCCATTCATGACCAATTGATCGCCAAACCTTTATCACAATTATTGGACGCGCTAGATAAAGATGATGCGCTGCCTAAAACCATTTTATACGCTCTAAATCCACGAGATAACGAAGTGCTTGCCACAATGTGCGGTAATTTCCAAGGTGGTGGGATCGCAGGAAAAATTCAATTTGGTTCTGGTTGGTGGTTTAATGACCAAAAAGACGGAATGGAGCGTCAAATGGCGCAACTTTCTCAACTTGGTTTACTCAGCCGATTTGTCGGTATGCTGACCGATAGCCGCAGCTTCTTATCTTATACTCGTCATGAGTATTTCCGCAGAATCCTTTGTCAAATGATTGGCCAATGGGTCGAAAACGGTGAAGCGCCAAATGATTTTGATTTATTAAGTAAAATGGTCGCCGACATTAGCTATAACAACGCAAAAGAATATTTTAGATTATAGTTCCCCCAAAAAAAGTGAGAGGAGTGATCGCCTCTCACTTATTACTTACCCAATAAACTTACCTCACCTAATCGCTTGAGTGTATCAGATCCAAAATCACATATTATATTAGGTTGGCATCACCATAATTATCGAAATTTTTCTCTAGGAGGCCATATGAGCCAACTGTTGCATATTCACCCCAAAGATACTGTCGCGGTAGCATTAACCGATCTAGAGCAGAACGTTGAAATGAACGTAAATGGTCTAACATTCAAGACTCAAGAAACCGTCACTCAGGGCCATAAAGTTGCCCTTAAGAATATAAAAACGGGCGATCATATATTCAAATATGGTGCACCTATTGGACATGCTCTAAATGATATAAAACAAGGCATGGTTGTAAACCAACATAATATTAAAACAAATCTTAATAAGATCACCGAATACTCCTATCAAGCCAAGCATCAAACGGTATCTAGCCCACTCTCCAACAGAGCAATCAATATATTTCGTCGCGCTAATGGCCAAATCGGGATTCGAAATGAATTATGGATCATTCCGACTGTCGGCTGCGTGAATGCGATTGGCTCTATGATGAAAAAACAGTTTTTACAACACAATGACTGTGAAAAAATTGATGGTATCCACGTTTTTAATCATCAATTTGGCTGCTCACAATTAGGTGATGATCATAACAATACGCGCTTATTACTCCAAAATTTAGCATTACACCCCAATGCAGGTGGCGTATTGGTTTTAGGCTTAGGGTGCGAAAATAATCAAATAAAAGCATTCAAAGAAACCCTAGGTGAATTTGATGAGAATCGAATAAAGTTTATGGTCTGCCAAGAACATGACGATGAAATTGATACTGGTTTATCCATTTTGAATGATCTATACCATCAAATGGAAAATGACCAACGTTCGATTGGGCATATTCATGAGCTTAATTTTGGTTTGGAATGTGGTGGTTCCGATGGATTATCAGGTATTACCGCTAATCCTTTGCTCGGACAATTTTCAGATTATGTAATTAGCCACGGTGGCACGAGTGTTTTAACTGAAGTTCCCGAAATGTTTGGTGCAGAGCATCTTTTGATGCAACGTTGTCAAAATCAGCTCATATTTGATAAGACCGTCGAAATGATTAACGCGTTTAAACAATACTTTATTGACCATGATCAGCCAATTTATGAGAACCCGTCTCCGGGCAATAAAGCGGGAGGGATCAGCACTCTAGAAGAAAAATCCTTAGGTTGTACTCAGAAATCCGGCCAAAGCGCGGTTATTGAGGTATTGCACTATGGCGAGCGTATTCACAAGCGCGGTTTACACCTATTAAGCGCACCGGGTAACGATGCTATTGCGACATCTGCCCTTACTATTTCACATTGCCATATGGTTCTATTTTCTACTGGGCGAGGCACCCCTTACGGCGGTCCAGTCCCCACACTAAAAATTGCGACAAATTCAAGTTTAGCAAAGCGAAAACCTCATTGGATCGATTTCAATGCTGGTCAATTAGTAGAAAATAAGCCAATGGATATCCTTCTTAACGAGTTTATCGACCTAGTGGTTTCGGTTGTGAATGGGAAGCAAGCTAGAAATGAAATTAATGATTTTAAGGAAATTGCAGTCTTTAAAACAGGCGTGACTCTTTAATTTAACCCAAGCGACTTTAATTTAACTCAAAGTAACTTTAATTTCGGCCCCCCCAGGAGAAGTCACTGGGGGAGTATCCATATAGTTAATTATAGTAACGTACTTTCAGAATATAGAAATCGGTCATAATCTTCAGTGCTGGCATCAAACAGCATTTTCTTGGTTTTTTCTATATGCATCCAAGACTGTTGTTTTGCATCTTCAGCATCCCTTTTCATCAACGCTTTTAAAATTGCATCGTGATCATGACACCAACTCTTAATTTTTTCTTCATCAATATGTTCGTGTAATTTTTTCCAATACGGATTATTTTCTCGATGATTACATAGCAATTCAGCGATATGTACCACTGCCGAGTTTTGAGTACAGCGAGCTAATTGAATATGAAATTCTCGGTCCCAATGTGAATCGCGAGAGTTATCATCAACTCTAGCCTGATCCTGAATTTTCATTAAAGCGACTAAATCTTGCTTAGTCGCTTGAGTCGCGGCAAACTCCGCAATGCTGCTTTCAAATAATTGACGAGCTTGCAGTAATTCAAATGGTCCCCAACTTTCCATTGGCGATTCTTCTGCATGAACTTGGGTCAATGGTTTTGAATTCACAACTTTGATGCCAGAGCCTTTGCGAACCTCAACATAGCCTTCAACCTCAAGCATGATCATCGCTTCACGTACCACAGTGCGACTCACTTCCATTTGTTCAGAAATGACCCTTTCTGCGGGCAACATTGAACCCACTTGATAGCGGTTGTTTTTAATATCATTTTTAAACTGTGCCGCAATTTTTTGATAGAGCTTAGTATTCGTTTCCATAATCGATAACCTTACATTTGTTATACCAATAATTATATCACAGTTCACTGTAAGAATATAAATTTGATGGCTATTTCCTCAGTATTTTACAATCGATTTTATCTGTACCTAAAAATAGCAATCAAAACGCGTTTGCAATCATATAAACACCTAAAAACAATAAGGTTTATCTAAGAGGGCCTTCTCATTTCATTAGGTTTTCACCATCCAAAAACACAAATAACCAAACAAAAAAACGTTACGCTCATCATAATTAAAATATGATTTCATTTAAGGTTAATCCATTTTGGTATATCATATATTTAATCTTTTCTGACCGTCTAAGCCACTCAAACCCAAATGATGAGAGTATTATTATGATAATTCGTCAAGCATCAAACATGGAAGATGCCAAACAATATGATACCGATAGATTGCGCCAAGAGTTTTTGATTGAAAGCTTATTTCAATCTGGAACAACCAATGTTATCTACAGTCATATTGATAGAATCGTAGCTGTCGGTGCTTGTCCCACCACAGAGCCTCTCGCATTAGCGAGTGCCATCGACAATAAAGCATTTGGGACTGATTTTTTCTTACAACGGCGAGAGATCGGCATTGTTAATTTAGGAGGAAAAGCTGAGGTTACATGCGGTAATGAAACCTACATATTAGACCATTTAGATTGTGTCTATTTAGGGCAAGGTTCTGATAACATTCATTTTCATCCTTCGACTACCGAAAATAAAGCGCAATTTTATGCTCTTAGCACACCTGCACATCATTCCTATCCTAATAAAATCATAACGAAAGATCAGGCCAATAAAATCTCATTAGGTTCTGATGAAATGGCAAACCAGCGTCTATTAACTCAGTATATACATCCTGATATTCTTCAAACTTGTCAATTATGTATGGGGATCACTCACCTGTCACCGGGGAGCGTATGGAACACAATGCCGGCACATACGCATGAGAGAAGAATGGAGATCTATTGCTATTTCAATATTAAACCACAACAAGCGGTCTTTCATATGATGGGAGAACCGACTCAAACTCGTCATATTATTGTACAAAATAATCAGCTTGTTTTATCTCCAAGTTGGTCCATCCACTCTGGCTGCGGAACTCAAAATTATAGCTTTGTATGGGGAATGGCAGGCGAAAACCAAACGTTTGATGATATGGATTTCGTCGAAACATCAAATTTACGATAGAGTCACCTATATGCTAAGTTAACATCGAATACATTAAAATTAAAACCACGTTTCATTTTTAATTGACCTGCACTCGGTGATTGTCAATAATAGAGTCAGATTGAATAAGGAGAATTTTTTATGCACGCGAATCGTATTGCCATCATTGGTGAATGCATGGTTGAGTTACAAAATACAGGTGATGCGACCTATAAGCAGAGCTTTGGTGGCGACACTTTAAATACCGCATTGTATCTTTCACGTTTAACCCACTCGCATCAATTGACCACTTCGTATGCTACAGGCTTAGGTAAAGATCCGTTCAGTGTTGCGATGCTAGATTCATGGCAGCAAGAAAACATTAATACCGATCTAGTCCATATATCGGACACAAAACTGCCAGGCCTGTATTCAATTTCGACCACACCTGATGGTGAGCGTACGTTCCAATACTGGCGTAATGATGCCGCGGCGCGTTACTGGTTACTGGAAAGACCGACTGAGACTATTATCGATTCATTAAGTCAAAATCAACTGATTTACTTAAGTGGCGTTAGCCTTGCCATCTTGCCAACTGAAGCCTTAGATAAACTGTTTACTGTCTTAACCGCGTGTAAATCCAAGGGTTGTAAAATTGCCTTTGATAACAACTATCGCCCTGCTTTATGGGAAACAAAAGCGCAAGCACAGCAAGCTTATAACACCATGCTGAAATTAACCGACATTGCCTTTCTCACTTATGATGATGAAGAAATGTTGTATGGTGATACTTCTGAACAGCAAGCGATTGATCGCACTCAAGCCTTAGGAGTGAGTGAAATAGTGATCAAACGTGGTTCACAAGCGTGCTTTGTTATTACCGAAGATCAACGTATTGAAGTCGCGCCAAAGCCAGTCATCGGCATTGTGGATACGACCGCCGCTGGCGATTCTTTTAGCGCTGGTTATTTAGCCAAGCGTTTACTCGGTGGCACGATAGAACAATCGGCACAAATGGGACACACATTAGCCGGCACGGTTATTTGCTTTCCGGGCGCAATTATTCCAAGTGATAAAATGCCAACACTCAACTAATCAACACTTATTTTAAAATTCCAGCAAGGATCCAAAATGAAAACGTTAAATCAACGCCTTAATGAAATCAAAGTGGTACCTGTGATTGCAATTCATGACGCAGATAAAGCAGTTAAACTCGCGCAAGTACTGGTTGAAAATGGTCTACCATGCGCAGAAGTCACTTTTCGCACGCCAGCTGCTGCCCAAGCGATTAAAAATATGCGCGCCGCCTACCCTGAGATGTTAATTGGCTCAGGTACCGTGTTAACAGCAAAGCAAGTAGATGAATCAATAGAAGCGGGGGTCGATTTTGTAGTGAGCCCTGGCTTTAACCCAACCACGGTCAAGTATTGCCAGCAACGTGGCGTGCCAATCATTCCCGGCGTCAACAATCCAAGCTTGGTTGAGCAAGCTATGGAAATGGGGCTCGATACTTTGAAATTCTTTCCGGCAGAACCTTCTGGCGGCGTGAATATGCTTAAAGCTTTAACAGCGGTTTATCCTATTACCTTTATGCCAACTGGTGGCGTAAATCCTAAAAACGTCAATGATTATCTTGCGATCCCAGCGGTTATTGCTTGTGGTGGTACTTGGATGATCCCGAACGATTTGATCGATAACGAAAAATGGGATGAATTAGCTAAATTAGTGGCCGAAGTGTCAACAATTTTAAAATAATGCATCCTTTTGTGTAAATGCTTAACCTATACCGATCAAAATAATTAGCTGATCAGATAGCTACTACGATTAGTATTAAATGCCATGTTGTTTTGAAATAACCTCAAAACAACATGGCATTTTTATGTCCTCTATCCAATTCCGCATTTTTGCTGCACTGATTGCACCTTTCCTTTTTCATCTTTAGTTCAGTAACGATTTTCATTCTTATTTGGTAATTTAATTCGTTATTGATGTCACATTTCAGTCTTAAAAATAAGAAAAAGAACACTGTTGATATATAATTGAACCATCATTTCAATTATCAAAGATGAAGAACATTAATGTATCGCTACATCAAACGCTTTTTAATTAATGACGTAATTACTCTGAAAATAAGAAAGGACGAAAAATGAAAAAGTCACTACTTGCTACCGCTATTTTAGCTTCAACTTGCTTTTTTTCTAACGCACTTTATGCCGCTGATATAAACTTCATCTCTTACGATGGAAACATTCTTGCCAAGAACAAAGCAGAACTGACCGACAGTAATCCTGCTCTCAAAAAATTAGTCTCACTTGCCAATAAAGCATTAAAAGTTGAGATTGACCCGGTCACCAACAAAACGTTACTTTCTGCCAGTGGCGATAAACATGATTACTTTAGTTTCGGTCCTTACTGGTGGCCAAACCCAGACACCAAAGATGGTTTACCTTATGTACGTCGTGATGGCGAATACAACATGGATACCAAAACCGCTGCCACCGATAAAATGCGCATGATCCGTTTTGCTAAAGATGTGCAAAATTTAGGTCTGGCTTACTA
This sequence comes from Vibrio algicola, assembly GCF_009601765.2. Lineage (NCBI taxonomy): Bacteria > Pseudomonadati > Pseudomonadota > Gammaproteobacteria > Vibrionales > Vibrionaceae > Vibrio > Vibrio algicola. The sequence continues at coordinate 791,093 of NZ_CP045700.1, forward strand.
CTTTACCGACAATAAAGCGTACGCAGAAAAAGCAAAACAGCAGCTTGACGCATGGTTTGTTAATCCAAAAACAAGAATGAATCCAAACATGGATCACGCACAAGCGATCCCTGGCCGAGTAGATGGGCGAGGCATTGGTATTATTGATAGCCGTCTATTAATTGGAGTGATGGATTCAGTAGAAATGCTGCGCCCGACCATGACAGATAAAGAATACAACGCTGTGGTTAAATGGTATGCCGATTTTAGAGATTGGTTAGTAACAAGTCGTAATGGGTTTGAAGAAGACAACTGGCACAACAACCACGGTTCTTGGTATGACGCGCAAGTGGTGGCATTCTCACTATTTACTCATGATATGGATCTTGCTAAAAAACGTTTAGAGATCACACAAATGCGTCGTATCGGTGGTCAATTTGATATCGAAGGTAAACAAGGTGCAGAGCTCGAACGCACTAAGCCTTGGCATTATTCCAATTTTAACCTTGAAGCGTATAACCTATTAGGTCGTTATGGTGAGCTTGCTAAAGTTGATGTTTGGAACTACAACATTGATAAACACTCCCTAGAAAATGGTTACAACTTCATTGCGAAGAATGTGGTTGATACTAATATCTGGGAATATAAGGGCTTAAAAGAGCGTGATGTTAATATTGCTTACGAAAATATGTTAAATGCCAAACGTGCTTATAAAGACCCAATCTTTGATAAAGCGGTAGAAAAACTAGAGTCGGCAAATAAATCGAACATCGAGAACTTACTTTATAAATAATATCTTTTTATAAAAGATCTCTTGTTATAAATAGTACTACCCGAGCCCTCTTCTGTTGAGGGCTCAATACCTTTTTTTATCCAATAGGCCTAAGCATGACAAAAGCTTACATCCATAATGACTTTTTACTGCAAAATGAAACAGCAAAACATCTGTATCATACTTATGCCAAAAATTTACCGATTATTGATTACCATAACCATCTTGATGCCAAGGAAATTTATGGAAACAGCCAATTAAAGACCATTAGCCAGGCGTGGTTAAGTAGTGATCATTACCTATGGAGAGCGATGCGCAGTACTGGTATCGATGAACATTTTATTACCGGCTCAGCCAGCGAGTTTGAAAAATTCCAACGTTGGTGTGAATGCGTACCTTACCTAATTGGCAATCCACTTTACGCTTGGTCTCACTTAGAGCTCAAACGCTACTTTGAGATCGACACTCTGATCCAGCCAAAAAACACCAATCTACTGTGGCAACAATGTAATGACCAACTGGCCCACCCTAACTTTCGGATCCGCCAAGTCATTGAACGTTCTAATGTTGATATACTTTGCACCACCGACAGTCCATTGAGTGCTCTCAAGTATCATCAAATGCTTGCACAATCAGATTTCAGTAGTCGAGTTTTGCCGACCTTTCGTAGCGATGATGTGTCTCAAATAGAAAACAATCATAAATTCAAAGAGATTGTGAACCAGCTTTCTTTTGTGTGCCACCAAGCTATTAATAATTTTAGTGACTATTTAGCCGCATTATCTCAACGTGTTGAGTTTTTCCATCAACAGGGTTGTCGCTTATCTGATTTAGGTTTAAAGAAAGTGCATTTCACACCATCAACACCTCAAGAGCTTGACGTTGCTTTCGCTAGAGTGTTGTCTCTATCATCTCTCACTCAGAAGCAGACTAAGCAATTAGAAAGCGCCATTTTCGTACACTTAGGCAAGGCATATCATCAACATGGTTGGACAATGCAGTTGCACATTGGCGTACATACTAACGTTAATACACGTCGATTTAAGCAAGTTGGTGCCGGTACTGGCTTTAGTGTAATGAACGATGACAGTATTGTAGAAAATGTCTGTTTGTTGCTTGATCAGCTAGACCAAAAAAACGCACTGCCACAAACCATTTTATATAGTCTTAACCCTAAAGATTTCGAGCCACTGGCTTCTATTTTAGGCGCGTTTCAAGACAATGCTCATGATTCAAACGCCACAAACCACTCACCAAGCACCCCACCCAACGACAGTAGAATGAGTAAAATTCAACTCGGCCCAGCTTGGTGGTTTAACGACCATAAGGATGGCATGGAAAAACAACTCAAGACACTTGCAAACTTGGGTGCGCTCGGTCGTTTTATTGGAATGTTGACCGATTCTCGCAATGTTTTCTCACTTTCAAGACACGAATATTTTAGGCGAGTGCTCTGTAATCTCATTGGTGATTGGGTTGAAAAAGGAGAAGTGCCGAATGACGAAACCTTACTCAAAAACACCATTGAAAATATCTGTTATTACAATGCAAAGGCCTATTTCCGCTTTTAAAGCGTCCCTTTCCATTAATTAAAAAATCATGAAAACCAAAGAATTAGGTGAATTATGTTGCAATTTAACGCACAAGAAATGACGAAAATCAAAAGCAAAGCCTCAGCCGATATTATCCAGCAATTGATCGATGACAACCAAGTAGTATTATCATCCGACACCTTAGTGCCACCCGATGCCCGTGCGACTTGGAATCTCTATTACTTTTGTCCAGATCACTCAGTACGATTAGATTGGCAACGGGATAAATCCACCGAACATTGCTGCCCTGTCGATGGCAAAGTTTTTACCGGCGAACCTTATGATGGTGCTTGGTGGCGTGGACTCAACGGCCTAAATGCCAAAGCCTGTAACGAATTAGGCCTATTGTGGCACTTAACTGGCGAAGACCATTACTTTGACAAAGTGCGCGAGATTTTACTCGGCTACGCTACATATTACCCTGATTATGAAGAACACGGCGGTATTCCTTATAACGGCCCGGGCAAAGCCAATGCACAAACCTTATGTGAGGCAAACTGCAATCTCGACTTTGCCCGTGGCTATGATTTTATTCGTGATGGATTAAATAGCGAAGACCGCACCTACATTGAAACCCGCTTGTTATGCGAAGGCGCTGAGTTTTTAATGCAACATCGTAGTGATCAGTTACATAACCATGAAATGAAAATCAGCGCCACGGTCGGGATAATCGGACTCATCGTCAATAAACCCGACTATATTGAGTTCGCGCTAAATTCGAACTATGGCCTGATTTATCAACTTGAACACGGCGTCAATCAAGACGGCTTATGGTTTGAGGGGTCTATTCATTATCATTACTATGCCTTACAAGCTTTGTTGGCGTTTGAGAAAATTGCGCATCACACCGCTTATTCAGTCAAGCTGCAACCAAATTACCATAAGATGTTAGCCTTCCCATTGCAGCTGATCAGCGCCACTGGTGATTTCCCTCGCTTAAATGATTGCATTGCGGGACAAGAAAAGCTAAACCACACCCATATATTTGAATTTGGTTACCAACAATTTAACGATCCACTCTTTGCCCAAGCACTGAGCACTATTTATCAAGATACGCCTCGAAATAACATTGAAGCATTATTGTATGGTGTCGATCAATTACCAGCTTCAGAGCCTATCGCTTGTCATGCTATTCACGCCCCATTATCAGGATTGACCATATTGCATAATGAAGCGAGCCAAAACATGATGTTACTCAAACATAGTCCTTATGGTGGCGAACACGATCACTATGACCGTTTAGGAGTTATCCTATGTCGCCAAGGAAAGGAGATCATTCCCGATCTTGGAACTACGGGTTATGGCGCAGAAATGCATTATGGTTATTATAAAAATACCGTTACTCATAACACGTTAGCCATGAATCAAAAAAACCAACCACCCGCGAACCCAACCACCGTAAACTTCAAAAAAACGGACAGTTTCACTTATATCAGTACCCAAGTTGATTGGTCACAATCCATTCAAGAACTGGATAGCCATACTATTGTTCAGTGGGATGATGAGGCTTATAAAGCAGTCACTTTCCGCCGCAGTATTTTATGGTTAACCGCTGAAGATTCGCTCAATAACGTGGCGATTGAAATCAATCAGATCAGCAATCCACACCAACAACAGCTAGATTTAAGTTGGCATATTCGTGGCTACCTTGACCCGACCCAGCAAGAAGCAGAATTCAAACCTGTCACCACGCCATTTGACGGCCCATTACAGCGCATGACCGACTGTCATGTTCATCAACTCACTCAAGTAACGCCATACCGCTTTACGATCGCAGAGCAAGCCGATTTCAATATGCATCTTTTTTCCCAGCAAGAATGTGAAGTGCTAACTGGGCAAGCGCCGGATAACCCAGCGACAAGTGATCTAAGTTACTTAATGCTCAGAAGTCAAAGCCCACTCTTTAATGCAGTTGCGGTACATGATCTAAGTACCTGCGTACCGTTGCAGAATGTAGCCATATCATGGGAGAAGGATAAGTTGCATATTGAACTTACCCGCAATGAGATTAAGGCAACTTTCTGTATCGACATTGCAAAAGATGAAGTGATAAAGAACATCTAAAATCAGCGTATAAAGCACACTGGTTCCCTTTGAAGACTTATTTTTAAAATAGGTCTTTTTAATTCATTCTCAGTTAGGGTGAAAAGAAGCTAGCACTACCGAACAGCAATCAACATTTGCTAAAAACCTACACATCATTGCCGAGTAGATAATCGCAGCGATGAATTATTTGTCTCTACATCTAATCCCCTAAAATTAAGATCTCGCACCAAATCATTACATTTATGCGCCTTTTATTTCGAGGAGCAGAAGATAGATGGAAAGTAACAATCTATCCCAACAAAAAAAAGCGATTAAGATCACAAAAAAAGACAACGCAAACTAAATGAACCGACGTTTTGATTACGATCACATACCTGTTTCATTATTATCGCTAGTATTAATAAAAATTAAAACAACGTTTTAGGAATAAATTATGAACTACGATTACCTTGTAATAGGCGGATACTTCTGCTTAATGATCTTTATCTCACTGATCTTTAAGAAAATGGCAAGTAAGAGCACCAGTGACTACTTCCGCGGGGGCGGTAAAATGTTATGGTGGATGGTTGGTGCAACAGCCTTTATGACGCAATTTTCAGCATGGACGTTTACTGGTGCTGCAGGTAAAGCTTTCAGTGATGGCTTTGCTGTTGTTGGCGTCTTCATCGGGAACATACTGGCCTATTTTGTTGCCTATCTTTACTTTGCACGTCGTTTTCGCCAAATGCGCGTAGATACGCCAACGGAGGCGATTCGTCGTCGCTTTGATGCTAACAGTGAACAGTTTTTCACTTGGATTATCATCCCATTAAGTATTATCACAGGTGGGGTATGGCTAAATGGTTTAAGCATCTTTGCTTCTGCTGTTTTTAATGCCGATATCATTACTACAATTTGGATCACTGGCCTAGCAGTACTGATTATTTCCTTGCTCAGTGGCGCCTGGGGTGTTGTTGCCTCTGACTTCATTCAAACATTGGTTATTGCCATCGTATCGGTTGCTTGTGCTATTGTGGCATTGATTGCCGTTGGCGGCCCTACCGAAATCGTAACCAAGTTCCCATCAGGATTTTTTATTGGTCCTGATATGAATTACCCACTTTTAATTGTCTGCTCATTCTTATTCTTTATCGTTAAACAATTACAAAGCATTAATAACATGCAAGATGCTTACCGTTTTTTAAACGCGAAAGATTCTAAAAATGCCAACAAAGCAGCACTGATGGCCGGCTTTATGATGTTGATCGGCACAATCATTTGGTTTATTCCACCGTGGGCATCGGCAATTCTATACCCAGATGCAGCCGCTCAATACCCAGAACTTGGTGCAAAAGCACGCGATGCGGTTTATTTAGTCTTTGCGCGAGAAGCAATGCCTATAGGTACAGTAGGCTTGCTGATGGCTGGTCTATTTGCAGCCACAATGTCTTCAATGGATTCTGCCCTTAACCGTAACTCAGGTATTTTTGTTCGTAGCTTCTACGCCACGATCATTCGTAAAGGTAAAGCGTCGGACAAAGAACAATTACGCGCAGGACAAATCACCTGTGTGGTAAACGGGCTGCTCGTTATTTTGATGGCGCAATTCTTTACTTCACTAAAAGAACTCAGCTTATTTGACCTTATGATGCAGGTGTCTACCCTACTTCAAGGGCCAATCCTAGTTCCTCTTTGTTTTGGTATTTTCATTCGTAAAACACCAAGTTGGGCACCTTGGGCGACCGTATTGTTTGGTGCCTTTGTCTCTTACCTTGTTCTTAATGTATTTACACCACAGGTTGTCGGTTCTTGGTTTGGGTTAGAAAACCTAACGGGCCGTGAAATCTCTGAGTTCCGTACCACGATCACTATTGTGGCGCACTTGGTTCTTACTGCTGGTTTCTTCTGTGCTACCACCTTGTTCTACAAAGAAGAGAAGAACACCAACCTAGAAGTTCAAGAGGCATTCTTTAAAGATATAGAAACAGAATGCGTAGCGGCAGAAGGACAAGATATTGTTGATAGCATGCAGCGCCACAAATTAGGTACGCTGGTTATGTATATGGGTTACGGATTAACCGCAATGGTCTTAATTCCAAATCCAATGTGGGGGCGACTATTATTCTTAGCTTGTGCCGCAACAATTCTTCTCTTTGGCTATTTACTAAAAAGAAGTGCTCGAATAGATGAAACCAATAACTTAAGTAAAGCATCTAACTAATCAATAGATCGCAACGGGAAGTGGCCAAGAAACCTTGGCCACTATTTCAATTTACCTAACCTCTACCTTATCTTGGTTACATCTTATTCTGCCATTACCTTAAAATCCTACAACCTGGCACCATACAAAAAATCAACAAAATAGACACAAATATAAACATTGTTATTTAGGTCACACATTATGTAACAAATCATTTCCATCTGCACTATTGACATATAATATTACAAATAAGATTTGTGCCTAAAGCCATCGTTATTATTAATAACTTCCGCTTTTCACCATTCTTAATGCTCAATATAATCGCTACAAAATAAAGAATTCGGTTTAAGTGATCATCATAGATTATAGAACCGTGCATTAATTTTTATTTATACGAGTTTATTATGAAAAAAATACTAACATTATCTCTATTTGCAATCGCTGTTACTTCAACATCTGCTTTCGCAGCTTCTATAGATTTTCGTCATGAATATAAGCATGATACTGAGGCCAATAATAACCGAGTGAAAATTTCCGGCAGCACTGGTGGTAATTTTTATAGTGTTGAAATGAAATTTAATGGCTCAGATGGTTACTGGTTTAATAATATGGAGCGTGGTGATTCCGAATTTGAATATGGTTATAAGTTCACATTAAATGATAATTGGGCAATCCAACCAAGTATGCCAATTACGATGGGCGATCACAAAACCACATATAAACCTCAAGTTCGCGTCTATTATAATTTCGATTCAGGAATCACAACGAAACTACGTTACCGCTACGGTATTGTCGATTACACCAGCGATATAGAGAATGCAGGTAAGGATAATTATGAATACGGTCAGTTAACCGGTAATATTACCTATACTTGGAAGGATGCTTGGAACTTTGATTTTGAAGCAAATTATTATCAAAATTACGATAAAGATGTACTGCTATTCGACAATGATAATACCAACTATGAACTTAACTTAAAGATTGGCTATAAAATTGGAGAAACCAATTGGCGTCCATACGCTGAGTTTGGTAGTGTTGCTGTCGATAAATATACTAGCGATCGTCAATTACGTAGTCGTATTGGTGTCACTTACAGTTTCTAATAGTGTAAGCTGGTTAGTTACCTGATTTGGATGAAGAAGAAACTACTTAGATATAAATACACCTCCTCATTAAAATAAAGTCCACTAGTGATTCAAGATCATTTGTGGACTTTAATTAAATTCCAACAACATTAACAAGATCAAGTTCAAACAATAAGAGCAAATAAATTAAAATAACGTTTCACTTATCACAATAAATAACCTTTCCACTTCAAATTATAGCTAAAACCTTTAGTATTAATAATGTTAAAACATAATAATAAAGGACTAATAATGAAAAAAGTTATAACACTATCACTACTCACAATGCTAATGGCATCGGCAACAGCATCAGCAACTTCTATCAATTTACGCCATGAATTCATCCCTGAAAAAGATGATTTAAACTCTCGTCACCGCGACCGTATGACGATTGCACATACCTTTAATAATGGTATTGGCATAAGTGGGGAATTAAAATGGGGCTATGCCGAAGATGACCTTGACCTAAGCCAACTAAGAAGCGTAGGACAAGAAGCTATTATCAGTTACAACTACAAACTAACCAAGTCGCTAACAATACAACCTGCTTACGGCTTAGATGCTGGAGATACCTCTGTTACTCATAAATTAAATTTAAAAGGTACACAAAAATTAACCGATAATTGGAAAATAGCAGCACGCTACCGATATGGTTATAAGAATGTCTCTTTAGCCCACACCGACAATAGCCACTACCATCAAATCAATTTAACCAGTGGTTACAAAGTTGGCGATTTTGGCTTAGGTATCGATTTTGAATTTAAACTTGAACAAGAAAAAAGCACAGGTTACAAAGGTCATAATGACTATCTAAATTTGGTTAATTTCACAGCAGATTATCAAGGGTTTGAAAGTGGTTGGATCCCATTTATCGAACTTGGAATGGTCGCGCAGAATACAGATAAAGATACCCCCGCACCAGGCAAGGATGAATACGTAGCTCGTTACCGCGTGGGTATGAAGTACAATTTCTAATTTTACATTTAAGCAATTCCCCCATTTAAATTAGAAAAAAAGTCACATTATCACCTTGATCACTTGGAAAAATGATCATTAAGCAAAGAGATAAGGTGGCTTTTTGTATCCAGTCGATGAGGCTGTAGTTGATCCTATGTAATACGAATCGAAGTCACTGGTAAGTGACTTCAATACCTTTAATGCGCTAATGCACCGAAGCGAATTTTAGCGCCATCTTGCATATCGGCAATAATTCTAAATGCATCTTTTAGGTGTTGACGTTCAAAGCTACCAAAGTTATTTGGGTCAATATAATTATTCGGTATGCCGCCCTTTCTTAACACTTCCAATTGATGGCTGTAACGGAATTGTGCAATAAAATGATACGCACCAATAATATTTTTATACGAATCTTCACTTAAAACCCCCGCTTCATTGGCCGCTTTAAAGCGTGCTTCAGTACCAGAAGAATCACATTCTACCGATAAACCATAAATACGCGCTAAATCAATAATTAAGTTAATCGCGTATTTTTTGATATTCAGCACTTTGGTTTGGTCGCCATTCTTTTCTAGCACTAGGCTGTTAAAAATACCAAGCGGTGGATTGGTGTTCACCGCATCGCGCACTAAAGCCGGTAAGAAGCTTTGATTCTCTTTTATATTACGGTGTAAGTCGGCACGTAGAATATCGGTAAACTCAGCATTGCCATAAATCGAGCGGATCTCCAAAAATACGCTTAAATTGAGTAAGCAATCGTATTCAGGATTGGCCACCCATTTTTTATAATATTCTTTCCAAATTTTGATCGGTTGACACCACTTTGGTGTGGCGGCCATAAATTTACCGGTACACAGTGGATAACCACAGCGATCCAGACCATTGGACACATAACTGCCTAAATGACGGAAGTAGATCTTGTCACTATTGGTGGCATCATCCGATAAGATCAGAGCGGTATCTTGATCGGAAGTGATGTTTAATTCGTTACGTGCATGCGAGCCGGCGCTGATCCAATTGTAATCACAAGGCGGCGAACCTAATTTATCAATCGCAATTTGAATTAAGCGACGAGTATAGGCATCCATGATCATTGACATCACTTTACCGATGGTTTCCGAGGCGACTTTTCCTTCCACTAAAGCTTCAAAAATAGCTTGTCTTTCAGAGGTTAATGGCGATAACTCAGCGATACTATTGCAGTACTTTATTTTCTCTATCAAAAATATCGCTTGCATACGGTGATTCTGAATAAGATGTGAAGTAGTTAATAACCCTACCACTTTATTATCTTTAATCACGGGAATATTGCGAATATTATGCTGCATCATCATGGATACAGCCTCAAGCACTAAGGCATCGGGGCTTATTACAAAAGGATTTGGCGTCATCACCGTTGAAATAGGATCGGTTAACGGCGCTTCATGAGCGATGACTCGTTTGGTCATATCTCGGTCGGTAATTAAACCGACAATTTTGCCATTTTCACAAATCACCGCGCACGATGAACGCAATACTACCCGCATTTCATGGGCGACTTGCTTAATGGTCATATCCGAGGTGACGACCGCGATATGCTTACTGCAAACATCACCAACGCTTTTTATAAACAAGCCTTTCTCTTTATCCGACCACACGACATCGTGCGCGGTTTGTAAACGAACTTGGGCTTTTGAGGCAAAATATTGTTGATAATCAGGCTGTTTTTCAAACAAACGGATCAACGCAGAATGTGGGATCAAATACAACAGTGAGTTTTCTAAGGCGGTGACGATATAGCGACTTTCATCTTCCATCGCATCGCTTAAAAACGTATAGCCAAACAAATCATCACTTCCTAAACGAGAACGTAATTGACCGTCGAGTTTACGTTGCTCTACCGAACCACTGCGGATCACATATAAGTATTTATCTTCAGTATTTTTATTAGGATCAATCACTTCACCACTACTGAGATAAGTGATTTGAACCACTGTCGACAGTTCTTCCACCACCTCGACAGGGAGATTATTGAACGGATCGATCTGGGACAAATACTGAACAATATTAGTAAGTAGAGACTCACCCATAAACACCTCAAAAGTATTATTATAAGATTATTTACTTAGTATGAATAATAAAGACAAAAAAGCAGCCCATTAAGCTGCTTTTTGTGACTCAATATCGCGAATTATTGAAAACTTTCAACAAAAAGTGATCTCTTACACTTCATCAGGTAGACGGTGTTTTGATGCTTGTAAGTGACTGGCCGATACTGCGCGTGCTTTGTCAGCATTACCTGCCATGATCGCTTCATAAATATCGCGGTGTTCTTGTAGACACAATGCTCCATGTTCTGATGAATGCACAATAAAGTTTTTGTACATGCTACACAGTATATTACCGAACGGCAGGTAGAAATCATTACCCGTCGAATTGAAAATCAGGTTATGGAATCGCATGTCGATATCGGTCCAAGCATCTTGAATAAAGACTTCTGCTTGTGAAACATCACACATTTTCTGGAAGGTTTCTGACAATTCAATACGCTGTTCTGCAGTGGCATGAATGGCTGCCAGTGCGCAAGCTTCTGGTTCTATCGCACGGCGTAAACCTAAAAACTGATGGAAGAAAGTATCGTTATCAACCAAACCATCCATCCATTCGATAAGTTGAGGATCTAAGAAGTTCCAACTTGCACGATCTTTGACTCGAGTACCGATTTTAGGGCGCGACTCTAATAAACATTTTGATGTCAGCAACTTCACCGCTTCACGTAATGCAGTACGACTGACACCAAATTGTTCACACAACGCCATCTCACCAGGAATGATCGAACCTTGGGGTAATTTACCCGATAAAATGCCTCTGGCTATTTCTCGTGCAACTTGTACGTGTAGGCTACGTTTAGAGCCAGAAATCGAGTTAAATTCATTGGACATATAGGTTCTTCTTAAAATAAATCAAATTAATAAAGCTTGTCATATTAATGGACATTCTAGCATTAACCTATATTTCATCCATCTCTTTTATGTTGAATAGCACCTGTCACCTCTCATTTATGCTAGTAACTTTACCAAATTGAAGAATATTATAAGGATATTTTCAATTTACCTCGATCCTGATCACATTTTATTAAATCGACAAAGTGTATTGAGGATAAGCCATTGACTCACGCTGGTGTTATTGTATGATAAATGCAGGTTAAGCATCTGTCATGACTGATGCTTAACAGGTAACACAATTGGTGCTGAATCCTTCCTAAGTTTTAGCATTAGTTTCGAATGGTAGTAGTAGTTATTTTGGACTGTTCATTTAAGTCCCTCTAATTTAATGCCCTAGAGATTGAAAGCAATGACCACAACAGTACAGCTTTTAATGACAAGGTAATATTAACTTGTTGCCGGTTTGAGGTTATTTAACCTTATTACTGGCATTTTTTATATCGAAAACAATATGACCGTTCACACTTTTAATTCATCTCCCGCCACTTATCGAATACATGTTTTTATTGCGCAGCAAGTCGCGGCGCAAATTATTTCAGGCAAACTGACCACAGGCTCCAAACTGCCGAATGAGTTAGAGCTGTGTAAAGATTTTGGCGTCAGTCGTACTGCGTTACGTGAGTCGATTAAACTCTTGTCGTCGAAAGGTTTAATCAGCTCTAAACCTAAAGTGGGTACGTTTGTACAAGATCGTAAACATTGGCATTTTTTAGATCCTCAATTACTTGAATGGATCAAAGATTGTGAAGATCCAGAGACTTTCTTGCAGCAATTTTTAGGCTTACGCAAAGCGATTGAACCTGCCGCTTGTGCATTAAGTGCCATTTTTGCGACTTCCGATCAAAAGCAACAGCTAACCGAACATTTTGATGCCATGATGCAAGCCAGTCTGAATCAAGATGTTAATGCTTGGACGTTAGCGGATCTGCAATTTCATTCGTTAATATTTCAATCCACTGCCAATGATTTTTTTACCCCTTTTGGTAATTTGTTAACCACTGTGTATCAATGTTTTTTTACCCATTCTTCTGTGCGCGGTCATTTTTGCATTAAAGAACATCGAGCAGTTTATCAAGCGATTATCAAAGGACAAGCGACTGAAGCTCGTATGGCCTCGAATATTTTGTTAAAGAATAACCATGAGTTATTGTCGCTCAATCCAGCCTGATCCGCGCTTTCATATTCTATCAAGCTTGTGTCAAAACGATTGGTACCTTAAATATAAAAGCCCCGTAAATTATTATATTTACAGGGCTTTTCAGGTCATATGGTAACGGTTAGTGTGATTCAATTATCATGTCTAGATCTTCCAGTATCGTTTTCGTCACCTGTTTCGTCGCTATTTTATATTCTTTTCCCAATACTGATATAAACCATCAATATCAGAAGAGCACATTAAATCCATCGCATCTTGCAGGCTTTCTTCAGGCCATTGCCACCATTGCATTTGTTGTAATTTTTCAATCTGTTGCGGGGTAAAACGAAAACGAATATGTTTGGCTGGATTCGATCCGACGATTGAATAAGGCGCAACATCTTTGGTGACCACTGCGCGACTGGCGATCACTGCGCCATCCCCTACCGTAATACCGCTCATGATCATGGCTTCCGTACCAATCCAAACATCATTGCCGATCAAGGTATCCCCAGCACGTTCAAAACCGTCTTTGGCGTTAGAGAAATTCTTACCATCTTGGTAGAAGAATGGAAACGCGCTGACCCAATCGGGTTGATGCCCTTGATTGCCTGCCATCATGAATACTGCGCCAGAACCAATAGAGCAATAATTGCCAATGATCAGTTTATCGACATCACTACGACCCGAAATCAAATAGCGCGCACATTCGTCAAAACTATGGCCATGATAGTAACCAGAATAATAACTGTGCTTACCAACAATAATATTTTTATTGGTCACTTGTTGCGCTAAAGGCTTGCCTGCAAACGGGCTGTTGAAATAGTTTTCCATATTACCTGCTTATAATTAACGGCTACTGCCCTGTTGGAAGTACGGCCTCTTCGGTCACTTGCTTGGCGGCTAACCGACTACGATATAAAAAGCTGCCCGCGATCAAGATTAAACCGCCAATCACAATAAAGGTCGCCATATCATATCCGCTTTCAAAGGCTACACCAATAACAATAACCAACACGCCTAATGCCTGAGTTAATCGCCCTAAGTATGCCCCTTGACGACCATCGACTGGTGCTTCTTCTGCAGCCGAAATTGGCGTCGCTAGGTTAGTATAAAAAGTGTCTAATTCGACTTTACGTTGTCCGGTTGGCTCTTTATACCAAAGCGATGATAATGCAAAGAAACCACCAGAAATCACAATTTGCGCCACCAGCATCGCCACTACAGTCAAGTCGACAGATTCACGATGAGTAAAGGCATCAGCGCCAAATAAAGGCAATAACCAATTAATATTAAATAAAAATTGCATAAAGCACGATACGGTCAAACCCACCAATAATGTGCCCCAAGCCGACCAATCAGGCGTACGAACAAACACTAAAGCCAGCAAGGATGGGATCGCTAATGGCATTTGTAATAACGCGCCAAATAGCATCATTAAATCGAAAAAGCTGTACTCTTTAATTGAAGCAAATAGCAAGGCGGCCAATATCGACAATACGCCATTTACCACGGTAGAAATTTTACTTACTTTCATTTGTTGAGATTCGGTCGCTTGTGGGTTAAGCACCGATTGATAAACGTTACGTACAAAAATGCCGGCATTTCGGTTAAGGGCGGTGGTCATTGGCGCAATGGTGGCGGCGATCATGGCGGCTAAAACTAAACCTAACACCCCTTTTGGCATGTAGTATTCAATGAAATATAAATAAGCGGCATTGTTGGCATTGGAACCTAAATTCGGATAAAAACTTTGTAAATCGACATGCATGGTGGAGGTTACCCAAGGCGGAATAAACCACATCACCGGACCTATCACAAACAAGATACCGGCCACTAATGCCGCTTTACGCGCTTCTCTTTCATTGGTGGTCACCAAGAAGCGGTAACACGACATGGCATTATTAGTACCAATGGTTTGTTTGGCCATAATAAACACCACCCAGACCACGAATATTTGCCAGTAATTGATCCCCGTTCCCATCACTGAAGGAATCGAGGACTTTTCGATAAGTTGTACTGGGCCACCAATATAAATCAGCGCATAAGCCCCAACCACCATGGTGATCGCCATCAGTAAAATAAGTTGGATCACATTAGTGGCAGACACCGTCCATGAACCGCCACTGACCGCAATAAAGGTCACTAAAATGCCCACACCAATGATAGTGACGTATAAATCAATATCAAACACCGCCGCCACAAAAATGGCTAAACCATTAAGCCAAATCGCACACGATAAGATTGTGAGAGGAAATTGCAACCAAGTGTAGACTTGCTCGGATATTTTGCCAAAGCGCATCCTGATCACTTCCATCGCGGTATCCACTCGCAGTTTGCGATAGCGCGAAGCAAAGTACCAAGCCGCAACAAAGAAGCCTAACGCATTCCCCCAAAATAAAAACAATACCGCAAAACCATCTTCATAGGCTTTAGCTGCTGCACCGGTAAAGGTCCAAGCTGAAAATTGAGTCATAAACGCCGTGGCACCTGCCATCCACCACATCATCGCTCCGCCGCCACGAATAAATCCGGCAGAGGTTTTGGCAAAACGTTTGAAGATAAAAGCAGCCACAATAATGAAGATAAAGTAACCCACAATAATCGCGATATCTAACAGGTTCATGTGTTCTATAACTCTCTTTAATATGAAAAACGGGCCATTAATACTTTCGCATTAATGGCCCGATCAATTTTACACTAAATCAAAACAATATTTCATTTTTAAATTAGTTAATTTTTGCGTAGCAACCAGTCCATTGGTAAGTCGTACCAGCAAACTCAACCTTATGCTCTGTGTTTTCTAACTCAGCAGAAGCTGGACGGTTCGAAATACCAAATACATAGTTCTTACCTGAGGTCAGTGCAATCTCAATCACAGTGCCGGTTGCATTATGACCTATCACTGTCACGGCCTTAACTAAACCGCGAGCATCAATCGATGCTTCGATAGACTCATTAAAGTAACCGTGCGTTTCAAGTACTGAAGCAAATACGTGATTTTGCGCATTTTGACGCAAGATCAACGCAGGCTCCGAACGTAAGTTGAAATCGGGATCCGTTGCGCCGGTACGTGCAAAGATAAACTCGCTTTCGCCTTTACTTTCATTACCAAGATCAGCAGCAGGGGCACTTGATACTAAGCTGTAGTAGCTTGAATCATGCAACCAAGTGATCAATGTGCTACCAGAAACTTTCGCACTGCCAAGGTTCCATAAATGTTGGTAACCGTTGTCTGCACCAAGAGGTTTTAATGTGCTTTCAACTTGGTAGTCAAAATCGGTACGAATAACCTGACCTTTGTAGTGGTATGGTAAATCGTATTGATGTGGCGCATCCGCAAGAATACGATAAACATCAATCACTAATGGTTTTTCGAATTCTTCTAATTCAGCTAAGATCACACTACGTTGCATATCGATGCCATCATAGTATTGTGAAATAGTGCCACTCATGGCTTGCATGTTGCTGTTTTCAGCGTCAAAGAAATGCTTTTGACCAAATTTAGTTTCTGCTAGAGCAGTATTAAATTTGTTTTGCGTTTTTTGATCAACCACAACCGTGTTATGCGCGACCGTTTGTTTACAGTATGTTTTGTTCTCTGGGATGTAACGACCACCAAATTTAGGCTCCACGTTAACCCAACGACCATAACCGTAATCATGCAGAACTTCGTGACCACGGTTAAATACGCTTAGGTGTAAACCATCGTAGTGACCGTGATCTAACGCTGAATGATACTGATGATCTGAGCCATGTTGACCAAACCAAATCAATGCCATGGTATCGTCATCTTTGCTATCACGGTGACGCAGGATGCTTACCCCGCCTTTTTCACCCTTAGGACCGTCGGTAACAAATAAGCTACCCCAGTTAAATGGCTTGATTTCATCAGCCGCTTCAACTGCATTCGATAGAGTAAGACCAGCAGTATGAACCCAAACATCTTGTTGGTGGTTGGCCATACCAAGCAAAGTTTCAGTTTGCTCATAACGGTGATAACAAACCGACGTTGCCATGATCACGCCTTCATCATTGATGCTGATCGTTTTAGATGAATCATTTAATGCTGGTAAGGTTCCGTCTGGGAAAGCTGTTTTAAATACCGCGTAAGACGTGGTTTTAATCACAGAATCGTTAAACTCATAAATACCAAGTTCCGGCTGACGACGTTCAATCGATTCTGCAAACAGATAAATTGGACGTAATGAGAAACGGTGGTAGTAAGGACCTTCCATGTAGTAACCGTCTGGCGAGAACAATTGATCAAGTTGAGCTAAGAAACCACCACTCACTTTATCCATTTTCAAACCATATAGCGCTTTATCAACCGATGCTTGATCGTTGATTGCATAACCACAAATACCAACAGCTGCAACCGCCCATAAACCATGGTTATGTACGATGTCGAAGTCATGCCCGTAAGTCACAACAAACATGTGGATCATTTGCTTGAACAAATCATCTTCAATTTGACGCTTTTGTGCTTCTTCAAGTGTGTGGTAAACACAGCTGTATGCGCAAGATGAATACAGCATCCACATGTTTTCGTTCAATGTTTGGTGAAAAAATTTACCCGGAGGGTTTGAATCCAAGCTCACATTGCTTTCCAATGTTGGGTATACCGTCGCGTAAGCAGTCAGTAATTCAACAATGTAATCGCGGTATTTTTGTTCGCCAGTGATCAAAAATAAACGACCTGCAAGATCCATATTAATGTAGTTTTGCTTATGGCGGTTATGTTCGTAACCACCACCTTCGCCGTGACCTGGGACTTCAATACCTACGTTTGCCATGTAAGCATCCGTTTGTGCAATATCACGCGCAAGAGCTTTACCTAGTAGGCTATCCTTGCCCAGTTCTTTGCCTAATTCCGCGGCTTCTTCAAAACTTAATAATAGAGGTTGGTAGTTCATTTCTTTTTCCTTATTTTGACTGTACTTCTAATGAGTAGAATCCAGTCCAATGATAACTTTTGCCATTTGATTCAACTTTATGCGCAGTATTCTCTGTCGCATCAAGTTTGATTGCTCACCATAAAGGTAGCAATGCAATCTTGCGTTTCTATTTCAACCACAGAGCCGATGTCGGTATGAGCAATCACTCGAATGTCTTGCGCTTTACCCACGAGCATTGACCGATTGTTCAAATTCTTCGTTAAAGTAGCCATGTGTTTCAAGTACCGATGCAAACAAAGTAGAGTTTGCTTTGGTGCGTAGAATAAATGCAGGTTCACTACGTAGATTAAAACTTGGATCATTAGCACCAGTACGGGTAAAGAACACTTCTCCAGCACTGTTTGATTGTGCCGCATTGGAGTTTGTACCCAACCAAGTGTAGTAGGTATTATTTTGCAACCAACTGACTAATGCTGTGTCACTTGCCTTGCCACTGGCGAGGTTCCATAGGTGTTTGTAACCTAAGCTATCGCCTAAAGGAGATACTTCTTGATTCGCTTCATAATTAAAGTTGGTACGCAGCAATTGACCTTGATATTGATGAGAATAATCAAATTGATGCTCACCATCGTCTTCGGCTGTTAAACGATATAAATCAAGTAATAACGGCGACTCAAGCCCATCAAGTTTTAACATAAACACGCTACGTTGCATGTCAAAACCTTGGTAATGATCATTCGCAAACGCGCTCATACCATTAACCTTGGCATCATTCACTTTAAAGAAATGCGGTAAGCCATGCACCATTTCAGCACTTGGGATCTCAAAGTTATTTTGACATTTTTGATCAACCGTAACGGCATTATGCGCAATGGTTTGACGAGCGTAAGATTTGTTTTCATCGAGGTAACGACCACCAAACTTAGGTTCAACATTGACCCAGCGACCGAAACCGTATTCACGTAGTACTTCTTGACCACGGTTAAAGTAGCTGATCCCTAAAGTATCAAAGTGACCGTGATCCATCCCGTGTTGACCATAGTTCATCACCAGTTGGAAGACATCTTTGTTGTCATCTTGAGTTGAATCATCCTGCATACGGATAAAGCCTTGAGCGCCATTATGACCATCACGACCTTCATTCAATTCAACACTTTGCCAAAAAGGCAGACCGATATTTTTGCCGTCATTGGTGGCTTGTTCGTACGCACGAGAAAGCTCTAAACCACAAGGGTGAAGCCATACTTTGTTTTGAATTTTTGCCATGCCAAGCAGATTTTCATCCACACCCTTTTTCGGATCTGAATAATGTTTGCTGTATTGACTCACCGCCACTTGCACACCCATATCGGTAATGCCCATAGTATGAGATGAATCATTTAATGCAGGGAATTCACCATTTGGATAAGCTGTCGCCAGTAATGCTTGTACCGTATTGCCAATCACTTTGTCTTTAAAGTTAAAGATATCAAGCTCTGGCATGTGACGATGCAATACTTCGGCAAACACACATAAAGGACGGATCGCGAAGCGATGATAATACGGCCCTTCCATGTAATAACCTGATGGTGCGAATAATTCTGAAATTTGCGCTAAGAACCCACCAGGCCCCATTTCGCGTTTCCCTTTTTCAAAATTTTCCATGCCAAATACGGCCATGTCTAAATATTCTTTTTTGTTGACGACGATACCGCAAATGCCGACAGCGGCCACCGCCCACATGCCGTGGTTATGAATACGATCAAAATCATGACCATATTTCACAGTAAACATATCAAGCATAGGTAAGAAAAGGTTTTTCTCTACATGTTGACGTTCCGTTTCCGACATGAAGTTTGCCACACAAGAATAAGCAAGGCTGGCGTACATTAGCCACATGTGCTCATTTAAGATTTGGTGGAACAAGCGCCCAGTCGGGTTAGTGTTCTTTTGAACATGAAAATCAAACTGTAGATATTTGTCAGCGTATAACGCCAGTAACTCAGCAACAAATTTTGCGTATTTCACTTCTTTGGTGACCAAGAATAAGCGACCCGCAACGTTCATATAGTTGTAGTTTTGCTTGTGGCGATTATGCTCATAACCACCCGCTTCACCATGACCAGGAACATCGTGTCCCAACGCCATGAAGGCATCAACATCAGCTTTCATTTGAGTAATGGTTTTACCCATTAAGCTTGAACGACCTACTTCTTTTTGCAGTTCTAAAATTTCAGCTTCATTTAGCAGTACTGCGGGGATTTTCTTACTCATCCTTAAACCTCAAGCGACAATATTGATTCGAATTAGGTATAAAGTAATACAATAAGCTTAGATTTGCATCCTTCAAATGAAAAAAGAAAGAACTTAATCACATTAAATGCAGGCTTAAAAGCTTAACCAAGCTATACCTTCTCTTATGTTACACCCTCTCAATTACCGGATAAATAAATAGTATTTTTTTGATTTACATCACGATTCTCTAGGCTTATTGTATGACAATAAAACCTTTCAGGTAAGATGCCTCTATTGCAAATACAAACGAATACGATAATTAAGGATTAAAGATGACTTTTTTTAAGATTGATGACAATGAGTGGGAAGATATTGGCGACGGTATTAAGCGTAAAATCGTTGGCTATACTGACGATCTAATGGCGGTTCACCTTCGTTTTGATAAAGGTGCCATTGGCGCGCCTCATACTCATGAAATTCATGATCAAATCGGTTATGTAGTAAGTGGTAGCTTTGAAGCTGAGATTGGCGGCGAAAAACGTGTACTGACTGCGGGTGATGCATACATTGCAAGTAAACATACTGAACATGGTGCGATTGCTTTAGAAGAAGGCAGCATCCTACTGGATATGTTCTCTCCTGCACGTCAAGATTTCTTATAATATTTCGACTTAATTGGTGACACTATGACGACATTAAATATTGCTGTGATTGGCGAGTGCATGATTGAGTTACAGCAATCCGGTGAACTATTAAAGCAAAGCTTTGGTGGTGATACTCTAAACACTGCATTATACCTTGCTCGCTTAACTAAAAATAAAGCGGTGAATACCAGTTATATCACAGCGCTAGGCCAAGAAGCTTTTAGCCAAAACATGCTCGATCGTTGGTCACTAGAAGGTATTGATACTCAGCACATTGCTCGTTTAGATAACAAACAACCGGGTATGTATTACATCGAAACCGATGATACTGGTGAACGTACGTTCTTCTACTGGCGCAATGATGCTGCGGCAAAATTCATGTTCGATCAACCGCAGAGCCCTGCGTTAATTGATACCCTTTCAAGTTACGATGCTATTTACCTAACCGGTATTACCATTGCGATCTTAACCCAAAATGGTCGTGAGCAATTATTTGCCCTTTTAGAACAAGTGAAACGCAACGGCGGCAAAGTTATTTTTGATAATAACTATCGTCCTAAACTTTGGGAATGCCAACAAGAGGCGATCGACACTTACTTAAAAGTATTGTCTTTGACCGATATTGCACTACTCACTTTTGATGATGAGCAAGAGCTTTACGGCGACGACAATATTGAGCAATGCATTGCACGTACTCAAAATGCTGGCGTATCTGAAATTGCGATTAAACGCGGTAGTAAAGATTGCGTAGTGATCACCAAAGAAAGCGATAGTGAAGACAATATTCAATATGTCGCCACTAAACCTGCGGATAATGTTGTTGATACTACCGCAGCAGGCGATTCGTTCAGTGCGGGTTACCTTGCTAAACGTCTACTTGGATTCAGCGCCAAAGAATCAGCGTTGTCTGGTCACAAAGTAGCGGGTACGGTTATTCAACATCAAGGGGCGATTATTCCTCTTGAGGCAATGCCAGATATCGGTCTTTAATACTATTTTTATCTACAATATTAAAAAACCATCTTCACATATATACCCAAAGTAATTGAAGTTGCAGTGAGGCAGCAAGTAAACGAAGCCCCATGAGCTTAGCTTGCCTAAGTGATTGGGGTGAGTTAGCGCAGCCAACAAAGCTGCAGCTTCAAGTAAGACGGGTATAATGGTTGATTGATATTGTAGGCTATACATCCTTTACTGAATTAATAGAGAAGCAAATTATGTCTAATCTTGATCAACAACTTGCAAACCTTAAAGTTATTCCTGTTATTGCGTTAAACAAAGTTGAGCACGCATTACCGCTAGCAAAAGCATTAATGGAAAATGGCATGCCTTGTGCTGAAATCACTTTCCGTACTGAAGCGGCTATTGGTGCAATCAAAGCAATGCGCGCCGCATACCCAGAAATGCTCATCGGTGCGGGTACTATCCTAACGCCGGCACAAGTTGACCAAGCGATTGACGCTGGTGTTGACTTCATCGTAAGCCCTGGCTTAAACCCAACAACCGTTAAATACTGCCAATCTAAAAACATGCCAATCGTACCTGGTGTGAACAACCCAAGCTTAGTAGAACAAGCAATGGAACTTGGCCTTAAAACGGTTAAATTCTTCCCAGCGGGCCCTTCTGGCGGCGTTGGCATGCTAAAAGCACTAACAGCGGTTTACCCTGTTAAATTTATGCCTACTGGTGGCGTAAGCTTATCAAACATCGACGACTACCTAGAGATCCCTGCGGTATTAGCATGTGGCGGTACTTGGATGGTTCCTACTCAACTTATTGACAATGAGCAATGGGAAGAGCTAGGCGCATTGGTTAAAGATGCGGTTGCAAAAGTAAACTAATACACCTTGTTATACCTTAAGTTTCACCCTGAGTAATTTACATTTTATATTGATCACCCCCTGACAATATTTTGCCCTCAACGTAGTTTGAGGGTTTTTTTTAGCCTGGTTTTAGGTAATGAATACGCTGTACATTAAAAGGGTTGACCTTCCCCTACTGGTAACCTTTATGCTGATGTTATCCCATAAAATGAATAAGGTCGCATCATGAAGTTATTATCCTTTCTTACACTTTCTATCACGTTAATTTCAAGCTCAGTATGGGCGAATCAAGCCGATGATTTTAAACATCTCACCGCACCACAAGCCCTTGAAAAAGCACACCAGTATCACGGCACAGAGACGGCATCTATCCAAGTTTTCCCCGATCACATTCAAGCTAAATTTAAAGATGGTAGCAACATCAATATTCCGACTGGCGATCAGCATTTACTCTCTATTGCACCATACGAATTTAGCACTCACCCTTGCGGCTACCACGTACCAACCGGTTGCCAAGGTGAATTAGTTGAAAAATCAATGCAAGTCAAAATTACCGATTTAGATAGCAAAAAAGTATTAAAATACGGTATGGTAAAAACTCAAAAAGATGGTTTCATTGATTTTTGGATGCCAAAAGGTAAAGCGAATTTAGAGTTTACGTTTAACTACAATGGTAAAACCGTCACTAAAGTATTGAGTACCGTCGATGACGCACCTACTTGCATCACCACCATGCAATTGAGCTAAGAACAATTAAAGCTATTAGCTGACCATAAAGTGGCGACGGTTGTTATAATATCAAGCGTCGTTTTGTACCACTCACTTAATCAGGTTTATTGATATGAACATCAGCCAAGTTGCCAAATTGACCAGCCTTTCCGCCAAGTCGATTCGTTTTTATGAATCGCAACAGATAGTGGAAAGTCCTTTGCGTTCGAGTAATGGTTATCGGGTTTATAACGATGTTCATATCGAGCAGTTAAAATTAGTGGCCCGCGCCAAGGCTGTAGGGTTTAGCTTGGAGGATTGCAAAAGCTTGGTGCTCATGTCTCAAGATCCCAACCGCACTAGCGCGGATATTAAGAAAAAAGCCCAACAAAAGCTGGATGATGTTGAGGAAAAATTAGCCGAATTGAATAATATTAAACGACAATTAAATTCATGGATCGATGAGTGTCCAGGCGACTCAAGTCCATGTTGCCCGATCATGGATAACCTGCAAGGGAAGTGTGGGGAGTAGAGTTAGCAAGTACAAAAAAATACGGCATACTCAAGGTATGCCGTATTTTCATTTAGACTCTACTTTGAGTAGGCTCTAATTATTTTTTTAGACCGTTGAAGTAATCAAAGATGACAGGAACGTCGTTTTGACCAAGACCGGCATCAACCGCAGCTTGTAGGTTTGCAGAAGTACCTTGAGCGATTAGAGACTCGCTGCCTAGGTCTGAAACCATTTGATTGAAGTAACCAAGGTCTTTGTTTGCGTTTGCAACAGAGAAACCTAGTTTTTCTTCGCCGTCTACTGCGTAGAATTTACAGAATTGCATGAATGGTGAGTTAGATGGACCAGCAGACATGATGTCAAACAACTGTTGACCGTCAACACCAGCCGCTTTTGCAACAGCAAATGCTTGAGACATAGCCGTAACCGTTGTCATACCGATGAAGTTGTTGATAAGTTTTGTTGTGTGGCCAGCACCAAGTTTACCAAGGTGGAATACGTTTTCGCCTTGCTCTTCCAATAAAGGTTTTACTTTATTGAAAGTATCCATATCACCAGCTGCCATGATGTTTAATAAACCATCTTTAGCGTGTGCAGGAGTACGACCTAGAGGGGCATCGATCATGCCGCAACCTTTTTCAGCAAGTTGTGCGCCGATTTGGATAGTAGAAGCTGGGATAGAAGTACCGAAGTCGATTAGAGTAGAACCTGCTTTAATACCGGCTAACACACCATCTTCACCGTTAACGATTTTTTCAACAACCGCTGAAGTTGTAAGGCAAAACTCAACCACATCAGAAGCCGCTGCTAGTTCTTTAGCAGAAGTGAATTGAGTCGCGTTACCACGAGCAAGAACAGCATCAACTGCATCTTGGCTAAGATCCATAACGTTAACTTGGTAGCCACGTTTTTGTAGGTTTTCAACCATGTTGCCGCCCATAAGGCCAAGACCGATGAAACCGATTACTGGTTTAGACATATCTAACTCCTAAAATGTATTATTGTATGCTTTATTAAGTTTGCTAATAATATACGCCTACTGTTGTTTAAGCAATGTTTGCGTATCGAAAATTGGTGTTTAATGTGATCTATGCCTTTTTTCACTTAGGCACAATCACAAAGAGAGATAAAACCTTCAGCTGAAGGCTATTATCTCTGCTTAATGGTTATTGATTTAAATTCAGTTTAAAGAAACTCACTTGAGTGTAGTCGCCTTTATCAACACCGTTATTGGTACATTGTGAAGAACCAGTATTACATTGGTTGTAAGCACCCGCTTTAAAGTACATCCAATCTTGTGCATAGCTAGTGTCTTTTGCTTCACCTGGGTATGGCTTGCTTAGATCAACATCGAAAACCTTAACGACCTGATTGCTTTGACCGATATTTTTCTTAAAGGTTAAATGCATAACGTTATTGGTGATTGAGACATCATAAGAAAAAACTTCACCTAAACGAATGCCATCTTCCGGGTTGCTGTCATTAGCAGACAGTTTATTGTGACCGAATACGTCGTGTTTAATATCTTTACGGTCAGCTTTATTGGTTGGATTTGTTTCGTAATTCCAAGACACAGAACCGTATTCATGATTTGGTAATTTACGATAAATGATTTTTAATGGCTCATTATTTGAACCATGGATCTGACCAATAACCGTGGCATGCGCGCCAGATTTTGCATCGTTACCACTTAAACTCACCCAATCGACCGCTAAAGTTGCTGACAATTCACCACCGACAGAGCCGTAAGATCCAGCATCAGTATGGCTTGCTACCACAAAGTTATTCTTTGGATCGTTGTAACCATCCGCGAGCATTGCTCGTAGCTCAGTACGTGCATTTTTGCTGTTTGGTGTGGTTACCGCTTGGTTTGGTACACGAAATACCATGGCGCCAGTTTTAGCATCGGTAAAGAACCAATCTGGATTAGAGAACGCTGGTACTTGGTTATTTAATTGATCTTTTGATAATTCCATCACCTTACCGCGACGCTCTGGTTTGTCGTCTGGATAAGGAAGGTTGATTTTCCATTTAGTTAGATCAAAGTTTTCCGATGGCGCTTTAGTTACGTCTAATTGCTTAGAAAGCGCTTGTTGGTATGCGGTTGGCTGAGTCATTGGTGCCGTCATTGGCACAACTGATTTGGCCGTGGTTTCATCACTAGAAGAACAGCCCGCAAGCACGCCAGCAACTGCCAACGCTAAATATACTTTTTTCATTATTTTATTCCATTATGATTACTCGTCTACGCTAACTATAAGGTCTTATTGTATGATTTAATGTGATCTGAAATGAATTTCTACCATTTCATTGTTCTGATAGCAGAAAACCCCTCCTTCTAAGCGACTCATTACCCCCTATTCAACGAATTAAAAACGCTAATTTGATACCAACAAAACCTTAGTAAATGTGTGTCTTTTAACCAAAACCAGTTTGTCTATTAAAAGCTACAAGCCTTTTAAGTGGTGAATATAAAAAGTGTGATCAACAACAGTGCACTGATTATATTTCGAGCTAAATAAGTTTGTCAGATATGAAGACCATCAGTATTGAAACCACTGAAATCACTGGCATCATGCTGTTTATCATTGGTGCATCGACCATTATGTCTTGGGCGATGGCATTTACTGGCTTGCCAAGCATGATCAGTGATTGGATGCTGTCAATCTCAGATAATCCAATTATTATCTTCATTCTAATGAACATCATCTTGTTGATCATTGGTATGTTTATGGATTTAACCCCAGCGTTATTGATCTTTACCCCTATCTTTATGCCAATCGCGACTCAGTTAGGTATGGATCCTATTCACTTTGCAATGATGATCATCTTTAACCTTTGTATTGGCATAGCCACCCCTCCAGTAGGAACCGCCTTGTTTGTGGGTTGTAGTGTAAGCGGAGCCAAAATTGAAGATGTCATCCGCGCGATTTTGCCTTTCTGTGCGGTATTGATCGTCACATTAATGTTGATCACTTTTGTGCCAGCACTAAGCTTGTACTTACCAAAAATGTTCGGATTGATTCAATAAGCTTTACAATTTTTAATCTACATAATTCATGTAAAGCTTAGATTATCAGTATCAGCAATACGCACAACGGCAGGCTATAAGTACTCATTCTATGGCTTGTCGTTTCTTTATTTTTGTTATACCAATCGCGAACTTAAACCCTAGATTCTAACAATAAACTACCCAATTCTTAATCTGTGATAAATCTCACTACGTGAATAATTGTATTATAATAAGATGTTTCTGTTGGTTTGTTTTCAGCTTGCTTGAATATCGTGTAGTCCAACACCCCTATTTAACATTAATAATTAAAACGATAACAAGGACAGACAATGTTTAAAAAATTCCTCTACATGTCAGTGGTTTTAGGTTTTTCTGCTAACGCAATGGCACAAACTCAAGGCCATCTTCCAGTACCTGCCGATAAATTCAATATGATGAATTGGAAAATAACAGTACCTGAAGACAGAGATCAAAATGGCAAGATTGATGAGATTGAAGGGGTGGCGATGTTTAGCTATTCAAACCCTGATTTTTTCTATCTAGATGATAATGGTGACATGGTTTTCCAAGTACAAAATAAAGCCATCACCACATCGGGTTCTTCAAATGCTCGTTCTGAACTACGCCAAATGCTACGTGGTACGGATTTAACGGTTGATGTTAAAGCGCCAGCCAATAACTTTGCAATTCCGGCTCATAAGAATGCCGATCAATATGGTGCAATTGGCGGCAAGTTGTCTGCTACCTTGAAAGTAAATCATGTTTCAACGCATGCTAACCAGCCAGATAAGTTCCCGGCATACTCTGTGGTAGTGGGTCAAATTCACGCTAACAAAGATCCAAAACTTATTGCCGCTAATACCACTTTTGGTGAAGGTAATGAACCGCTTAAAATCTTTTACAAAAAATGGCCAGGACACGAAAATGGTTCAGTATTTTGGAACTACGAACGTAACCTAGCTAAGAAAGATCCAAACCGGGTTGATATTGCTTACCCAGTATGGGGCAACACATGGGATAACAAAGCCGATCCTAAAGATGCGGGTATTGCGTTAGGTGAAGAGTTTAGCTATGTGGTGAATGTTGAAGGCAATATTATGCATTTAACCTTCACATCGAAAAATCATAAGACGGTTAAATACAATATTGACCTGTCTAAAAATATCGATGCTAACGGTAAAGTCGATCCAAAAGATAACCCACACGGCTACGCACAAGATTCTTTCTATTTCAAGGCCGGTGCTTACGGTCAATGTAGTGTGAAAGATGATGCGGGCTTCTGGTCTCCAGGTTGTGCTGGTACTGGTGATTTCGCCACGGATATGAAAAATGGCGACTACAACAGTGTGTCTTTCTCTGCGCTAGAAGTAAGTGGTCCAACGGCTAAAAAATAAGCCTGATGTACTTATTAATAAACACAATAATTAACTAACGTCAAAGCCCGCTTTCTCCCCAAGTTAAGCGGGCTTTTTTTGATCAATATTGATGAGATTGGCGCAACTTGGTTCCGCTTATCTCGAGCGTGGAATGGGTGACTATGCTTGTTCTATGCGTGAATAAATCGAATTAAATTTAAGATAACAAATTGCCAAAATTGGAAGGAATAGAAAGATGACAGATAAAAAGAAAGTGCTCGTATTCGGTACTGGTTTTGCAGGCCAAGGTCACACCAAAGCATTTCGCGATGCGGGCGCTGAAGTTGTCGGAATTGTCGGTCGTAATATTGATGTGGTGAAAGAGGTCGCACAAAAATTAGATATTCCTTTTTTTGGTTCCGATTGGGCGAAAGCATTAGAGCAATGTAAGCCGGATATCGTATCGATTGCCACTCCAGGCGGCGCTCACGTTGAACCTATCACCCAAGCCATTAATGCTGGTTGTCATGTATTTTGCGATAAGCCCCTTTCTGAAAGTGGCGATAGCGCAACTAAACTGTACCAATTAGCACAAGAAAAAAAGGTTAAAACCGCTTTCGCTTCTAGCTTTTGTTACATGCCGCATATTATTCAAGCCAAACAAATGGTGGCAGAAGGTCTTATCGGTGAACCATTAGAAGTTGAATGTATTTCTCATTTCAATCTCGATAAACACATTCCCTTTGGCTGGTCACATCGCATCGAAAATGGTGGCGGTCGTCTAAATAACAACTTCACACACTTAGTGTCGATTGTGACCTCTGTGATTGGCGAAAATATTTTATCCTTTCACGGTGAAGTGCGTAATGACATGCCAAAAGCGCCGGTTGTTCAAGGGGTACATAACTTCATGGAGCGTCGTAATTTCATTCCTAACGACTTAAATGATCCGTCTTTAGAGTGGAAAGATTGCGATGTGGAATGGTCTTACACCGTACTGATGCAACTTGAAAGCCGCATTCCAGCGAAACAACCTGTCTCTGTGTTATTTAAACACGGCGGTTTAGTTCCTCGTTTTAACGAAGATCATATTGTTTTTCATGGCAGCAAAGGTTCTATTTATATTAAAGGTAACTACGGTGCGGGTCCTTTGTACCTTCTTGATCAAGAGGGAGATAAACAATGGCAAGAAGTGACTCTACCGGCTGAGATTAAAAAATTACTGCCAAATATCGAAGATGATACACAAAGAAGTTGGACCCACCTTGCGATTCAATTAGTCAAAGATGTGAGTGGCGAAACGGTTGAACCTTACCAAACGTTTAAAGAAGGTTCTGAGTACCAAGAGATCATCGATGTGATCAGAAACGGAAATAAATAACATGAAAATTACTGGCGCAGAAGTCTTTGTTGGTGGCCCAAATAAAAACTATGTCACCCTTAAAATTATGACCGATGAAGGCATTTATGGTTTAGGTGATGCCACTTTAAACACTCGTGAAACCTTACCGGCTCATTATTTACAAGAATATTTGATCCCGTGCCTAATCGGTATGGATCCGCGTAAGAGTGAAGATATTTGGCAATATTTTTACCGTGGTGCTTACTTTCGTCGGGGCCCGATTGCGATGGCGGCAATTGGTGCTATCGATATGGCATTGTGGGATATCAAAGGCAAAATTGCAGGTTTGCCACTGTACCAACTTTTTGGTGGTAAAAGTCGCGATGCGGCAATGGTTTATGCTCATGCCTCGGGTAACGATCTGGCAGAGTTGATGGATTCAATTGCTTACTATCGTGAACAAGGTTACCAAGCGGTACGTGTCCAATGCGGCATTCCGGGGATGCCAAAAGATGGCGGCTACGCGGTGGCTGAAAAAGGCAATACTAAAAACTACATTACCAATTTTTCAGGCAATGGACCCAAAATCGAAACTTGGAACACCGATAAATACATGCGTTATATGCCAGATGCTTTAGGAGAAATACGCGATAAATTCGGCTGGGACATGAAATTATTACACGATGTGCATCACCGCTTATTACCACGTGAAGCGGCGCAGTTTGCTAAAGAAGTCGAACAACATCGTTTGTATTGGTTAGAAGATCCAACCCCAGCGGAAGATCAATCGGCGCTTGAAATAATTCGCCAGCACTCCACCACCCCGATTGCTATCGGCGAAGTGTTTAACTCGATTTATGATTGTAATAAGCTAATCCAAAGTAACTTAATTGACTTTATCCGTGTATCGGCCACTTATGCTGGCGGTATCACTTCGGTCAAACGTATTGTGGATTTAGCCGCGTTGCATAATGTGCAAACCGGTTTCCATGGCGCGCCAAGTCACTCACCATTATCAATGGCGGCACAAGGACATTTGAATGCTTGGGCTCCTAACTTTGGTATTCAAGAATACTTAGTGTTAGGCACACCCGAATGTGACGCATTATTCCCATCAGAACATAAAATGGAAAATGGGTTCTTCTATGTCAGCGACGCGCCTGGCTTAGGTGTCGACTTTGATGAAAAAGAAGCCTCACGCTACGAATTTAAACGTGGTTACCATCCAGTCACTCGTTTAGAAGATGGGACGGTGTGGAATTATTAAGACCGACTCATAACAAAACAATCACGAGTGATTAGAGGCCGTTATACCAAAATAGTTACCGCCCCTTAATATAACTCATGAGCCACAAAGCCCGTTTACGTCCAAGTTAGCGGGCTTTTTCATTTTGCATCTTACACCAGATCATTTGATGTTCTTTATTTCCCACCACATGATAATTAACGTCATAAAAACCATAAGCACCATTGATTCGTGACGTTTAATTGCACTTGCTCCCACTTCGCCTAACTGCCAATGCGTATGCTTATCGCTCGACCATAATTGTTAACAATAATTTAACACCATGGCTGAGTAGAATAATAAATCGAGATCGAGCGATGCTGGTCGATACTCATTAATTACCCTAAGTTATTGAAGGGTATGTATAGGACATACGAAAAGGATGTAAGTTGATGATAAAATTAAAACAACTCTTCGCTGGCGCAGTGATCGCAACCACTTCACTTCTCTCGGTTAATTCTGCTGTCGCGGCCGATTACCCACCACATACTATCAATATGGTTGCTCCATCGGGTGCAGGTGGCGGTTGGGATCTCACCATCCGTACCGTCGCGAAAACCCTAAAAGATACTGGCATTGTGAATTCTAATATGCCCGTGATTAATCGTCCTGGTGGCGGTGGCGCGGTCAACTTAGCCTATATGCAAACGCAAAAAGGCAAAGGCGATTTGATCTCAGTTTACTCACCACCCATTTTGTTAACTAACTTAACCGGCTTAACGCAATACAGTTATAAAGACACCACCCCTCTCGCACGTTTGATCACCGATTACGCCGCTTTTGTGGTACCTGAAAATTCGAAATACCACTCAATTAAAGAGGTGATGGAAGCGCTTAAAAAAGATCCGAAATCAGTCAAGATTGGCGGTGCATCTGCCGCCGGTTCTATGGATCATATTCAATTCCTTTTAGTGGCCAAAGCCGCAGGTGTTGAGAACCTTCGCCAAATTGATTACATCTCCTTCCAAGATGGCAGCCTAGTGGCTCAAGCGCTCGGTGGGCATGTTGATCTTATTTCAACCGGTCTTGGCGATGTTGCCGGCCTAGTTGAAAGCGGCAAATTGCATGCACTGGCACAAACGGCGGATAAGCGCATTGGTTCTGGTCTAATTGCAGAGATTCCAACCGTAAAAGAAGAAGGCATTGATGTGACGTTCGAAAACTGGCGTGGTCTGTTTGGCCCGAAAGATATGCCAGCCGATGCAGTTAAATACTGGCAGCAAGCGTTAGAAAAAATGGTTGCAACGCCAGAATGGAAAGCCGCGCTAAAACGTAATGGTTGGGATAATGCTTATCAAAATGATAAAGATTTTACCTCTTTCCTATCCACCACTAATGAACAATATAAATCATTGATTAAAGAAGTATTTGGTCGATAAGTTCGTTATCAAAAGTAACAGGCAAGAAGGGGTTGCGCTCTTCTTCGCCTTCTTTTAACCATGACAAGTGAAGGTGAGATATGTCAAAACAACCAAATTGGGATGGCCTAACGGGGCTATTTAGTATTGTCTTTGGGCTGACTTATGGAGGTTATGCCTACAACATGCCTCAGCCCATGTTTGGCAATCCACTTGAAGCGATTTTTATGCCGCTTGCTATATCGGCTATCGCAATTTTTATCGGTGTCTTGCTTATCATTAAAGGCGGGATACAACCTTCGATTCTGGCCATAAAATCGTTGCTCAATGAAAGCCAACAAAGAAAAGTGGATCGTCGTAAGATCGCCATCACTTGTGTGATCAGTTTTTTATACGCACTGACTTTTGAGCATCTTGGCTACGTTGTCAGTACTTTCTTCTTTATGTTTGCCATGTTGATGGTGACTTGTGGACAACAATACTGGAAAAAAGGCGCATTAATCGCTTTTGTTTTCGCCACTGGGGTTTTCTTCACCTTTAATGACTTACTTTCAGTCAACCTCCCTCCTTTTCCATTATTTAACTAACGGAGCTAATCATGACGGATATTTTAGCGAGTTTAATGGATGGTTTTGGCATTGCGCTGCAGCCTTATTATTTATTTTTGATCACATTGGGCGGTATTTTAGGCACAGTGATCGGGATGCTACCGGGTCTTGGCCCTGCAACTGGCGTGGCTATTTTGCTTCCAATGACATTTTCTATGGGGCCAACCGCTTCATTGATCACCATGACTGGTGTGTACATTGGCGCGATGTTTGGGGGTTCACGCAGTTCGATTTTAATCAATACTCCGGGAGATGGTGCCGCGCTTGCCGCCACCTTTGATGGTTATCCTATGGCAATGAAAAGTTGACGCTACGCGCCAGAGCTAAATATGTATGAGCCATTTAGTTCGGCTATCGATATCAAATAGTTAGAACCAACAACATTGATTAAGCGATGCAGCGGTTGACTATTATTTACGTAACAACATCACAGCGAGTGTCACGACTGCACACCCAATAAGAACTATGCCTAAATTTTGTACCACCCCCGCCAGAGCTAAGCCAGCAGCAATGAGCAAATAATAACTCAGCCCAAATAATGCCCCTGCACTGCCCACTTGTTGTTTATAGTCGTTCAAAGCCATACTCAGCACATTTGGGATCGCGATACCAAATGACATCACCACCAGCAGCATCGGAATAACAAAGCAGATAGACCCTAACATCATATATACCCCAATTGCGCCAATAGTGAGTAATATCACCGCTAACCACAATAAAAAGCCTTGTGACAGTTTTTTACCTAATAACACTGTATTTAAGTAACTGCCGAGCAAGCTGCCAATCCCCAATGCGATACCGCTATAACCAAACTTATCCACTCCAAAACCGAGCTCGGAAAAACGAAATGCACCAAGTTGGTAATAAGAGAAAAGAGCAATATTGTATGACGCCACTAATAATGCCGATAACCAAATGTGTCGGTCTTTTAGCATACGAGCACTTAAGCTGGCTATTGCTACAGGCTGTGTTTGTTGTTGTGTTTCGGGAAGCTTAAATAGATTATAGCTAAATAGCACTAACGCCATAATAAATAAGGCGGAAAATACATATTGATAGCCTCCTATTAAAGACAATTGACCACCCAAAAACATGCCCAAAACGGGGCTAATAGAGATCCCTATCCCCATGAGACTAAAAACTTTACCCAATTCTTGCGCACTAAAAACATCACGAAGCATGGTCTGTGTGATCACTGACGCTACCGCGATACCGAATGCACTGAATGCCCGAGCAAGCATAAGAACGGTGAAGTTGTTTGTTTGCATCGCCACTAAAGCTGAGCAGGCGTAAATAAACAAACCCACAAGCATCGTTGGACGCCGCCCCCATTTATCCGCCAATATTCCCCACACAACCACACCAATCGCAAAGGCAGAAAAATACACTGAGAGTGTTTGGGCTGCTTGTGGGTAGCTCACAGAGAACGATTGAGCAATCGAGCCTAAAGCAGGACTGTAAATGGTTTCAACGATTTGTGGAAACATCAACATTGTCACCATCAACCATAAAGAAGGTTTTGTATTCATCTTGTTCTACTCATTGTGAATTAACTTGGCGGGCAGTATAGATGACGCTATCATTTGCCCATTAACAACATTAAAACCAAAAACAATAAGATTAGGACAAATGGCAATTATTAATGAACACTCCCAATTCAATGCGGATGCATTAAAGAGTGCCGTGATAGGAATCGCAGCGGATGTTGGTCGACATGACTCAGGCATGCACCAGCATCAAAAAGGACAGTTGCTCTACGCCTCTCAAGGATGTATGAGTTTTGCTTTAGAGCACTCATTGTGTATTTTGCCACCAACAAAAGCGGTTTGGATACCCCCATCCACTCCACATCGAGCGATGATGACCAACGTCGTCGCCTACCGTTCGCTTTATTTCGATTGCGAGATTGTAGACAGCCCTAATGACATCAAGATTATCGACGTTGATCCTCTCTTAAAGGCGCTCATTGATAAAATGGCATTATGGGAATGGGGTAAACCTGAAGATGAAATGAAAAATACAACCGTGCTTTTCTGGGAAGAATTCTACGCAGCTAAATGCCATTCTTTCCAATTACCTTTACCATCAAATCGTCGACTTGAAAAATTTAGCCAACAACTGATGCAAGAGTCTTTTTTGATCCCGCCGCTTAATGTCCTCGCCCAATCCGTTGGCGCAAGTACCAAAACACTGACACGACTATTCAAAGCCGAAACGGGCATGTGTTATCAAGATTGGAAACAGCAATGGCGCTTATTAAAATCGATTGAATTATTGTCGAGAGAAAAACAAGTCAGTGATGTTTCCCATTGGCTAGGCTTTTCTTCGGATAGTGCTTTTATCGCCTTCTTTAAAAAACAAACAGGAGAAACACCGCTGCGATTTATGAAGAAAACGACAGATTAAAACTTAATAAATTCAATATATTGTATATTCATCGATTAAAAAGGATGATGCGAAAATACATCTTCGATCATTTGTTCTAAAACCGCTTGATCATCACACACCCTGGCATAACTACGTAAACCCGCGATTTGATTTAGAAGTGGTTTTAGGCTTGTCACAAAAAGTGATCAGTAACTACGTCAACCATGTCGCTAAAACGCCAATGGATAGTCGCTTTGCTGAGTTTGCTTGGAAGTAATATTTCATTATAAAAAAATGGCTGCGGATATAATCCGCAACCATTTTTATTTAAATACCCTTGTTATCCCTGAATTTAGGTCTAACCTCGAATGATTTGATCAACCGTGGCGCGATCCAATCTTTCTGCTAATGCGGTGAGCAGTTTCACCGTATTCAAGTAATCTTGTTTATGGATCATTGATGTGTGTGAATGGATATAACGAGATGGAATACCAATCGACAATGAAGGAGCACCAGCGCCATTGATATGCATCGCACCCGCATCTGTACCACCACCATTGAGTACTTGATATTGATACGGAATGTCAAGCTCGGTACAAATTTGCAATACAAATTCGCGTAATGCTTTATGCCCAACCATAGAGGCATCTTTTAAGGTGATTTGTGGCCCTTTTCCCATCACACCTTTGCTATCACATCCCGGTGTATCATCGGCAATACCCACATCAACCGCAAAAGCAATTTCAGGATCAACGACATTGGAAGCGGTACGTGCGCCGCGCAAACCCACCTCTTCTTGCACAGTGCCAACGGCGTAAATTTCATTAGGATGAGATTTACCTTGCAGGTTATCTAGTACATCTAATGCAATCGCACAACCAATGCGGTTATCAAACGCTTTACCAACTAAATAATCTTTGTTGATCATCTCGCGAAATTCGATATAAGGGGTGATCATATCTCCTGGCTTAATACCCGCCTGATCCACTTCCTCTTTACAGCTGACACCCACATCAATATACATTTTGTCGATTTCAACCGGAGTTTTACGCTCTGCTGGAGTGAGAATATGTGGCGGTTTACTGCCAATCACCCCAAGAATTTTTTCGCCACTGGCGGTAGTAATTCGAACTTGTTGCGCCAACATCACTTGGTTCCACCAGCCACCTAAAGGGGTAAACTTGATAAAGCCTTGCTCATTGATTTCAGTCACCATAAAGCCAACTTCATCCATGTGACCCGCCATCATAATGCGTGGTCCATTGGCGATACCGATTTTTTTACCTATGATGCCACCAAGGCGATCATATTGGATCTCATCCACTTTACCGGCTAAACGCGCTTCCATGTATTGACGGCATTCCGCTTCATTACCTGGTACAGCATCAAGCTCTGTCAGAATTTTTAATTGTTCAATTTTATTCGTCATTTTGATCCCTATTATACTTCTTGAGATTGAAGATCTATATTTTGTTCGTCATCAGAACCGCCTCGTTCGATACGATCACTGGCAGCCAAGATTTTCTTGATAAGAATCGAACAGATAAAGGCGACCGCCACGATACCCACAGCTAATATAGTCAACAACTGAAAATAATCACCATAAGTATTTTGCACGAACTGCTGAGAAATCTTTTGACCTTTATCAAGTGCAATTGAAGTCGAGAATACTGCGCCAACTACTCCACTTAGTGCAATAGCAACCGAAAACAAACTCACAGAGAAATTTTCGATATGCTTTGGCGTAACAGACAAAATAAACGCCACCGCTAAACTACCTACAATCACTTCCGAGAATGCTTGGAATGAATGTGCAAGGAAAAAGTATTCCGGCACGATCACCGCATCAGAGCCCACAGATTGCGCCGCAAAAGTTAAAGTCCCAAATGCCAATGTGGTCATAATAAATGCAAATCCCACCTTTGTTGCAGTGGTAAAAGTGATGCCTTTTTTCTCAAGGTTGACGAAGATAAACGTAATAATCGGGCCGGCAACCATACACCAAAGCGGGTTCAATGCCATGGCAGCTTCAGGAGGAAGAGGAATAAAACCAAATAAGTCGCCGCGTAATGTGTTGATCGCAACCATATTCATCGAAGTCATCATTTGACCGTAATAAATAAAGAATGCCACCACTAGGATCAACATCAGTAAGATGGTACTCATGCGCATCGCTTCGGCTTTAGGTGCACGTAGCATCAGCAATATAAAGTAACCTATTGCGCCAAGTGCTAACGCATAGATAATGTATTGACCCACATCCATATTTGAGAACATAAAGAATACCGTGCCAAGCATGGCAGCTGACAAGACTAAGAACTGAATCATTTTGTTGGTTGGAATAGGCGCTTTATCAATATCAGTTGAAATCGCCACAATGTCTTTACGCAATATATATAAAACCAGGAAACCAGTGAAAGCCACAAAAGCGGCAATTGCGAAACTAAAATGAAAACCAATGACGACGACAATAATTGGGAACAAATACTGAGATAAGAACGCCCCAACATTATTGACTGAATAGTTAATTGGATAGGCATTTTCAAAGTCATTTTCATTTTTAAACGTGCGACGAAATAAACCAGGGAATGTCGGTGACATTAAAGCAATGCCAAACCATGAATAAGTTAGAGGCAATGCTGGAGTATTTATATCAACGTGACATCGCTGATATTGATTGGGCGGACATTGCTATGCGCTTTGGATTTAGCGACCAACCCCATTTGATCCGCACTTTAAAAAAACAAATTGGATTAACCCCTCAACACTACGCGAAACAAAGAGGCTTGACGATTGATGTGTATAGCGGAGTACAAACCTGATCAGAGCTTTGCATCCTTGTTGCCATATTGCTCCACTTTCTCTCTCAATTTTTGTTTTTCGGTATCACAGATAAAGCTCGCTTCAATCGCATTAAAACTTAACGCCATTAATTCCTTATTGGTGATGGGTAGCGCCTTCGCCACTGCAATAAAATTCGCCGTCATATAGCCGCCAAAATAAGCCGGATCATCGGAATTAATGGTGACACATAAGCCTTGGCGTAATAATTCAACAATGTTGTGTTCGGCCATGGTTTCAAACACGTTCAGTTTGATATTTGATAATGGGCATACCGTCAGTGGGGTTCGCTTAGCAATGAGCTCTGCCACCAGCTTGGGGTCATCGACACAACGTACACCATGATCAACCCGTGAGACGCCAAGCAACGAGATCGCATTATCAATATTCTGCGCAGGCCCTTCCTCCCCTGCGTGGGCAACGGTTAAAAAGCCATGCTCGATGGCAGTTTGAAAAACCTCGGTGAATTTTTGTGGCGGATGACCCTCTTCGGAGGAATCTAACCCTACCGCAATGATCTTATCTTTAAAAGGCAGCGCTTGTTTTAAGGTTTCAAAGGCTGAGTCTTGATCTAAATGACGCAGAAAACACATAATAATTTGGCTTGAAATACCAAGTTCTTCCTTTCCTTGTTTTAACGCTTTATCAATGCCATTAATCACCGTATCGAACCCAATACCCCGCGCGGTATGAGTTTGGGGATCAAAGAATATTTCAGTATGAACCACGTTATCTTGTCGGCAACGTAGCAGATAAGCCCAAGTCAGATCGTAAAAATCTTGCTCATGGATCAAGACATTAGCGCCTTGATAATAAATATCGAGAAACGATTGTAAGTTATTGAATTGATATGCCGCTTGCACTTCTTGCGGTGAAGAGAAAGGAATAGAAACTTGGTTGCGCTTTGCCAGCTCGAACAGTAAATCTGGCTCAAGAGAACCTTCAATATGCAGATGCAATTCGACTTTAGGTAAGCCTTGAATAAATTCGAGTTGTTTTTGCTTCATTGTCTACTCCCTTGTTTCAAACTGATTGATCAAAATGAGCGAGTAACGATTCGTTGCTTTGAATGATAAAATTCACCAATATGCATATTAAGTGTATACGCTAAAATAAAAATTGCAGTCAGGTATTCCTAACCTGACTGCGATGCCCACAAGACTTCTGATCTCAATTAAAATCAAGGGATAAAAACAGCCGAGTCTTATCTATTGCGGTCAATTCAGGAGAGCGGTGGACTAAGCCTGAGTCTTCATTTCCTAACCACATTTCGCCTTTCAATAAAGCCACATCCCCCATTCTTAATTGTTGAATCGAATCGCTGTCAGGATATAAACCAGATTGATGATCGGGTAAACCTTGATTTCCAGCTCCTAAGCGCTTTCGATTAACCTCATGGTGCGCCAACCACTGAGTTCCAACGCCACTGTAGGTCGTCACTAACCTACATGGCACATTATCAACATGAAACCTTGGACACATTGCCCGATCTAATGTTGCGAGTCGTAATCCGACATGGCGTAATTCAAATAAGCAGCAGAACATTGCCACTAATATTGAAATATCTGCGATTAATTCATCACGACACTCCCAATCTTCCAAGCTTGGAAAAATATCCGCTTTAACGCTGTCTGGGGTAACGGTCTTTTTAATGTTTACAGTTAAACCTTGAAGCAAATGAGCTTGGATACTCGCCTCTAGATCATGAGATACTTTTCTTTGCCAAATTGAAATATTATTTTCTGGTTGATAAATCTGACTTAAAATTTGTGCATGTTCACCTATTGCGACTTTTTGAATTGCAGTGTCATCTAAAGCAATATGGCGCGAGGATTCAGCGTTACGCATGAGCAAACTCCCAGATTGGAAAAGGGTCGGTAAAATCTTGCCAAGCGCCTGTTTTTAATTCCTCATCATTAAGCAAGCACATATCCAAAGCTTGGATCATCGCTTCTTTATTGAGTCCTTGCCCAATAAAAACAAGTTGTTGTCGTCGATCGCCATAAGGTTCAAGCCAAGCTTTGTGAATTTCATCAAGTGAGGCTTTATCAGTGGGCCAGTCTTCTTTGGCAATCGCGCTCCAAAACATCCCCGCAAAGCCATGATCGGCGATACCACCAGCCTGACTCCATTGTCCGACCATATCAGCTCGACTGGCTAACCAAAAATACCCTTTCGATCGGAGAAGTTTACCGAACGGTTCTAGCGCATGCAGAAATTGATAAAAACGTTCAGGATGAAATGGGCGACGAGCGAGATAATGAAAACTACTAATGCCATATTCTTCTGTTTCTGGAACATGCTCTCCACGGATCTCTTTTAGCCATCCAGCTGCTTGCTGTGCGCGTTCAAAATCAAATAGATGAGTATCTAAAACAGACTTGATGTCCACTCGACCCTGTGAAATAGGGATAATCCGAGCGGTGGTATTTAATGTTTTTAGAATAGCGGTTAATTGCGCAATTTCACTCGCCCCGATCAAGTCAGTTTTACTCATTAAAATGACATCCGCGAACTCAACTTGATCGATCAATAAATCAGCAACACTTCGTTCATCGTCATCACCAAGATGTTGCGTGGTGTCTTGTAACATCTCAGCGTGTTGATAATCGTTTAAAAAATTAACCGCATCCACCACTGTCACCATGGTATCGAGCGTCGCTAAGTCTGATAACGATTGGCCATTATCATCAGTAAAAGTAAAGGTCTCTGCAACCGGTAAAGGTTCAGAAATGCCGGTAGATTCAATCACTAAGTAATCAAATCTTCCTTCTTGAGCTAGCTTAGTAACTTCGATCAATAAGTCTTCTCGTAAGGTGCAGCAAATGCAGCCATTGCTCATTTCAATTAATTTTTCTTCACTATGATTAAGCGATACACCGCTTCTTACCATTGCGGCATCGATATTGAGATCGCTCATATCGTTCACGATCACCGCCACTTTTTTACCTTTTCTATTATTTAGAATATGGCTTAAAACCGTGGTTTTTCCCGCGCCTAAAAATCCTGATAGTACGGTAACAGGCAGTCGATATAACCTTGTCTCATTCATCTTCTTCTCATTCACCATTAATACAATGGAAATGTTATAACATAACAACAAGGTGTTTTAATAGCCTATTTTCCCATTGACTTGCATATAACGCACAACTCTTAAATCAAAAAAAACCTAAGTAAACGAATTCACTTAGGTTTTATTTATGATTTTAAGCTGGTTAACGACAAGGCGTGGATTATTTTTTCTGTTCCATATGCGCATTCATGACGCGATGAGCTTGCTGCCACTCTGGTGTCGATTGCAGTTCATTCAAACTAAAGCTTTGTTGTTTTAATAATGACATCGCTTGTGGCACTTCGGTGATCGGCAAGTTGTCGAGCACTTCAATCGCGGCTTTGCGGTTATTGCACATCAGCACCATGTCACAACCGGCTTGCATCGATTTAAGCGAACGCTCGGCAGGACCGCCCATAATGCTCGCCCCTTCCATGTTTAAATCATCGGAAAATACGATCCCTTCAAAGCCAAGTTGATCTCGTAATACCTTTTTTAACCAATAGCTTGAACCACTAGCAGGTTGATCATCGTAATTAGGATACACCACATGCGCGGGCATCATGGCATCGAGAATTCCGGCTTCAATTTGCGCTTTAAAAATCGCCATATCAGTTTCAAAAATATCATCGCGCTGATCAAATGGGGTTTCGTAATGCGAATCGACCACCACCCCACCATGACCAGGAAAATGTTTACCTGTGGTGGCCATGCCGACTTGTTTCATGCCTTGCATATAAGCGCTGCTGTATTTCAAAATGGTGGCTAAGTCTTCGCCAAATGCGCGGTTGCCTATCGCTTTACATTGGAAGGTTTTATCCAAGACTGGCGCAAAACTTAAATCGATATCGTGTGCGATCAGCTCAGCTGCCATTAGCCAGCCACCCATTTTTGCCGCATTGACGCCATCGAGCATGTTGGCGTAATCTTTGGCGGCAGGAATCGCGGTAAAACCATCACGAAAACGCTGTACACGCCCACCTTCTTGGTCCACACCAATTAAAATCGGACGCTTCGCTGCTGCTCGAATCGATTTATTGAGTGCCAATAATTGCTCGTTATCGTGGTAGTTACGCGCAAATAAAATCACGCCGCCCACGGTTGGATGCGCCAGAATTTCTTTTTCTACTGCGTCGATTTCAAACCCTTCGACATCTAACCACAATGGACCCATTCGTTATTCCTTTTAAAATATGACTAAATCACGATGCTATCGCCATATTTTGACACTATATGAGGGTATACTCAAAGCACAATATTGCTGTTAAAGGACGATTTATGGAAAAGTACATTGGCATTATGTCGGGCACCAGTTTAGATGGGGTCGATACCGCACTAGTTACTACAGATGGCAAACAAATCAAATTGTTAGCGCATGATTTTTTCCCGATGCCGCCCGATCTTAAAGCCGATGTATTGGATGTGTGTATTGGTCAGCAAACCAACTTAATTAAGATCGGTGAAATCGATCATCGCCTTGGGCATGTGTTTGCCGATGCGGTCAATCAATTGCTATCCACCAGCAATACCGCCCCAAGTGAAATAACAGCAATTGGCAGTCATGGTCAAACCGTGTTTCATGCGCCAGACTCAACCTACCCATTTACCATGCAAATCGGTGATGCCAATATTATTGCCGCCAAAACTGGCGTGACAACTGTGGCCGATTTTCGCCGTAAAGATATGGCATTAGGCGGCCAAGGTGCACCTTTAGTGCCAGCATTTCATCAAGCCTTATTTGATCATTTAGACAATAATATTGTGATTTTAAATATTGGTGGTATTGCCAATTTGTCGATTATTAATGGTGACCAAACCTCCGGCTATGATACCGGCCCGGGCAATATGTTGATGGACTCATGGGTACAAAAGCATTATCAGCAAGCTTACGATAAAGACGCTCAACTCGCGCTCAGTGGCACAGTTGATCAAGCGCTGCTACAAACCATGCTGCAAGAAGATTATTTTAAACACCCTGCGCCTAAAAGTACCGGACGTGAATTATTCAACCTGCCTTGGCTTGAAAATATCCTCGTGAATTTTTCGACCTCTATTGCCGATGTACAAGCAACGTTAGCCGAATTAACCGCCCTCACGATTGCAGAAGAGGTGAAAAAATTTGAACAACAAAATAACCTAAACGAGTTGTTGGCTTGTGGCGGCGGCGCACAAAACCCTTTACTGATGCAACGACTGGCACAGCTTCTTCCCCAGTGGCAAGTGGGAAACACCCTACAATATGGAATAGATGCCGATTACATGGAAGCAATGGCGTTTGCTTGGCTTGCTCATCAAACTATCCATCGCCTACCGGGTAACTTGCCTGCCGCAACGGGTGCATCTCGCCTTGCTGTGCTCGGTGCGATTTACCGCGCAGATTAAGTACACTTCCTGTTCGCATT
Organism: Vibrio algicola; assembly: GCF_009601765.2. Lineage (NCBI taxonomy): Bacteria > Pseudomonadati > Pseudomonadota > Gammaproteobacteria > Vibrionales > Vibrionaceae > Vibrio > Vibrio algicola. Next base: position 834,285 of record NZ_CP045700.1, read on the forward strand.
TTTAACTAACAAGTTTTCACTTCAAAAAAATCGTCAAAAACACCTCCCGTTTTTGGCGATTTTTTTATCTCCATCGCAAATTTCCAATGAAAAAGCATACTTTTATCAATCCTAATGAATGAAATTAAACTGTAACATTTGCGACATCAATACTTCACAATTCTCTTTTAGAGTAATCGCAACCCCAAAGAAGACATGTAAGTCTCATTAAATCAATAGGATCAATACAATGAAAAAAGCAGTACTGGCTTCCGCTGTTCTTGCAGCACTTATTTCAACTTCTTCAATCGCCGCTTCTGTCTACAAAGATGACAGTTCAGAAATCACTTTAGGTGGTCGTGCTGAAGCTCGTTTTAATGTGTCAAATAATAATGAATATGATGCCGCAGGTTTAAAAACGAAAAGTAACTTTGACGATAAAACCCGTGCTCGTATCAATATCTCAGGTAACACTCAAATTAGCGATGGTTTAACCGGCTTTGGTACTTATGAAAATGAAGTCTACACCAGTGGTGAACCTATTTTCACTCGTTACCTATTTGCTGGTATTGGCACTGAAATTGGTAATTTCTCATACGGTAAACAAGATACTGCATTAGTGATGATCACCGATTTTACCGATACCATGGCAACCTTTGGCGCAGATGCCGATGGCGAGTTAGCGATTAACGCAGGTAAAGATAAACGTGGCAATAACTTTGCTTATGAAGGTGAATTTTCTGGTTTAACCATTGGTGCTAACTATGTCGCTGGCGAAGATAAAGACAGCGATCAATATTCACTTGGCGCTAAATACTCATTTGATTTTGGTCTTGATCTTGGTGTGGGTTATGCTGGCGGCAAATCGGCTGATAACGACGTAAATCAAGTAGACTTAGGCGCACAATACTCTATTGCTGACTTCACTTTTGGTGCCCTATACGAAATAAGTAATAATGATGATAACGCCATTGGTGACAATGATGGCTACGAAATCTCGGCTCAATATAAGTTCCAACAGTGGACCTTCGTTGGTGTTTATAACTACGCAACCACCAATGATGGCGATGACGATGCAGTCGATAACTTCGCGTTGGAAACCGTTTACAAATTCAACAGCAACCTACGCACTTATGTCGGTTACAAGTTTGAGCAAATCGACGACTTAGATGACCAACTGCAAGCGGGTATCCGTTACGATTTCTAAGCAACAATCTACATAAAATATCGATTAAGCCAGGCTCATTTGTCTGGCTTTTTTTATGCCATAACGCCTATCAAATTCACCTTATAAACCGTTTAAAGACCAACAAGTTATTTTTATCGTGACAGGAAAAATATTTCACAAGACGTGACTTCACATAATTGTTAAGGTCCGCAACATTCGCTACTCATGACGTTAATAACTTGTTATATTCAATAAAGACCTACATTTTATAGTGGCATGAAACTTAACCTTAGTGATCAAAAAACTATGACAGATAAAATCATCGTTGGATGGCGTGAAATGCTTTGCTTGCCTGACCTTGGAATTGATCTCATCAAAGCCAAAATTGATACTGGTGCGCGCAGTTCCTGTTTACATACCTTCAAACTCGAAACCTTCGAGCGCGATAATGAGCTTTGGGTTCGCTTCTGGATTCACCCATTACAAAATAACGATGAATATGTAAAAGAGTGTGAAGCCAAAGTGCTCGATCAAAGGACAGTCAAAGACTCTGGTGGTCATCAAGAACAAAGATATGTGATTGAGACTACACTTAGGTTTAACCATCAAGACTGGCCAATCGAAATGACCCTCACTAATCGAGAAAACATGTTATTTCGCATGCTCTTAGGCCGCACCGCGATGCAAAATAAAATCATCGTCGATCCTAGCGCTTCATTTTTAATTACTTAATTTCAACTATTTCTCAAGGACAGTTCATTATGAAAATCGGAATTTTATCGCGTAATAAGTCATTGTATTCAACCAAACGTTTAATTGAAGCGGCACAATCTCGTGGTCACGAAGTGAAAGTGATCGATGCCCTACGTTGCTATATGAACATCAACTCAGAGCAGCCACAAATTCACTTTAAAGGTGAAGAATTAAAAGATTTTGATGCCATCATTCCACGTATTGGCGCATCGGTGACCTTTTATGGTACTGCGGTTTTACGTCAGTTTGAGATGATGAATGTTTACCCTGTCAATGAATCGGTGGCGATCACTCGTTCGCGTGACAAGTTACGTTCAATGCAGTTACTTTCGCGTAAAGGCGTTGGCATGCCAATTACAGGTTTTGCCAGTAAACCGGATGATATTAAAGACTTATTAGAAATGGTTGGCGGCGCGCCCGTGGTGATCAAATTGCTTGAAGGCACCCAAGGTATCGGGGTGGTATTAGCCGAAACTCGTAAAGCAGCCGAAAGCGTACTGGAAGCCTTCATGGGGCTTAAAGCCAACATCATGGTACAAGAATATATTAAAGAAGCGGGCGGTGCGGATATTCGTTGTTTTGTGATTGGCGATAGGGTGATCGCCGCCATGAAACGTCAAGCGGGCGAAGGTGAGTTTCGTTCAAACCTACACCGAGGCGGAACGGCATCACTGGTGAAAATCACCCCAGAAGAGCGTAAAACCGCCGTCGCCGCAGCAAAAATTATGGGCTTAAACGTCGCAGGCGTGGATCTACTACGCTCTTCTCGCGGTCCATTAGTGATGGAAGTCAATTCCTCACCAGGTCTTGAAGGCATTGAGGCAGCAACAGGGAAAGATGTTGCAGGGATGATCATTGAATTCATTGAAAAGAATGCATCTGAAAAAGGAACCAAAACCCGTGGACGAGGCTAAATCGAAGTCAATTAAAGCAACCGATACTCAACCAAATGAGAATGTTGCTGCACCCGCTAAAAAAAGGGTGAAAAAGAACCCAGCTTTCGAATTCATGGGCAACTCAATTGCTGCCGGTGAACGTAAAGTAATGGAAATTGAAACAGCGAAGTTGTACACCAATTCACCATTATCGATCCCGGTTGAGATCATTCATGGTAAATATGCCGGTCCGACTTTGCTATTGGATGCGGCGATTCATGGCGATGAACTCAATGGCGTAGAGATCGTGCGTCAGATTATTGAAAAAACCGATGCCAGTAAATTAAAAGGCACCTTAATTGCTGCGCCGATTGTCAATGTTTTTGGCTTTATTCATAAGTCACGCTACCTGCCCGATCGCCGCGATTTAAACCGTTGCTTCCCGGGTTCAGAGAAAGGCGCATTAGCTTCACGTATTGCGCATACTTTCTTTACTAAGGTGGCACAACAAGCCGATTACATTGTTGACTTACATACTGGCGCGATCCACCGCACTAACTTGCCGCAAATTCGTGCTTGTTTAGACAATGCTGAAACCATACGCATCGCAAAAGCGTTTGGTACTCCGGTTATTATTGATGCCGCGTTGCGTGATGGATCTTTACGCGCCGAAGCAGAAAAACACGGTATTCCAGTATTAACTTACGAGGCTGGTGAAGCACTACGCTTTGAGCCGATCGCGATCAGTGCTGGTGTATTGGGGATCACACGGGTAATGCAAGAACTTGGTATGTTGCGTCCAGCGCGTAAAAAAGTGCCTGAATCGGTGATTGCGAAATCCAGCAGTTGGGTTCGCGCCGACAGTAATGGCATTTTGCGCACTATGGTGACATTGGGGGATCGCGTCAGCAAAGGGCAAGTATTGGCGTATATTAGTTCGCCACTTGGCCATGTTGAAATTACCATGAAAGCGCCAAAAGAAGGCATCGTAATTGGCCAGCAAACACTGCCTTTGGTCAATGAGGGTGATGCGGTATTCCACATAGCTTACTTTACCGAAGATAACGATTCGGTCGGCGATAAAGTCGAAACCTACATTGGGGATGTGATTGAAAATGTAGAGTTACGAGATGAGAGCATCACCACCGGCTTTATTGCGGTTCCTCATCAAGTAAAACCTTAATCTTCAATTAAAAGCAGTTCTAAATACATAAAGCCAGATCATCAGATCTGGTTTTATTTTTGATGCTTAATAATGATGTTTTAAACGTATAAAGAGGCCGCTTTACCCATTCAGAAAATTTAATGAGCGAACAAAATTGGATGCAGAGAAAAGTGTCAAAGGCCATGGATGGCCTTTTCTCAAGCGACCAAGGACGGATCAGCGTCTTTTCGGCGTATTCAAATTGATCGAATATTAAATGGAATTGGTATAATAACCAATAACCAATAACCAATAACCGATTTATTTTATTGCTTCTTTTTCATCTTCTGGCTGTGCGGTATCGTCGCTTTCTATTGATTGATTGTCGCTGGAATACTCTTCTAACGCTTGCTCCACAATGCCTGCCACCTCTTCCGTATGTTCAGGCGCCGCTTTTTCAACCGTCGAAAGCACATCGGCGACGGTATGATCCATATCAATCGCTTCTCTATCCGCCGCGCGCATATTTTCCGTTGCTTCAGTGACGCTATCGACCCACTGTTGAGTAAATTCAGGGATTTTTTCTGGGTCAACTTCGGCTAAAATTTCCATCACATTGAGCTTCTCATGTTCATTCGCCGAACTTATCGCCGCTAATGAAGAATATGCACTTTCAGGCCCTTTATGAATAAGCCATTCCACCAGTTTTTGCGCTTGTTGATAATCCGATTTCGTCGCTACAACCACATATTCAGCCAATTTATCAGGTGCACTCAATTCTAAAATCCGATACAACAAAATAAGATCAACACCACCTAAATCCGAAATCCGAAATCCGAAATCCGAAATCCGACTGATCAAAGGCACCACCCAATCAGGCTCTTCTAGTGAGACAGAACGCAAATAACGCACCGCTTCATTACTATTCTCATCAAGATTATCTTTATCGAGTAAACTTACTAATTCTTCATACGCGAGCTCAAAGGGTTGAGAGTGCTCTTGATATTCAACACGGGGATCCAACTCTTCCGTAATAGCTGATGGACTGTGCATCACAAAGCTTTCTTGATCTTCCACTGGACGCGCCTGGCGCACCGACATTCGATACAAGATAAAAATAACCAAGCTCAATTCAAGTAAGATGAACACTCCAAATAGCGCATCATTACCCCAATATTGCATCGCGACAGAGGCGGTGTATGGACCAATAATCGAGCCGACCGCATAAATACAAAGCAAGCCTGACAACACTGGCACTAACTGAGTTTTTAAGGCGCGATCAAAGGTTTCTGAAATGCTTAGCGGGTAATAACAAGCCACTCAGTCCGTGACTGGCCATTAAAAAAAAGGAACTAACACACAGCAGTATTAGGGGACGTATCGCCGCCATCGCATTCATAATAATCCTTTATGACTTCATGCTTTTAAATCGGTAACATCTTAATACTTCAGATGATCTTCAACACAAAATAATAACATAAAGCCATAAACGATAACATAATGAAACAGCGGATAGCTAAGTGATCTCAAGAGACACGGCTTAGATACTTAACTGCCCACTTTAGATTTTAGATCTGCTCAATCAGGGTTAAAACATCTTGAGTCGAACCAGTTTCAGCCATGCGAGGGAAGATTAAGTTCACGCTATTATTATGGGTATCAAGATTTAAATCTGTCATTGCATCTGTCGCTAAAGTCACGTTATAACCCAGCTCCCATGCTTGACGAGCAGTTGATTCCACGCCAATGCTGGTCGCTACACCGACGATCACAACTTGAGTAACGCCTTGCGCTTTTAAATATTGATCAAGGTCGGTATTAACAAATCCGCCCCATGTTTTTTTAGTCACAAGGTGATCGCTTGCTTGTACATTTAAACGCGCATCCAGTTGTATAAATTCGGCTGGGAACTCACCATGTGAAGCGCCTTGATCGGTACGACCCGGCGCACCTGCCGCAACATTAACAAGAACGACCGGTAGATTTTTGTCACGAAAAGCCGTCACTAACTGACATGATTTTTCCACCACAGGATCGGTATCGTGGCAAGTTGGCAGGGCCAAAATTCCTGTTTGTAAATCAATCACGATTAAGGCAGTTTTTGGATCTAAGGTTGTAATAGACATCGGCTCTCCGGCTTTAGATAAAATAAGTAATGATAATAATGTAACTAATCGCAATCATAGACCGGAAAGCGTGATCTTGGTTCAATTTTGTGTCAGGTTTATCGATTCTCTTTCCACCTTTACTAGGGGCTGTTGATCTTTCGTGATTAAATTTTGTTCGAGATAAAAGCCTTTTAATCGAGGCAAAAACAACCACGAAAGATCAACAGCCCCTAATACTAATTCAGTCAATTTAATGATCGTTCAAAATTGAGTACAGAGAAAAGTGTCAAAGGCCATGAATGGCCTTTTCTCAAGCGACCAAGGATGGATCAGCGCCTTTTCGGCGTATTCAAATTGATAAAATATTAAACGAAATTGGTATGGCATAAAAAAACGAGCCACAAAGTGATCCACTTTCGTCGCTCGTTTTTATAGAGAAAAAATTGAAATTTATCGTTTATAGATATTCACACAAGTAAGCGGTGGGAGTCGCTACTCTTAAATCAAACGATGAGTCACCAATGACATCAAAGGCTTGTCCTGCTTCATAAGTAACCCATGCTTCAGTGCCTGGTAATTTTACCGTTAGCGCGCCTTTTACTACCGTCATTTTCTCTGGCGCGGCGGTGCCAAAGGTGTATTCACCAGCCGCCATCACACCAACACTGCTATCGCCATCGGCTTGAGTAAAACCTAATGATTTTACTGAACCTTCAAAGTAAGTACTTTCCTTGATCATTTTGACTTCCTTAATAAATTGACTTGTCATACTTGAATCTAATAAATGGACATTTCTTTTTATCTGAGCTTGGATACGTACTCAAGATTTATTTTTATTAGTGCGGAGTTTTACTCACTTTAATAACGATTTTTCCACCAAGCGCTCAAAGGCTTGCATGGTTTCGTCGGCTTTCATGATTCGGTTATGTCCATACCCTTGCACGCTAATCAAATCGACCCATTGACTTTGCTCACTCATTTCAACACTAATACTATGGTTGGCAAACTTATCCTCGCTGTCATGCACGATCATAGTAGGTGCTTGACGCTCGATTAAACGTTTTTGTGGATCGATACTTTGCAAAGGATATTGATATTGGCTTTCCACTTCTGAAATCACTTCATTAAATAATTTAATCGAAAAACCAGAGCGTTGGATCATCAGCATTAAGTTATCAAGATAATTGACGACCGGGGCTACAAGCAACAAAGGCTTGTCTTTTAAATTGCGATGTTTCGATTCTAAAACCGCGGCGCTGCCCATGCTATGAGCGACGATACCGGCAATATTATCAACAGAATCTGCCATCGCATCCATTGCATTAACAAAAGCGGGTAAATGGCCATAACGCCCACCACTTTCACCATGCCCTGCGTAATCAAAGGCTAAAGCGGTAAACCCTTGCGCGGCAATATGCTCCATTAAAGGAAAAAATTGCGATGTCGAGCCCGACCAACCATGCGTGATCAGCCATACCGGCCCTTCCCCTAATGAGTAAGTGGCCAGTGGTCCTTCTTCGCACGCGACTTTGCCTCGGATCAGATTTTGTGGATCTGGGTTTTTCGCCTTTAATCGCGCTGGAGTTAACAGCAGTTTTTTGGCAGTTTTAATCGCATGTTTACGAGCAATCGTATGATGTAAACGTGTGGTCACATTCACCATGCTGCGCTTAACACTAAAGCGACCGGGAGTATTAAAGTAAATCTTATTGCTCATAAAGTGATCTCATGTCTTTTTAAACTGGGTGCATTGTCATATCTTCACAAGTAATATCATATTGAGATAATTAATAATAATGGAATTTGTTAAAATTAAGTTAATTGCCGTTTTACTGATACTATCTTGAACATAATATCTTTTTTATTTGTATTATTTATACTGGAATCTGTCTTTTTCTCCAATCTAGCACCGTTTTTCAATTATTTTACGGATCAAGCATGAATGAACTAATACAACACTTCGCTTTTTCGGCCTCGATTACCGGCCCAATATGCTTGATGATCCTACTTGGGGTGGTATTGCGTCGTTTTGAGGTGATCAATGATAATTTTATTGATGTGGCCTCTAAACTGGTGTTTAAAGTCACCTTACCTGCGATGCTTTTTTTAAGTATTATCAACTCAACCTCAATTGGCACTGAAAGCATCCCGTTAGTCATGTTTGGCGTAATAAGCAATACACTCTTTTTTCTGTTTACCGCTTTTACTGTTCGCTTTTTTATTAAAGATCCTAGTCAAAAAGGCGTCGTGGTTCAGGGTGGGTTTCGAGCAAATACGGCAATTATTGCTTTAGCCTATGTCGCCAACGCTTATGGTGAAACCGGTGTGGCTATCGCTGCCGTTTATGTGGCTTCTTTGACCATGCTATATAACATTCTCGCGGTTATTGCTCTTACTCCTAAAGGAGAAAATTCAAACGCTAAGGCGTATCTTGGCATGATAAAGTCAATGGCGAAAAACCCTTTGATACTTTCAATTTTATTGGCTCTCATTGTCTATACATTAAGTATTCCTGTACCAGAAATCATCACCCATGCTGGGCAATATTTTGCCAATATGACACTGCCACTGGCGCTATTATGCACAGGGGGGTCACTTAACATTCGTGAACTTAAACATGACCGATTTCCGAACATTATCGCCACCGGTTACAAACTGATTTTAGCGCCATTATTTATCACCATTACGGCTTATTATTTTGGTTTCAACAATCAAGAGTTGGGTATTATCTTCTTTATGAGCGCCGCCCCTACCGCTGCAGCCAGTTATGTCATGGCACGCTCGATGGGAGGAAGCGCGACCTTAGCCGCCAATATTATTGCGTTAACCACAATCGGATCGATTGTTACTTGCAGCTTAGGCATTATGCTGCTTTCAAGCTTGAATTTAATGTAATACCCTTGAGCGCTTAGCCCAAATTTCAGCCTAATGAGATCAATGTGACCCAACAATTAAAACAAGACATTACCCTGCTCGGTGGTATTGGTCAGCTATCGACCACTTTACTCGGCACTGGGTTATTTATGATCCCCGCCATTGCCGCCAACTTAGCAGGCACTTGGTCACTGTGGGCATGGCTAATTCTATTTATTGCCATTTGCCCTATCGCTCTCACTTTTGCCATTTTAGGACAACGTTATCCTAATGCCGGTGGCACAGCTTATTTTGTCCGTCAGGCTTTTAATCCGAAAACCGAACGCAGTGTCGCTTGGTTATTTTTAAGTGTGCTTCCAGTCGGTTTGCCCGCCGCTATCACCTTAGCCGGCGGATTTGGGCATGCGTTATTACCTAACTTTCTTAGCCATGGTATCGGTTTTTTAAACGGCCATTATTTAGCCGAATTGCTTACCATCGTGCTTATTTTGACTATCACTTTAATGGGCAGTAAGTCTTCGTCCCATTTTCAGACTTTAATTGCTTTGAGTATTTTTGCGCTGGTTGGAGTGTTCTTTTGGCAAGGGCATATTGGTTTAGATGATATTTCGATGCCGAGCTTAAATTCTTCAGCCATACTGCCGATTGGTACTGCATTAGCGGTGATGTTTTGGTGCTTTGTTGGGATTGAAGCTTTTACCCACATGGGAGAAGAGTTTAAAAATCCGCAACGAGATTTTCCTATCGCGATCATTCTGGGTTGTTTTGTGGCCGGCTTTATTTACTGGGCATGTTCGGTAGTGATCTTAAAATTTCATGCCTTTGAGCCCAATATTTCCGCCCACAGTTCAATCCCTTGGTTAAGCGAACAGTTACTTGGCAATAAACTGGCCGCCGTTATCACGGTGATTGGCTATTTCGCTTGTTTTGCCAGTATTAATTTATACACCCAAAGCATGATACGTTTGGTTTGGTCACAAGCTCGAGACTATAAACCCAGCAGTCGCTTAACCCATTTATCCAAACGTGGCGTGCCCACTACCGCGACATACGCTGTAGCGGTAGTGCTGTTTTTATCTATCACCTTTGGACACCTCACCAATCTCGATTTAGAAACTTTAGTCAAACTGGCGAACAGCGTCTTTGTGTTGCTGTATTTGCTTGCGATGTTATCGGCCTATCGATTATTGACTGGTTGGGCAAAATATCTCGCAGGGTTCTCAACCTTATTATGCAGCGTAGTATTTCTATGTTTAGGTTGGAGTATGTTGTATGCGATCAGTATCTTCGCAGTACTGATACTACCGTGGGGCAAGTGGTTAAAGAAAGGTAAGCCGTCATTATCCAACACCCCTTAAGTTAATAAGTGCTGAGCTAAGTTTGCTAACCGATGAACACGTTTAAATTGAACTGTTAATCTCTGAAACTTGGCACATCATTTTTATTCGATTCTTGTTGCTGATTAATATCTTGTGCCCATTGTCTATCCGCAACATCCGCCTCTAATCCTTCTTGATTTGAGCCATAAGCAGGATTATAGACAAGTCGAGTAAGCAAAGAGAAATGATCCGATCCAATAGATGGTAAACGCTGAATCGATTTCAAAGTAAAATGCTCACTATGGAAAAGATGATCCAACGGCCAACGTAAAAAGAAATAATCGACATGAAAGGTATTAAACATCCCTCTCCCAACTCGTGGATCGAGTAAGCCACTAATTTTTCTAAACAGCCGAGTAGTGGCCGACCATGCCACATCGTTAAGATCCCCCGTGACTATGATGGGTAAATCACTTTCCGCTACACTTCGACCGACGATCACCAACTCTGCATCTCGCTCTGTCGATTCTTCATTTTCAGTTGGGCTTGGCGGCGCAGGATGCAGGAAATGAACCCGAATCTTATCGCCCGTGGGTAATACTAATAAAGCATGAATAGAGGGAACATCCTCTTCAATTAAAAAAGAAATCGTAGGATCTTCGAGCGGAAAACGTGAAAAAACATGCATGCCATAAAGGTTATCCAATGGACACTTAATTCTATAACCCATCTCATCACTCAGTTCTACCAGCTGATCTTGCCACCATTGATCCGACTCCAATGTGACCAATACATCCGGTTTATGCTCCCTCACCAACTCAATTAACGCCTCAGCATTGCGGTTAGGCGTTAATACATTCGCGGTTAAGATGCTAACTTCACTGTCAGGGCGATGATCTCTCGCGGTTTTTACTTCTTTTTTCCACAAAGGGGTATAAGGCAAAATCCACCACAGTTGCCAACTTAAACATACCATCGATGTCAATAGTAAAGTCCAACTGCTCCCCAAATTAAAGTCGAGAAATACTACATCGGCAATCACTAAAAAAATCAAGAAAAGAGCAATTTGTAGCCGAGGAAAGTCCATGGCTCGCACTATCCAGTGAGGGTGACGAGACAAAGGTACAACACAAAAAATCACGCATAGCACAGTGCAAAAAAATAGTAACCAAAACATGATACCGGCATCCTTACTGGTTATTTATCATCCAAATACAATACAGGCTCTGCGCTAAACGACAAAATTAAAGTGTGTCACCATTCACCAAAGACCAATGGTGAGGCATCAGTTCTCGAATAGACTTAAAGACCAGTTTATTATCAGCAGTGGTGATCGCAGCTTGTACATCACCGCCCCAATGCACTAGCCGTTCTTGGCAAATACCGCACGGCGTCAATATTAAAAATTTGCTGTTTTCATCTTCACGACATAGACACAGTGAATGAGTCACTCGTTCATTGAGTTTATGCGCTTCTAAATAAGCCCCCACCTCCATACACAGTGATAAGCCATCATTTTTAACATCTGGCGCGATGCTGGTCAGTATCTTACCCGACTCAGTTCGAATCGCTGCCGCACCACCCCAACCTGCAGGGTAACGTGATTCAATAAGATTAATTGCGGCTTGATAAAGCGACATTTCAATATTATTCATAACATTCTCATACTCTCTTTTGATGAAAAGATAGCCAGTTAACACAGCAAAAACAACGGATCTTAAAAAGAGTTATTAATAAATTTGATAGAAGTTCGCTTATTGGTAAAAACACGCTGACGCCACTAGCTATGATCCTATACACTGAATTGGGTTTTTAATTTGCAGGAAGCAAGTTTGATGTTGATTGAATGGCAAAAAGATCGAGTATGGTATGAGGATATGCCATATCGAAAGTTTGGATTAACGCATATTCAGCGTATGATCGTGGTGAAACTCGAACAAGATAAATTGTTGGTGATCTCTCCGATTGAACTCAATACGCAAAAACAATTAGAGTTATCCAAACTTGGCACCGTTAAAGCAATCATTTCCCCCACCGCGAGCTACCATCAATACTTATCTGAATGGTGGTTGGCTTATTCTAAAGCCTATTTTTACGCCACTCATGCCTTAATTGAAAAGCGTACCGATCTCAAATTTGATGACGTTTTATCCCATCGCACTCCTAAACTATGGCAAGGCCAACTGCTACAGACCTCAATTGTGAGTGACGATCATCCTAATAAAATGATTTTTTGCGATCCCATCAGCCGCACCTTATTTGTCAGTAATAACCTGATTGCGATCCAACCTCACTTACCGACTGGGCAAAAGATACTGACCTTGGCACAAGGGGTAAATCACGAACTCAAGCTGCCTTTTTATCAACGTCGAAAGTTTAAAAACAAAGCCAGACTCAGAGTGTCGGTTCAAGAAGTAATGACCTGGCCATTTGATCGTTTATTGTCATCCAACGGCTTAGTGATTGAGAAAAATGCCAAAGATGCTTTCTATCAAGCGTTTTGGTGGGCGTTTCAGTAATTCCACAATTGCCTTCAATTTGCCTCATTCATAAAAATTGACCATCAAATGACTTTTCTTTATGCGGAAAGCGTGACAACCTACGCATCTAAATCAAGGTGATGATCCGCATCGCCTTTCAGTTAACGGTATTCTGGTCAATGAACTATTTCTATACTTACCTCAAAGGCGTTGCGATGGGCGCAGCGGATGTTGTTCCTGGTGTTTCAGGCGGTACGATTGCCTTTATTACTGGCATTTACGACACCTTACTTGGCAGCATTCAAAAAATTAACCCTAGCCTATTGGGTTTATGGAAGCGTGAAGGTTTTAAAGCGGTTCTGCTGCACATCAATGCCGGATTTCTAGTCGCACTATTTGGTGGCATTTTAACCAGCATCTTAACCTTAGCCAAATTGATTTCTTGGCTCTTGGTGACCCACCCTATTCCGTTATGGTCATTCTTCTTTGGTTTGATTTTAATTTCTGTGGTGCATATTTTAAAACAAGTAGAAGGCCGAAAACTCAGCTATTTGATTTTCTTGGCGCTAGGGGTGGCTCTCGCCTACTCCATCACTGTTCTACAACCATTAAATATGCAAGCCACTCCGATTAATTTAATTATTGCCGGTGGTATTGCCATTTGCGCCATGATTTTGCCGGGTATTTCAGGCAGCTTTATTCTATTGCTGTTGGGTATTTATCCAACCATTTTAGCGGCGGTGAAATCTCTCGACCTTGGCATTATTAGCTTATTTGCGATTGGCGCGGTATGTGGTTTATTAACCTTTTCACATCTACTGGCTTGGCTGTTAAAACGACACCGCGATGCCACTTTAATTTTCTTAACGGGCTTAATGGTGGGCACGCTACCAAAGATTTGGCCTTGGAAAGAAACCGTGAGTTGGATGATGAATTCGCATGGCGAAAAAGTGCCACTGCTGCAACACAACTTATTGCCAACCACCTTTGAACATACCATGGGGCAACCTTCGCAATTGTTACTGTCCATCGTATGTATGTTAGGTGGGATCTTAGTGGTGTGGCTGCTGGAGAAGTTTGCGCAGCACGATTAATATCTGAAGTGACACACTCAAATAGACACCGCCCAGTTTCGATTGAATCTGGGCGTTTTATTATGGAACCATTAGCTCACAAACCAATAACAAATACTGCTCCATTTGATACCTTATGGTAACATCATTATCAGTCACCATATTGATAGGACAGGGAATTGTCAGCAAACTCAGCCTCAAGTAAGCCAAGTAACGCCTCTAAATTTATTCCGATTTTATTGATTGGAATAGCTTTAGTGGTTGGTTTTTACGCCCCCAGTTTTTATTCCTTTATTAAGCAAAATAAGGCTTTCACATCGACCGCACCTAAGTGGGATTTATCGCGTTATTGCGCCTTATCCACCACTACATGCCAACAAAATAATGTCAATATCACCTTAGATAACGATATTGTTCGCCCGTTAGACGAAACACATATTAAGGTCGAGTGGCCGAATCAAACCAGCGATAAGTTAATGCTTACCCTACGCGGGTTAGAAATGGATCTCGGCGTGGTGAAATTCCCCGTGCTCAAACAAAAAGATGGCAGTTATCAAGGAAGTATTGTTTTGCCAATTTGCACCTACACTAAAATGACTTGGATTGGCTCTTTAACCGATAGCCACCAACAAAAAATTTACACGTCAGTTAGGATGGAAAAATGAAGACGTCTTGGATTATTTTATTGATTTTAGCCTCTATGATTGGAGTGGGGGCGAATTTATATCTCAGCAATTCAGCCTTAAATAGCGCAAAAAATTCCACCTTATCAAACAGCACTGTATTGCAAGCCGATGACGGCAAAGAGGTGAATATTTTTGACCCGCAAGATCCGCGTATCCGAGTGGTGTATTTTGGTTTTACTCGCTGTCCAGATGTGTGCCCAACCTCACTGGCCATGTTGTCTGCGGCTTTAAAACAACTGCCTCAAGCGGAGTTAGATAAAATCCGCCCCATGTTTATTACTCTCGACCCTGAGCGCGACTCTGGCACCGATGCTCAAAAATACGCCCATTACTTTCACCCAAACATTGAAGGATTTTCAGGCTCTGTCGACAATATTTCCAGCTTGGCACATCGCTATGGAGTGATATTTCAAAAAACCGAGCTGAAAGATTCGGCATTAAAATACACCATCGATCACAGTTCTTATTTCTACTTTTTAAAACCCGATGGTACCTTGCTTAAAAAAGTACCACATACCCTCAACCCACAACCGATCATTGTTGCTATTGAGCAATTAGAAAAGGAAAACTCATAATGAAATGTAAAGCAGCCTCACTCGCGACTCTTTCTCTTAGTGCGCTACTTTTAAGTGCCTCAGCCTTGGCTCATGATGGGTTAAAATACGACAATCCTTATGCCCGAGCCACGCCGCCAAATGCGGTTAATAGCGCCGTGTTTATGACCATTGAAAATCATCAAGATAAAGACCGAAGCTTAGTTTCCGCTTCCAGTGATGCAGCTGAAAAAGTCGAACTTCATACGGTTGAAATGAATGGCGACATGATGAAAATGCGCCAGGTAAACAACATACCATTGCCATCAAACGGTGAGTTAGTGTTAAAACCGGGAAGTTTTCATATCATGCTGCTGAATGTAAAACAGCCATTAGTCGAGGGGAAAACCATTAGTGTAACGCTTACTTATGCCAATGGTGACACTGAAGAATTAACCGTTCCGGTCAAAAAAGTCATGGCAGGCATGAAAAATATGTCGCATCACGGTGAGCATAAAAAAGGCGAGATGAGCGACGAACATTCAATGGATCATTAAGATTCAATCTGAAATGGAATGTCCATCAAAATGGGATACGAGATACAAATATGTGTTAGTTTCTTATCAACTAACACATAAAAGAACGTTTGAATTTTTCATGGTTTTCAATGTTACTTTGTAAATCGTTGATATCCCAGATTTGTAATTCCCAAGGGAAATAAAAATTAGATTTATTTTTGAAATAAACATGTAGACCGCGATAACCTTCTTTATCACGTAAGTACCAATTTTTAAGATTCAGCTCTTCTTGCCAACCATCAAGTTGTTCCATGATAGATTCTATTTCATCCGCACTTAAGATAACCCGTGCACCAAAAATATCGTTAAGCCAATTATTGACGGGGTATTGATCGTCGCGCATTGAATATCGACTGATTTTATCATCAATACTTTCACGCGTTTTTACTCGATAAAAATATTTGATATCAATATCCGCCGTCATTAAATAATCATTAATGCTTTCATGCAAAGTTAAGCGATAAGTGTAAATGTGGTTAACTGGCACCTTGCTAATCGTGCGAAATAGATTCATTGGCTCAATTCTGCCAGCTTCAAAATAATCGCGAAAAAATTGAAGATGTAAGCGGTTAACTTCGTTGATCAGCTGTTTCACTAAGTTAATTTTGTTCATGCTAACTCTCCAACGTATCCGATTTAGGAAATAACAATTTTATGAGAATATTTCACTTTGCATCTTATGGAAAAATGAATAAACCAGCAATCCATAAGCCTATGTAAACATTTAGTGTGATACTTTACCTCTCAACCACAAGACTAGCTTTAAGAGTTTGCATATTATGGCCAAGCCTCAAACCCTCTCCATCACAGTGCTATTCACCGTTATTGCGCTGATCGCCTTTGCGGCTAATTCGGTACTAGGCCGTTTGGCATTAACCGTGGCTCACTTAGATCCATACAGTTTTACCATTATTCGCTTAACCTCTGGCGCGATGATGTTGTGGTTGGTATTACAAGGTCGAAACGTCTTTTCTGCTGCCACCAGCTCGGACAAAAACAACCATTCTAAAGCTCAAGGCAGTTGGCTATCGGCCTTGATGTTATTTCTGTATGCGGTCACCTTCTCTATCGCTTATCTCTCGCTCGATACTGGGGTTGGGGCGTTGATCTTATTTGGCGCAGTACAAGTCACCATGATTTTATATTCATCACTCACTGGCGCTAAATTAAAAACGGCAGAATTATTGGGCATCGCGTTAGCTTTTTGTGGCTTCTTATACTTAGTTTTACCCAACTTAAGTTCGCCATCTTTAAGTGGTTTTGTGTTGATGTCGATTGCTGGTATTGCATGGGCAGGCTATACCATTCGTGGTAAGCAATGCGATGATCCTTTATGCGATACCAGCGGAAATTTTATCCGCAGCTTGCCTTTCAGCTTATTGTTATTATTGGTTTTTATCTTTATCCCCCCTCAATTAAGCTTTGATGGGACATTATTGGCGATAACATCAGGGGCAGTCACATCCGGCATAGGGTATGCATTATGGTATGTGGCGTTGCGAGGATTAAGCGCCACTCAAGCGGGCGTGGTGCAATTACTGGTTCCGGTGATCGCGGCGCTAGGTGGCATGATATTGATTGCCGAGCCGATCACCTTATCGTTTGTGGTCGCCTCTTTGATGATTTTAGGCGGAATTTTGCTGGTGATCTTACAAAAAAATAAAAAAACGCCTTAATGATGAAATAAGTGCATCAATAAGGCGTGTTCAATTTTTACTATTTAAATCAACAAATAAAGCCTTTAAATTTCGGCCGAAATATTCGTATCCGCTTCTTGTTTGTGATATTCGTTTCTTTGCAATTCGACGATATTACCTTCCGCAACCGCCTCTCGGTAACACGCACTTAATTTGATGGCAAGATACATATCGGAACGAATAATAATACCGCCATCCCCGACGGGTATCCCCATGACATCGCACCAAGATCGTAACTGACGTTTACGCCCTGCCAAAATCAAACGAACCCCTTGTTTTTTAAGCTGTATTTGCAAGTCACTGATCATCGACATGACACTGACATCCATGTGCGTAAAACAGGCCACCGAGTCAATGATCACGCAGCTTAGATCTTTCTTATCAGTCAAATAAACATGCTTTAACAACTGACGTTTAAAGTATGGCGCGTTGAAATAGGTTAATGGTGAGTTAAAGCGATAAATCAGCAACCCAGGGATAGGCTTGGCTTTATTGCCACTGTCGATCGTTCTTACTCGCCCTTGCTCACTCAGGCCTAAGATTTGATCGCTCGGGCGCATCACAATTCGTACAAATTGGAATAAACCAAGCAAAACAGCCAAAGTAATACCCGGAATAACACCAATCGCCAATACCGCAATAAAGGTGGTCACAGCTAAGTAAAAAGCGCTTTTATCTCGCCGTCTTAACGCCCACAGCCCTTTAAGATCAAGCAGTGAGAATGAAGCAATGATCAACACCATACCGAGTGCTGCAATCGGAATGAATTCCAGTGGCTGGTAGGCAAAAATGGCAATTAAACCAATACTGACCCCGGCAATAATAGACACCAATTGCGATTTACCACCATTGGCATCATTAACCGCAGTACGAGAATCAGCGCCACTAATCGCAAAACCAGACGACAAGGCAGAAGCAATATTCGCAAAGCCTAGCGCTCTAAATTCTTTATCTGCATCAATCTCATAACCATTTTTAGCCGCAAAACTACGCGCGGTCAGCATCATGCTCACAAAGCTCACCATTGCCAAGTTAAAAGCAGGCATCACCAATTCTTGACCATCAGCAAGACTAAATAATGGCGCTTGGAATACTGGAAAACCGCCATCAACAGTACCCACAATATCGACACCAAAATTATTTAACTGCCCAGCCCAAGTTGCCAACGCGGCCAAAGCAATGGCAAACATCGCCGCCGGCCAAGTTGGTTTAAACCGCTTGCACACAAAATAGATAATGGCAGTCGCCGCACTGATCATCACCGTTTGCCATTGCACATTAGTCAGCATTAAAGGCGTTTCAATCAATTGCTCAAGCATCTGATCTTTATTAAAACTAAGCCCTAATACTTTGGCAAATTGACCCACAATGATGGTGATCGCCACCCCATTTAGTAAACCAAGCAAAATCGGACGGGATAAGAAGTCGGCTAAAATACCTAATTTGAAATAACTGGCTAATAAACACCATCCTCCAGTCATTAAGGTCATCGTGATCACTAATTGCCAATACACCACAGGATCGCCCCCTGCAAGCGGAGCAACTACTGCGGCCACCACAGCGCAAGTGGCCGCATCGGGCCCAGTAATTAACTGCCGAGAGGTACCAAAAAAGGCATACACAATCATCGGGAGGGCACACGAATACAAACCAACAATTGCACTGACACCCGTTAATTGGGCATAAGCAATAGCAACCGGTAAGGCCACCGCGATCACCGAAAATGAGGCGCGAATATCATCGCCTAACCACGCTCGTTGGTAATCTTTAAATTGGTAAAGTCCCGGAGCCCAATAATTTATACATCCCTTAATCAACTCAATTTACCCTTAAATTTTTCAATCAAAAAACCACGCCGAATCAGCTAATTATAGCCGAGAGTGTTAAAGATTCGATCATTTATTTCATGAATAATCAACAATTATCCAATTATTTTTTTTGCTGTGACTTCACACTTTCCCGTTTTCATATCAATTTTTTATGATTCTCTAAAAATCATACTGAAAACTGTGCTACCACCCCGATACATAAAGGCTAAGCCTTGTTTTAGCCCTTTAAAATTAATTACATCACTAATCATTACCTTATCTTTTAACATAAATACATCAACACTTATTTATCCAATAAAAACAATTGAATAGCCATTAAATTCATATTAACCCAACAAATTAGGGGTTGAATTAATTCATCAGCACGTTATGATCCCCCTCGAAATTGATTAGTGCACTAAACAATCCTCATAGACATTGATGAATTGAGCACTGATTGAAATGACTAACCCACACCCATAATGTTTATGGTGTGAGAAAAAGAAAAATAGGGCAATGATGATTACGGCACCGTGGGTTGCACACCCCGAAAAAGTGACCAGCACTCAGGACGAGTGGACATTTAGAAAACCCGAAATAAGCGATGGTACTCAGGTCAACAATCTGATCGAATCGTGTCCCCCTTTAGATACTAACTCGGCGTATTGCAACTTTTTGCAAACCTCCCATTTTAAAGAAACCTGCGTGTTAGCAGAAAAAAATGGTGAACTGGCCGGATTCGTTTCCGCTTATCTCAAACCTAATACCCCACCCGAACAACCGGTATTATTTGTTTGGCAAGTGGCTGTTTCACCCAACAGTCGCGGTTGTGGATTAGCGTACCGCATGATTAAAGCTTTGCTTGAGCGTGATGGTTTAGTGGATGTGTCTGCAATCGAGACCACCATTACCAAAGATAACCTCGGCTCGTGGCGCTTATTTCGCAAAATTGAGCGAGAAGATGGCGCGCCTGGCAATGTGTCAGTATTTTTGGATAAAGAGCGTCATTTCGATGGAGAACATGACAGCGAATTTTTATTCCATATCCCACTCGCAAGCTAATACTCTTGCTGCTAAAACGCTTTAGTTTTATTACTTAATAAACTTTATTGCTTAATAAACACAAAGCGTCTTATTAAATCGAACATAAAAACAAATTCACTCAGATCAATCTGAAGCATAAACACATCTATAGATTGATAAAAATGAAATGGAAGACAGGATCAGACATGAATATCTTTAAAAAGCACGAATCAAACGTTCAATGTTATGCCAACAATTTCCCCGTTGTATTTTCATCTGCAAAAGGTTGCTGGCTACACACCGAAAACGGCGATCGCTACTTAGATTTTCTTGCCGGTGCAGGTTCATTGAATTACGGACACAACAATCCCGTTCTCAAAAAAGCATTACTTGATTACATCGATCAAGACGGGTTAACCCACGGTTTAGATATGCATTCAGAAGCTAAAGCGCATTTTCTAACCAGCTTCACCGAGAAGATTTTACAGCCGCGCGAACTGGAATATAAAGTTCAGTTCACCGGCCCAACTGGTACCAATGCGGTTGAATCTGCTATGAAATTGGCGCGTAAAGTAAAAAATCGCACCAATATCGTTGCCTTTACCAATGGTTTCCACGGAGTTTCTTACGGCGCATTAGCCGCAACCGGTAATCAGCATCATCGTGGTGGCGCAGCAATGCCGCTCTCTGGTGTGACGCGTATTCCATACGAAGGTTATGCCGATATCGATGGTTTAGCATTATTTGAAACCATGCTCAACGATAACTCAGGTGGCCTAGATAAACCCGCTGCCGCGCTCGTTGAGGTAGTGCAAGGCGAAGGTGGTTTAAACGCCGCATCAAATGAATGGTTACAGCGTTTAAGTAAGATTTGTAAAGACAACGATGTATTGCTGATTGTCGATGACATTCAAGCGGGTTGTGGTCGTACTGGTACCTTCTTTAGTTTTGAACCTGCCGGCATTAAGCCCGACATGGTGACATTATCAAAATCAATCGGTGGTTACGGCTTACCAATGGCGATCATGCTCATGAAGCCAGAGTTAGACCAATGGGCTCCGGGTGAGCATAACGGTACTTTCCGTGGTAACAACCATGCCTTTATCACCGCCGCCGAAGCGATTGATACTTATTGGCACAATGATGATTTTGAGACTCATATTAAAGATCGCGCCGCGCAGTTAAATAAAGCACTGCAAAAGACACTTAAGCAATATTCAAACTTATTTGTCGGGATTAAAGGTCGCGGATTAATGCAAGGTATTGAGTGTAAAGACGGTGATGTGGCTGATTTAATCACCAGCGATTGTTTTGAAAATGGCATGGTGATCGAAACCGCCGGCCCGAATGACGAAGTGGTGAAATTCTTCTGTCCATTAACCGTCAGCGAGTCTGAGCTTGAACAAGGTATTCATATCTTCGAAAAAGCCGTTGCGAAAGTATCGACTCAGTTAACTCGGAGGGCTTCCTAGCCACTCGGATTGTTTGACCACAAGCCAATCGCTGAAAGATGAGATCTTAGGGGGTCTCCCTCTCAATAAAATACCAGTGTGGCAAGCGTTAGCAATACGCCAGTAAAGCTTAATAGAATTAAAGCTAAGATTTAAAGGATTAGAAATGATAGTAAGAACATTAGAAGAATGCCAAAACAGTGAACGTCGTGTCGTAGCAGAAACATGGGAAAGTGTGCGTATGTTATTGCGTGACGACAATATGGGTTTCTCGTTCCACATTACCAATATTTATGCCGGAACCGACACCCATATTCACTACCAGAATCACTTAGAGTCGGTGTACTGCATCTCTGGTGAAGGCGAAATTGAAGTGGTTGATGGTGAAACTTACCCAATCAAACCTGGCACGCTTTATATTCTGGATAAACATGATGAGCACCAACTTCGCGCTTATAAAGACGCCGATATGGTGATGGCTTGTGTCTTCAATCCGCCAATCACTGGCGCAGAGACGCATGATGAGAATGGTGTCTATCCACTGATCGACTAAATCCCCATCTTAATTGAATGACTATGTTCATGAGGCTGCACTTTCTTGTCGCCTCACTGCAACATCAATTACTTTGGGAGTTGATCAATAGAAACGTTCAATTCCAGTTAACTTCGTATTCATGTTTTATCAATTTTTATCCCGACCACTTGTGACCACTTTCCAAGTGAACCGGATATACAGGAGACTATTTTGACTTCTTCAACTAGAAGCCACACTTCAGATTCAAAAACTTCAGCCGCTGCTAATACCCCTAACAACCCGTCAATCGGTCATAGCGTCGAAAAGATCGGTGGCACGTCAATGTCTGCCTTTGACGCTGTATTAGACAATATTCTACTGCGCCCAGAAAACCCATATAACCGCATGTTCGTGGTATCGGCTTATGGTGGCATTACCGATGCATTATTAGAATGTAAGCGTACAGGCAGCTCAGGTATCTTCCGCTTAGTCGAAAATCGTGATGATACTTGGACAGATGCAATGAATGAGTTAGAGCAACGCATGCTATTGATTAATGAAAACATGTTTGCCGATCCAATCAGTCGCCGTCGCGCCGATACGTTTATTAAAGATCGCCTTGCTAAAGCCAGCAGCTGTATCAGCAATATCATGGAAACTTGCCAATACGGCCAGTTCTCAATGCCACATTACCTGCCTCAAATTCGAGAGTTTTTATCTTCTATCGGTGAGGCGCACAGTGCCTACAATACTTGTTTGAAGCTAAAAACTCTTGGCGTTAATGCGACCTTTGTTGACCTTTCAGGTTGGGACAGCGATGAAAATGGCCAAGTAGTTTCAGGCAAACTAGATTGTATTATTGAAAAAGCATGGTCGAAAATTGATGTCAGCAAAGAACTGCCGATTGTTACCGGTTATGTGTATTGCGATGAAGGGTTAATGAAAACCTACGACCGTGGTTACAGTGAAATGACCTTCAGCCGTTTAGCGGTATTGTCACAAGCTCAAAAAGCAGTGATCCATAAAGAGTATCATTTAAGCACCGCCGACCCACGTGTTGTCGGCCCTGAAAAAGTGCGCCCGATGGGAAAAACCAACTACGATGTCGCCGACCAACTGGCTAACTTAGGAATGGAAGCCATCCACCCTAATGCCGCCGCCGGCTTGCGTAAAAGTGGCATTGAGCTGGTGATCAAAAACACCTTTGAGCCAGAGCATAACGGCACCTTAATATCGCACAGCTACGATCCGCACAGCGATGCAGACAGCGCCGATAAAGTCGAGATCATCGCCGGTCGTAATAAAGTCTTTGCATTGCATGTGTTTGATCAAGCGATGGTCGGTCAGGTGGATAACGTCGGTTATGAATTAATGGAGATCATTAATGATGAGCGCGTTCAATTAGTCGGTAAAGAGATGAATGCCAACTCGATAACCTATTACTTAGGCGGCAATTCAAATAGTAAAAACAAAGTGCTATCACGCGCCGAGAAAACGTTCCCGAACGCAAAAATCACCGGCAAGATGGTCGCCTTGATTTCAGTTATTGGTGCCTCGATTGATACCAACAAAGCATTAAGCCACGGCATGATCGCGTTAATGAATCAAGACATCACCCCAAAAGCCGCCCACTCTTCAATGCGAAATGTAGACGTACAATTTGTGGTCGATGATGAAAATTACGAAGCGGCAATCTGCACCTTGCACGATGAATTTATCGAACACAGCGTGACAGAAAACCTGCGTAAGAAAGTAAAAGCAGCGTAGGTTGTTGCGTTGTTAATTTAGATTAAAGCCAGCTGAGAAGCTGGCTTTTTTGGTTTGCCGCTTTCCCTCAAAATACTGGAGCTTGCTGTGATGCTGGTTTAGATGATTTAACAGCTTTGGATCTAACGCGGTTTTGGACAATTTTGAGTTAGTGATTTTACTAATTTAGTAAATTACGGATTAGTTGATGTATGGAAAAAGTAACGCCGCGTTAAGCGGACTAAAATTGCGGGTTAAAATGTGTAGCGAAGCGAAACGTAACCCACTGTTTTAGTTCCGTTTAAACGCCTTGTTAAGTTGCTTCTAACCTATACTGATCACGAGACATCTGAGCCTTTATAATTTTAGGATTACATGTATCACTCATGGATAATGTATGTACTAAACTTTTTAAAACATCAAAGTCATCATCAGAAATATTAACACCGCCGATAACTTTCGTGATCATACTTCGATCAATATTATGGATGCCAGGGCCTTTCTGCATTGCAAGCACTCTATATTCTGACTCATATTTCCAATCAAGAGACTTAGTCAAAAACACGTCTTTAACTGCATTGAAATCTCTAGTTCCCGCTGTAATCATTGGCATGTTATTTGAATATTCAACATCCCACCCAAATAGTTTTTCTTCGACATTGCCCATGTGCATTTCATAGTCTTTGTGTGACAAAGTAAATTCAATTACAAAGCCTTTATGATTATCTGCATAATGCGACCACATCAGTAAATTGTCGGGTGTTTTTGTTAAGCAACATATTCCAACTTCACCAATAATCCCTTCGTGAAACTCTCCAGTTTCTAATGAAGCCCTCATTTGACTAAGCATCTTATCTTTTGTTTGCTCAAGGCCAATTTTTGACAATCCCAATTGTCTCCCTGCTTCACTAAATATATCTGGTCGAGTGTTTACATACTCCATCGACTTTTCAATGTCATAAGCTGTTTTACAATCAAAAGGATCATTAAAATCAGAATAATGGCTAAACTTCATAGTTCCATCAGACAATATGCGTTTTGAGCCTTCCGAGAATGGTAGATATTTATAAACTTTCAATATGTGAGTTCCTGAAATTTATGATTGCAACTTAACGCCCGCATTTGCGGCTGGTTTGGAGCGCAGCGGAAAACCAGTCCGACAACATGCGTTTGTTAGATTTTTACTGGCGATAAATTACGATGGCCGAAGTACACTAGGAAAGATGCGAATATACAAAATCCTGCTCCCACCCATACATACCAATCAGTTTTTCCATTAATCAAATGCCAAACGGCAAAACACCCAAAGCCGCCGTAAGCTAT
Source organism: Vibrio algicola (assembly GCF_009601765.2). Classification (NCBI taxonomy): domain Bacteria; kingdom Pseudomonadati; phylum Pseudomonadota; class Gammaproteobacteria; order Vibrionales; family Vibrionaceae; genus Vibrio; species Vibrio algicola. Next base: position 859,417 of record NZ_CP045700.1, read on the forward strand.
TGAACCAAAGTATTTCATAAACCTTGGAGATTGCATTAGCTGATCGAACTCGCCGACTATGGGAAGTAGACGTAATATCTTTGATTGTGAACTAGATAGACGTATACCGTCGGACTTAACTATTTCTTTTACACCTTTTATTTTTCCCGCGATAGAAAATTCCTCGCTGGAGCTTCCGTTGTGTATTATTTGAATTACCAGATAGTCTGCATGATCAAGAAAATCAAAATCTATTGAAAACACAGCCCCTTGTTCTTGCTGAGTCACTTCACCCAAAGTTACTAAGTTTGACTCAGTGCTAACATCAATGATTTGTATATCAAGAAGCTCAATGCCATCAGGAGTAACTACTCTTAGCTGGTCTCTTTCAACCAAGTCAGATTTATCAATCGTATCTCGCCCAGCGTTCCAGAGTACTAATTTGGTAACGCACACACGCTCTTGGGCCTGACCTTTATAATGCACTTCTAATCCATCAAGAGCTTGGTTCAAGCCTTCTATAATTGTGTTGCTTGAAGAGTCGTAACAAGGTGTCTTATCTTTTTTAGATCTGACATAGAAAATAATTGCCAAAACAATACCAAATAGGGCTAAGGCGAAACTGCCCAAGGTTATATATGGGTTTTGCGAAAGTGTTTGAAGGTCTATTTGCATTCTTGCTCCTGAAATCTAACGCTTTGCTAAGCGGCTAAGTACAATTTGCTATAATGCGCGGAGCGCGAGCAAACTGTACGTGTCCGTTTGAGCAACTTGTTATATGCCTTTATTCAATGACATTTGAGCATCTTGAATTTTTAAAGTGATATCAATACTACTTTCAAGTTTTGAAGATGTAGCAAAGCCTATTTTATCTTTCGTTCGTTGGACTTCGGGCCAAACTTCAGCGTAAACAGCTAAACATGCCTTAACAACCTTAAAGTTTACGTCCAGAACAATATGGGCTAACCAATCAAACTGTTCTTCTTTGCCTTTAAACCCAACAGCACGATTTTCTTTCTTAATACTGCCGTCCTGTTTAAGTTCATACTTCCTTGTTTTGACTTCTATTTTACCGAATTTTTTGTTCTTAATATCAAATCCTTGCGTAACAGCAGTTTGCTTTTCTCCGCCTAAGGCTTCTAAAACAAGAAATTCACCGTAATCACCTACTAAATCTCGAATTCCATTTTTAGACAAGAATTGGTTTATCTCAATTTGAGATTCAATAGCTTCTTTTAGTGACGATATTGGCATAGTGCCTCCTTGGCATATAACAGTGTATTAGCAAGAAATTCGGATAAACCCGAATGGATTTTACACACGATCGCTGCTAATCACTTCATTTATTCCCATAAGATACTCTAATAACAGTTTTTTAAAAGCATTTAGCCGATTTTATGCGATGGAGAAAGCGAGAACTGAGTTTAGCGAGCCAGTTGTGACAGGTGTGAACTTTCAATGTTTATATATTATGGTTAATTAACAATGCTTTATCATGAAATATATCAAATCACATCTAAGCATAAGTTCTCGCTTTCACACAAAACCGCTTATTACCAAAAAAATCGAATTATAACTGTATAGACATACAGAACGAGACAGAAGACGATTTACCTTTCAGAAGAATACTTAATGTATTGAGCAAAATTTTAGTCTTAACTAGGAATGGTGTAGTAACGCTCCAACCCTGCCTAAATTTTGCTTGGTGGAAAGGCTCGATTTGATACACCAATCATGGATGATTGGTGAGGCTTCTTGCGCACATGGATGTGCGGTTGAAGCCGTTATCAAAGTAGAGTGTTGTAACCAAGGTCAACAAAATTTCTAGCAGCGGCCTTTTTGCCACCTTTTTTGGCTGTTGAAAAAAGGTTGGTCGCCGAAGGCTGTGCGATGGACTCGTCACGATATCAAGATTCAAATAAGCTACTATGGTTCAACGTATTAGAACGAGTTTTCAACTAGAGCATTAGGCATTTAAAAGTAAGAATGGAAAAGCGAGATTCCCTGTCTATTCGCTTAGACTCACGCATGGAATGACGGGGATTTACCAACAAAATCAGTCATCTCGGGAACGAGGGAGGAGTTATCCGTGATCTCGCTTTTAATCTTTATCTTCCGTTCTCGAGTATCGAGAGTCAGGGCTTGCTTGGTGAGCGTTGAAATAACCACGACAACTCAACCACCCCCTCCCTTTACCAGATGCATTGCCGTTAAACATCTGAATTGTCAGGCAAGGGAGGGCTGGGGCGGGCTGTTGCTTTGATATACAGTGAAGTACTAAATCGCTTTTGAGCAAAAACACCAACCCAAAGCGGCAAGTTAGAGTTATAAATCAGGCTGCTAACTGAGCTATTGAAAGCTGAAGTAAGTAATGTTCAAGCTCTGAATCTGTGACAATTTCAAAGTCTGTAAACAAGGCGACTGGTTTAATTGACTTACCATGACCTTGCTCTAAGCGCACAAAACCTTTTTCGTTTAATGCTTTAAGTGTATTTGATAAGTTAGATTTAGCGCGCCCTGTTAACTCGGACAATTGAGTTAAACTATCAGGTCTTTCAGAGTCAATCATACGTAATAAGGCGATATTCTCAGGGCAGAGGATCTGAGAAACTGCGTTAATTGATGTGTACCAAACTTTAGGTTCATTTGATTGAGGTTTGTATTTACCTTGAGCAATTGCCAGTAGCCTCATACGAATGAGCTTTTCAGACATTATTCCGATTTTTGCTCGCATATTATTTCCCCTCTATTGCAGCAATGGTTTTGTCTATACCCTCGAAGAAATCCTGCAGCAAGCTATTGAAAGAGCAATTCGCCAACCTTTCAATGTTACAAAAGCGTTAAATATATACATATTGGTCGCATATCTGAACGTATTCCTTGTTCTGCTAACGTAATCTAGGTCAATTAATGGACTATACCCATCTAACTTGAAGCTATGCCTTCAATGGTTTTGGGTCAAAAAATAAGGCTAAGACAATGGCGAACCAAGCAACTCGCAGCGATTTCGATCAATATATGACACCGACTTATGCTCCTGCCCCGTTTATTCCTGTTTCAGGTAAAGGCTCGGTGGTCATGGATCAAAATGGCAAAGACTACATCGACTTTGCCGGTGGTATTGCAGTCAATGTTTTGGGACATGCCCATCCGAAACTTAAACGTGCATTGACTGAACAAGCAGAGGCGTTATGGCATACCGGCAATGGTTACACTAATGAGCCGATCCTCAAGCTGGCGCGTCAGTTAGTCGAAAGCACTTTTGCTGATAAAGTTTTCTTTTGTAACTCCGGCGCTGAAGCCAATGAGGCGGCATTAAAACTGGCGCGTAAATACGCTCGTGACCATTTTGGTGAGCACAAAAACCAAATTGTTGCGTTTAACAATGCCTTCCATGGTCGTACCCTCTTTACCGTTTCTGCTGGCGGGCAACCTAAATACTCCCAAGATTTCGCTCCGCTTCCAGGTGGGATCAATCATGTGGAGTATAACGATTTAGCCGCCGCCAAAGCCGTCATTAATAACAATACTTGCGCTGTAATTGTCGAACCAATCCAAGGCGAAGGTGGCGTGATCCCAGCGGATACTTCATTCTTACAAGGCCTGCGCAAACTGTGTGACGAACATGGCGCCGCGCTGATTTATGACGAAGTACAAACCGGTGTCGGCCGCACAGGTGAGTTATATGCTTACATGCATTACAACGTGACACCGGATATTTTATCCACCGCTAAGGCTCTGGGTGGCGGCTTCCCTATCGGCGGCATTCTGACGACCGATAAATTTGCGCCATCATTAGCGATTGGCACTCATGGCACCACTTATGGCGGCAACCCAATGGCAGGCGCAATTGGTGGCGCGGTGCTTGAAGAAGTGAATAAACCGCAATTCTTACAGGCGGTAAAAGATCGTCATGATCAATTTATTGACCGCATGACTCAAATCAATCAAAAATTTGACCTCTTTAAAACCTTCCGTGGTGTCGGCTTATTAATTGGCTGTGAATTGAATGATGCCCATAAAGGCCAAGCAAAGTTGATCAGTAATATTGCTGCAGAGCATGGTTTGATGATGTTAATTGCCGGACTTGATGTAGTGCGGTTTGCCCCTGCGTTAAATATTACCGCGCAAGAAGTTGATACCGGTTTAGATCGCTTAGAAGCCGCGCTCGGAGCTTACCTTAGTCAAGGATCATAATTATGATGATACTGCGTCCGGCAAGATTGAATGACATTGAATCGATTCTAGCCTTGGCAAAAATCAGCGGCCCAATGGTATATACCTTACCTGCGGATCGTGAGGCATTATTGCAAAAAATCGAACGTTCTATTTCAGCATTCGAGCAAGACGTATTTTGTCCTGGAGAAGAGTTTTATTTCTTTGTATTAGAGGATTCAAGGAATAAAAAACTCGTCGGAACCGGCGCGATTAATGCTTTGGCTGGGTATGAAGCGCCGTTTTATGCGTTTCGGAATGACACCTTGATCCATTCATCACGCCAGCTCAATGTACACAGCCGCATCCATGCACTGACACTCAGCCACGATCTCAGCGATCACTCTCAATTGTGTTCGTTCTATGTGCTGCCAAACGTCACCGATAGTTCGCAGGCCGATCCCTCTGAACAAGATATTTACCGTCATTGTTTGGAGTTAATTACTTTGGGTCGCTTGTTATTTATGACCACTTACCCAGAGCGATTTTCTCGTAATTGGATGGCGGTATTACCGGGCGTATTTGATAACAATGGTCGAGCGCCATTTTGGGAGCATGTTGGGCGTAAATTCATCAACCTCAATTACCATCAAGTAGAAGAACATCATGGTACTCAAGCCAGCACCTTTATTGCCGAACTAATGCCTCATCATCCATTGTATGTGCCACTTATCGCTCCTGAAGCGCAATCTGTGATGGGACAAAATCACCCTCGCACCGAAAGACAATGTCACTTGTTAAGCGAACAAGGGTTTAACTCAGATAAATACGTCGAAATATTCGATGCTGGGCCTATTTTTGCTGCCCCTAGGCATGCGCTTGATATCTGGCAGAAAAAGCAATCTGTCAGCCTGAAAATAAAAGAAAGCATTAATAACAAAATCAAACAAACCCACCGCTATTTAATTGGCATTACCGATAGCCAAGGTTTTCGATCGTGCTTTATTGAAGGTGTATTACAAGGTGAACAATTGCATGTCACTCAAGAACACGCACATCAGGCGCATTTAACTCAAGATCAATCACTCTGGTGTCTCGCTTTGTAAGTAAGCCCGATGTTTATCAGCGAACCCGATCATTACTCGACTATTTGAAAAGCTGTGGCTTCAAATACCAAGAGTAAATTCAAGGAATGAAACCCAATATGATGATAATTAGACCCATTAATATCAATGACAAGCAAGCCATCTTAGATTTTGCCACCAAAACGGGCACCGGCTTTACCTCTCTTCCGCAAAATGAAGAGCGGTTATTAGCGCGATTAACGCGAGTGTTAAATACTTGGACTGGTGATGCTACGCCTGCCGAACAAGGCTATTTGTTTGTTTTAGAAGATACGGATACTCAAAAAGCCGTCGGTATTTGCGGCATTGAAGTTGCTATTGGATTAGATGAACCTTGGTATAACTTTCATGTTGGCACTCAAGTTCACGCCTCGAAAGAGCTTGGTGTTTACACTCAAATGAAGACCTTAGTGCTTACCAATAATCACACAGGCTATAGTGAATTGTGCACTTTATTCCTCGACCCTGACTATCGCGAAAATATGAATGGTCACTTGCTGTCTAAAAGCCGCTTAATGTTCATTGCTCAATTTCAGGATAAATTTTCCGAAAAACTGATCGCTGAAATGCGCGGTATGCACGATGAAAACGATCAATCGCCGTTCTGGGAAAGCTTAGGTCGCCATTTCTTTGCGATTGAATTTAGTCAGGCCGATTACTTAACAGGGATTGGGCAAAAAGCCTTTATTGCTGAGCTGATGCCTAAACATGCCTTATATGTGGATTTCTTAACCGATGAGGCCAAAGCGGTAATGGCAGAAGTGCACCCAAGCACTGCGCCAGCACGCAGAATTTTAGAAAATGAAGGCATGCGCTATGAAGGCTACATCGATATTTTTGATGCCGGGCCGACCCTTGAAGCCTACACCAAAGATCTGCGCGTGGTGCGAGACAGCCAGCATCGACAAGTTCGCATTACCGACCCATCTAATTTAACCGGCGATCACACCATCTTGATGAGCAATGATAAATACCAAGATTTCCGCGCGGTGATTGGTGAGCCATTAATTGATGATACCCATATTTCCATCTCTCTGGCTCAAGCCGAAGCATTAAAAGTGCAAGATGGCGATCCGATCCGATTCGTTCAACTTCATAAACAGGAGAACAACTCATGATACAGCCTTCTCATTTTATCGACGGACAATGGCTAACGGGCAGTGGCATTCATTTTTCCAAACAAAACCCAAGTGATAATGCCACAATCTGGCAAGGTACTGAGGCAAGCGAACAAGAGGTTTCTCAAGCGATCCAAGCCGCCAGAAAAGCTTTTCCATCTTGGGCAAAAACCGAATTGAAGCAACGCATTGAAATTTTAGAGCGTTTTGCACAAGAGTTAAAAAATGAGCACCATCCGTTAGCCGCGATTATTTCCCAAGAAACCGGCAAGCCAGAATGGGAAGCCAGAACCGAAGTGCAAGCCATGATCAACAAGGTGGCGATTTCAATTCAGTCTTATCATGAAAGAACGGGAGAAAAAATCACCCCAATGCCCGACGGACAAGCGGTATTACGTCACAAACCGCACGGCGTTTTAGCGGTCTTTGGTCCCTATAATTTCCCGGCCCATTTACCGAATGGTCATATTGTTCCAGCATTATTAGCCGGTAATTGCGTGGTATTTAAACCGAGTGAACTGACCCCGTGGACCGCGCAACGTACGCTGGAAATTTGGCAAAAAGCAGGCCTACCCAATGGCGTCATCAACCTGATCCAAGGCGCTAAAGACACCGGTATCTCGCTCTCCAATCATACTGGTATTGATGGCTTATTATTCACCGGCAGCGCCAATACCGGTTATCACTTGCATCGTCAACTGGCCGGGCAACCTGAGAAGATTCTCGCGCTTGAAATGGGCGGCAATAATGGATTAATTGTTGAGTCATTCGAGCAACTTGATGCTGCGGTCAATATCGCGATCCAATCCGCTTTTATTAGTGCTGGGCAGCGTTGCACCTGTTCGCGTCGATTATTGGTGCGTGAAGGCGCGCAAGGTGATGCCTTTATCCAACGTTTAGTTGAAGTGAGCCGAGATATTCAAGTCGGAGCATGGAACGCCGATCCTGCGCCATTTATGGGGCCCGTTATTTCCAATCAAGCCGCCGAAAATATGATGACGGTTCAACAACAGCTCTGCGATCTAGGAGCGAAATCCTTACTTGAAATGACAAAACCCACGCCCGATACCGCCTTTCTCACCCCTGGCATTATTGATGTGACTCAAGTGAATGCCCTACCTGATGAAGAATACTTTGGTCCCTTGCTGAGCGTTATTCGCTATCAAGATTTTGATCAAGCGATCGAGATTGCCAATCAAACTCGATTTGGTTTAGCGACCGGTTTAATTTCAACTGAACGCCGCGATTATGACCAACTATTAATTGAAGCTCGCGCGGGTATTGTAAATTGGAATAAACCATTAACTGGCGCATCCAGTAATGCGCCATTTGGTGGGGTTGGCGCGTCGGGTAATCATCGCGCTAGTGCTTATTATGCTGCGGATTATTGCGCGTGGCCGATGGCATCGGTGGAATCGGAAACACTCACAATGCCAGCAAGCAATTTACCGGGTTTACGTTTTTAACTGTGAAATTTTACGTTTCACACAGCACAAGGATGCCGCATGTCAGCATACGAAGTTAATTTTGATGGTTTGGTTGGGCTAACTCACAACTATGCGGGGTTGTCGTTTGGTAATGTCGCTTCAACCTCAAATAAAAATGCCATCGCTAATCCGAAACAAGCGGCGTTGCAAGGGCTAGATAAAATGAAAGCGCTGGCCGACCTTGGCTTCAAACAGGGTGTATTGCCGCCGCAACAACGCCCATGCGTCAAAACACTGCGGTCATTAGGTTTTAGCGGCAATGATGCCAACGTATTGCAACAAGCCGCCAAAACAGCGCCACATCTTCTAGCAGCCGTGGGTTCCGCCTCTTCAATGTGGGTCGCCAATGCAGCAACGGTGTCACCATCTTCAGATACTGCTAATCACAAAGTGCATTTTACTGTGGCCAACTTGAATAATAAGTTTCACCGTGCGATTGAAGCGCCAACCACCAGCAATGCACTGCAAGCTATTTTTGCCAATCAGCAGCACTTTGAGCATCACGCCGCTCTGCCTCAGCAAAGTATTTGGGGGGATGAAGGCGCAGCCAATCACAACCGTTTATGTTCTGAGCATGGTGCATCTGGAGTCGAAGTGTTTGTTTATGGCTGCCAAAAATATGGCGTCCAAGCTGATGCGAAATACGTCGAACCAACCAAATACCCTGCTCGCCAAACCAAAGAAGCCAGTCAAGCCGTGGCAAGGTTGCATCAACTCGATGACAATAAGACCGTGTTTGTACAGCAAAATCCCGATGTGATTGATCAAGGTGTGTTTCATAACGATGTGATTTCAGTCAGCAATGGCAATGTATTATTTCATCATCAACAAGCGTTTTTAAATCAAGCTCAGGCGTTTAATGAGATCCATCACAAACTTGAAAACCTTGGGGCGCAATTTATGCCCATTGAAGTGCCCACCGCGAAAGTCAGTGTGGAGGATGCAGTAAAAACCTATTTATTTAACAGCCAATTACTGACTAAACCCGATGGCAACATGTTAATTGTGGTGCCCGAAGAATCAAAAAATAACCCTCGCGTGTGGCACTACTTAAACGAGCTCATCCAAAGCGGTGGCCCAATCAATGAAGTCCGAGTGTTTAACTTACGCGAAAGTATGTGCAATGGCGGTGGGCCTGCTTGTTTACGCTTGCGAGTGGTGCTTAACCAAGCCGAACTTGATGCCACCAATCCGCAAGCCATGCTCACCGACAGCAATTACACTGCGTTAACCGCTTGGGTAAATAGCCATTACCGCGACCGTTTAAGTGAAGCCGACTTAGCCGATCCACAATTATTAATCGAAAATTATACCGCCTTAGATGAACTGACTAAGATCATGAGTTTAGGCTCAATCTATTCATTTCAATCTTAGCAACATCGCCTGTCTATCTATTTAAATTATGGATAAACAGGCGAAGTGAACATGTTTTATGAAAAGAACCAACAAGGAAGGGTATGTTTGATTTTTTAGCCGAATCACTTGCAGGTGATGATATATCATCCGCGTCTGGAACAATAAAGAGCAGCGCATCGTCGATAAATTGGCACCGCCCAGACACCGGTATAATTGTCTTTGAACCGACTCAAGATGTGAGTGGCAAACCAGATTTAGAACATAGCATTGATAAAGATGTGGTGATCTCGTGCGCCATACACGGCAATGAAACTGCCCCAGTGGAAATTGTTTCTGAGTTAGTACAAGGTTTACTCACCGGACAATACCCTCTCAAGGTTCGTTTAATGGTGATTTTAGGCAACCTGAATGCGATGCGGCTAGGTGAGCGTTATATTGATATCGACTTAAATCGTTTATTTTGTGGCGCTCATGCCAACCATTCGTCCAATCTTGAAACCCTACGTGCAGAAAAATTAGAACAACAAGTCGGTGAATTCTATCAGGCAGAGCCCCAACACTCACGTTGGCATTTTGACTTACATACCGCGATCAAACCTTCCCGTCACATTCGTTTTGGTTTATTGCCTTTTGTTGAGTCAGGGCAATATTGCCCAAGTATAATGAACTGGTTACAAAGCGTAGGATTAGAAGCATTGGTGATCAATCATGCCCCTGCCTCGACCTTTAGTTATTTTACCAGCCATCTATTTAATGCCGAAAGTTGCACCTTAGAACTTGGTAAAGCGCTTCCTTTTGGCAGTAATGATTTAAGCCAGTTTGAAGGCATCCGCAACGGCTTGATCCATTTAATAAACAATAACTTCTCAAGCACCAATCCCGATCAAAAAGCGGCGCCAATCATATATAAAGTGGCACAACAACTGACCAAAGTGACTGACCAGTTTCGCTTTAATATCAATGAAAACAGTCACAACTTCACCGAGTTTAAACAAGGCACCCTACTTGCCAGTGACCAAAACACACTATATATGGTCAAAGAAAATGCCGAGTATCTTTTGTTTCCTAACAGCAAAGTCAAAACAGGATTTCGAGCGGGGTTGATGTTGAAACGAGTGGATACATTAAAGCACTTACTTATTAAAGGTGAAAAAAGCGGCATTGCTGATCATGATTTTGACTCGTTTATCAATGAACTTGATAGCGAACAGCAGAAAGAAAACCTTTCAGATTAACCCACCAAACTCAACAACCACAATACCAACCACCAAACCATAGTTAAAACCGAGATCACTAAGGTAAAAGCTGAGATGTTCAGCCACACATGAAACGTCCAACCAAGTAGTTCGCTTTGATTGGATAGTAAGTAAATCGAGGCAAACCATGCCGCGCATAATACCGCGCCAACCAGCAGGCCCCCTTTCAATGCGTGTTTAAAATCCGCAGTACTCGGCACGCAATGAAAACACACCAATGAGGCCAATAATAACCACAAGACATTGAGCCAACTGGTGGTCGAAAAAGTAAAAATCTGCCCCCATAACATCAACGCATGCTGCCAAATCGACGAGACCAACTCTAACAATGATGGGGTAAATAAGTGACGGCGACTGGATTCAACTAAGTGAATGTCAAGATGAGTCGCCAGCCCCCATAGTGCCAACATCGCCACCAGCATGGGCGCTATCGCAATAAAGAACATCCCTACCGATTGATATATCGAGCGTCGATTCCAATTATGTTCGACATAACCTAAGCGTCCATCTTGACCAAACTGGAAAAATTTTATCTTGTGAATTTTATGCCTAAACAACAACGCCATCACCGCGTGGGATAACTCATGCAATGGCGTCCCAAACATCGCCGATGCATAAAACATCCCTTTAGACAAAGGACGCTGCGCAATCTTACGCCCAAGCGCACGGCTTAGCCCTTGATGGACAACAATCAGCAGCGTGATAGGGCTAAGTAGTAATAGAAAAGCAATCGCGAAAATCAGCATAAAATGGCATGTAGGTCGGAAGTTAGAAGTAGTGGCATGTTAGCACGGATCAAAGCTGAACTTTTATCACTAAGACTCGAATTTAAGGAACATAAATAGCAGTCGTATTTAATAACTATTGTATTTAATAACAATCGCGTCGAATAACAACTGGGTTCACAATTTGTGAATGGTGTAATTTGATGCTATATTCACATTTAGTGAACCAAGAGGGGTTTTATGCACGTCATATCAAGAAAGCCATTTAGTGATGCATCTCGAAAATATCCTAATGATGCTACCGCGATCGATGCATTATATAAATCATTAAAAAATAACAACTTCTCAAATCCTTTAGAGATGAAAAATGTATACCCTAGTTTAGATAACTTTAAATACAAAGATAAATGGTATGTTTTAGATATCGGTGGCAATAATTTACGTCTAATCACCTTCATTGAATTTAGAGATCATCGAATGTTCGTAAAGTGTATTGTCCCTCATGCTGAATACGACAAGCTATGCTCAAGGTATGCCAAGGAGTCCAAATGAAAAATTTCAATCAACTAAAATCAACAGCATTAGAACTATTTACCATGGCAAGCTTTGTCGGTCATATCTCCAACGATGAAGAATACACAGAAGCATTAGCGCTGATGGAAGAACTCATTGAGGAGTATGATCTTTATAAGCCTTTAATCGAAGTTCTCGCAGTATCAATAGAGCGTTGGGAAGATAATGCGGATGAGTTTGCCGAATTTAATCGTCGGATTGAAGGTTTAGATAACGGCGTTGCGACTTTGCGAGTATTAATGGATCAATACCAATTGAAAGCTGACGATCTAAAAGATGTTATCGGCGGAAAAAGCTTGGTATCGATGATCTTAAATGGGTCGCGAAAGCTAACCAAAGAACACATCCAAGCCATTTCTTCTAAATATAACATTAGCCCTGCGTTATTTTTTGCTAGCGTATAAAACCGAACTTGGCCGCTATTTGGCATGAATCGCGGCCGGATATTCGCTCTCCCAAAAAACCACTCTTTACAGTGTAAATTCACCCATTCAGGACATCACTCACATGGGGGCGCTAAATGGATCAAAGCCAAGCCGCCGAGTGAGGTTTCTCGGTATTTTCGGTTCATGTCTTTGCCGGTTTCAAACATGGTCGCGATCACTTTGTCTAGCGATACCACGCTTTTACTGTTGCGCCTTAATGCCATACGCGAAGCATTGATGGCCTTCATTGCGCCCATAGCGTTACGTTCAATACAGGGCACTTGCACTAAGCCGCCAATCGGATCGCAAGTCATGCCGAGTGAATGTTCCATTGCAATTTCTGCCGCCACGCAAATTTGCTCGTTAGTGCCACCGCATAACGCGGCTAAACCAGCCGCAGCCATCGATGATGACACGCCGATCTCACCTTGGCAGCCAACTTCCGCACCAGAAATCGAGGCATTGGTTTTGTATAAAATGCCGATCGCCCCTGCAATTGCAAAAAAGTCGATTAACTTATTGGTATTTAACGCTTCAATAAAACGATGATAGTACATCAATACTGCAGGGATCACGCCAGCGGCACCATTGGTAGGAGAAGTCACCACTTGACCACCCGCGGCATTTTCTTCACTGACGGCAAAGGCGAACAAGTTAATCCAATCCATAATTTCCATTGGATCGGTACTTAAATGGGAGCCACTTTCTAAACGCATGCGTAAGTTTGGCGCACGACGTACCACCCCTAATCCGCCGTCTAAAATACCTTCCGTTTCAAAACCGCGTTGCATGCACTGACTCATCACTTGCCAAATTTGATCTGATTTAGTCCGAATGGCGTCCATTTCAAAAAATGACAATTCATTACGCAACACCATTTTGGCTAACGATAAGTTATGGCTATCCGCTTGTTGCAACATCGATTCGGCGTCATGGAAAGGAAACTCCACCGCCACCGTTTCCTCTTTTCCTCTATTTTGCATTTGAGTCGAGGTAAGAATAAACCCGCCACCGATCGAATAATAAATTTCACTGACTAGCTCTTGATCATGTTTATTTAACGCGGTGATCACCATGCCATTTTCATGCAGAGGTAAGTTGGTTTTAAGAAATTGAATGTCGCTATCGTAATCAAACTCAATGCTATTCGTGTCACTTAAAGCTAACTGCTGACGCTCTAATGCCACCTTTAAAGTTTGATTGGCCGCAGCGATATCAATGGCGTCGGGACGATTCCCCAGCACGCCCAGAATTACTGCTCGATCGGTATGATGACCAATGCCGGTTAACGACAATGAACCGTATAAATCGACCCGAATACGACTGACATTGTCTAAGTGCGGTTGCATTAATTGACTGAATTGAAACCCTGCGATCATAGGGCCATTGGTGTGAGAACTGGACGGCCCAACGCCTATCTTAAAAATATCAAAAATGGATAACATCATTACCTCAAAATAAATCATAGCCACTATGAATATTATAGTTAAATTTGTTAATAGGTGATGCTTAAAAAATGAAATGAAATATAAATGACATCGAATCAACTAAAAACTGAAAGATAACTGCAGGCAAAGTGTCACATTTGTTGTCTAGGATGCGTTATGTACTTACTTACCACGCTGTATTTACTGACCTAGTCCAAAGGAATCGACACTATGAAACGTTTGTTAATCAGTACCACTTTAATGGCAACGCTTTTTTCTGCCCATACTTTCGCCCAAAATAATGACATCCAACCTTTAATTGATGCCGCTAAAAAAGAAGGTCAGGTTTACAGTATTGGCATGCCAGATACTTGGGCTAACTGGAAAGGCACTTGGCAAGACTTGCAACAACAATATGGCTTAAAGCATCAAGATACCGATATGAGTTCGGCGCAAGAGATCGCAAAGTTTGATGCCGAAAAAAACAACGCCACCGCCGATATTGGTGATGTCGGTTTTGCATTTGCACGTATCGCGGTCAAAAAAGGTGTCACTCAACCATATAAACCGACCACATGGGACAGCATCCCAGATTGGGCAAAAGACAAAGAAGGTAATTGGGCACTGGCTTATACCGGCACTATCTCTTTTATTTCCAATAATAATCTGGTTAAAAACCCACCAAAAACATGGGATGACCTGTTAAAAGGCGATTACAAAGTCACCGTAGGAGATGTGGGTGTTGCCGCGCAAGCCAATAACGCCGTTCTAGCGGCAGCCTTCGCTAAAGGTGGCAGTGAGAAAAACCTGCAACCTGCGCTTGATTTATTTGCCAAACTCGCTAAACAAGGTCGTTTATCTTTTACCGACCCAAGTGTTGCTAACCTTGAAAAAGGCGAAGTCGAAGTTGCCATTTTGTGGGATTTCAATGCGCTTAACTACCGTGACCAAATCGACCGTAGCCGTTTTACGGTGAGCATTCCTCAAGACGGTTCAGTTATTTCCGGTTACACCACCATCATCAATAAATACGCTAAAAACCCGAATGCCGCCAAACTGGCGCGTGAATATATCTTTAGCGATAAAGGCCAAATCAATTTAGCCGATGGTTATGCCCGCCCTATCCGCACCAGTGTTAAGTTGCCACAAGCGATTCAAGATAAATTATTGCCTAACTCTCAATACACTCATGTTCACCCAGTCAGCGACTTTGCGGCATGGGAAAAATCAGCCCGTCAATTGCCGCGTCAATGGCAAGAAAACGTGTTAATCAGTCAGCAATAGTGTAGGAAATAGCATGAATCACAAGGTCATCTTAGTGCTCCTCGATGGCCTCAATTACCAAGTAGCTCATGATTGTATGGGCTACTTAAATGGATTAATTGAGCAAAATCGAGCAACACTATTTCAACTTCAATCCGAGCTACCTTCAATGTCTCGGCCTCTTTATGAATGCCTTTTAACCGGCGTTCGACCTGTAGATAGCGGCATCGTGAATAATCAAATTGTTCGCTTATCTAAGCATGAGTCCGTATTCAGTTTAGCCAAGCAACAAGGGAAAGTAACCGCTGCTGCTGCCTATCATTGGATGAGCGAGTTGTACAACCAAGCCCCTTATGATGCAGTTCGAGATAGATTTACTCATAATACATCGATGAATATTCAACATGGTTATTTTTATCACTGGGACCATTATCCCGATGAAGCGTTATTTCTTGATGCCGACTATTTACGTCGCCGTTATCAACCCGATTTTTTGTTAATACACCCAATGAACATTGATGATACAGGGCATAAATTTGGCTTAGATTCGCGCCAATATCGTAACTGCGCTCGCGCTGCCGATATCCACCTTTCCAATTACATCGACCAGTGGTTAAGCGATGGCTATCAAATATTGGTCACTAGTGATCACGGTATGAATAATGATTTGTCTCATGGCGGTATTTTGCCACAGGAACGAGAAGTGCCTTTATTTGTGATTGGCGATGCGTTTAACCATCAAGCTCCAACCAATAAAGAGGCACTCCCTGCAACAATAAAACAAACTGAGATCTGTGGCAGCGTATGCCAATTGCTGGGGTTAAACCACAACAAGGCTTATTACTCGTCCTTTTTTACGACCGATGCCACCTGTACATTGGCAGCGTCTTCATCAACCAACAATACGGCCTCAAACCATGACCAGAAGTAGTATTGATATCAGCCAGTTATCAGTAAAAAAAGCTGAAGCACACTATGAAAAACAATCCGAAAACGGCTCTAACAATCCAGCAAGTAAACCCGTTAAATCAACAATGTCGGTTTGGTTGAAGCGCTTTAAGCCTGCACTGTGGTTTATTCCATTCTCAGTGGTTTTCTATTTATTTCAACTAGCGCCCATGTTTTGGGTCTTGGTCAATAGCTTTATTTATGACGGTGAATGGTCGGTAACAAATTATCATGACATTCTTAATTCTAAGTTTATGCTGCAAGGTTTCAGTAACAGTATTTGGTTGTCCGCTTGGGCGAGTATTTTAGGTTTAGTGATCGCCGCTTTACTGGTTTCGTCATTACGACATCTAGACAATAAGATCCGTGATTGTGTGATTGCCTTTACCAATATGAGCAGTAATTTTTCCGGAGTGCCGCTCTCATTCGCTTTTATCATTATTCTAGGCGTGAATGGCGCGCTCACCTTGTTACTAAAGCAATATGGATTGATCGATGACTTTAATCTTTACGGAAAATGGGGATTATTAGCCATCTATGTTTACTTCCAAATTCCATTAGCGGTATTACTGCTCTATCCCGCTTTTGACAGCCTAAAACCCGATTGGAAAGAAGCCGCCGCGTTACTGGGAGCCAACACCTATCAATATTGGTGGCGGATCGCGCTGCCAGTTTTAACCCCTGCATTGCTAGGAACCTTTATCATTTTAATTGCCAATGCAATTGGCGCGTATGCCAGCGTGTATGCGTTAACCGGTGGCAGTTACAACCTTGTCACCATACGCATTGCCAGTCTGGTATCGGGAGATTTATTCCTAGAGCCTAATTTAGCTGCGGCAATTTCAGTATTACTGCTTGCCTTGTTAGCCTTTATTACTGTGATTAATCAATGGTTAATTTCAAGGAGTTACCATGTTAAACACTAAAACGATGCTCCCTTCATCTTCCAGTGTATTGATCCATAAATTTATCGTTTACGGCATTGTTGGGGTCATGTTATTACCGATCCTTGCCACACTGTTGTATTCATTTTCATCCCGTTGGGGAGCCACCATATTACCCGACGGTTTAACTTTTGATTGGTATTATCAATTATTAACCGATGACCGATTTATTGCTGCATTTGGGCGCTCGTTAATCTTAGGCTTTAGCTCACTACTCTTGAGTGTGGTGTTAATTCTGCCGACTATTTTCGTGGTGTTTTATTACTTCCCAAAAATGGATAAAGTAATGAACATTTTGATATTACTGCCATTTGCGGTGCCGCCCGTGGTGTCATCAGTCGGTTTATTACAACTTTATTCCGACAGCGCCATTCCATTGGTTGGCACCCCTTGGATTTTGATTGGCACTTACTTCACCATCGCCTTGCCTTTCATGTATCGCGCGATCTCCAACAGCTTTAGCGCCATCAATTTACACGACTTAATGGATGCAGCGCATTTACTTGGCGCCAGCACCCCAAGAGCTTTCTTTTTAATTGTGTTGCCTAACTTGAAAAAAGGGCTATTGGCTTCTTTGTTTATCTCATTCTCTTTCTTATTAGGCGAGTTCGTATTTGCCAATATTTTGGTCGGTACGCGCTTTGAAACCATGCAAATTTATCTCTACAACATGCGTCAAACCAGCGGCCACTTTACTTCTGCTTTAGTGATGACCTATTTCTTATTTATTTTTGTAATGACTTGGCTTGCCAGTCGCTTTAGCCAAGAGGAAAAATCATGAATACCTATTCAAAAACAGATTACGTCACCGTTTCCAATCTCACAAAACGCTTTGGTCAAAATACCGTATTTGAAGGTATTGAATTTGGCATAAAACAAGGTGAATTTGTTACCTTACTTGGGCCAAGTGGTTGCGGAAAATCCACCTTACTGCGCAGTCTAGCGGGTTTAAATCCGGTCGATAATGGCACGATATTAGTAAATGGTGAGGATATTACTCATCAAACCCCACAAGAGCGAGGCATCGGTATGGTGTTTCAATCTTATGCTCTTTTTCCTAATATGACGGTCGAAGCCAATATTGCCTTTGGCTTAAAAATGAAAAAACTTGATGCCAACACCATTAAAAAAGACGTCGAAAAAGTGATCCAATTGGTCGATTTATCCGGCAAAGAAGCCTATTACCCGCATCAATTATCAGGTGGACAACGACAACGAGTCGCCCTTGCACGCGCGTTAGTGGTTAAGCCTAGAATTTTATTACTCGATGAACCGCTTTCAGCCCTCGACGCCAAGATCCGAAAACGTTTAAGGCAGCAAATCCGTGATATTCAAAAAGAGTTAAACCTCACCACGGTTTTTGTGACTCATGATCAAGAAGAAGCGATGATCATGTCCGATCGGATTTTCTTAATGAATAATGGTGAAATTGTACAGCAAGGAACACCAGAGCAAATCTACACCCAACCGGAAAACGAATTTGTGGCTGGGTTTATGGGTCATTACAATTTAATGGAAGCCAAGCAAGCCAAACAACTGTTCAACATGGATACCCAAAAGAAACTCGCCATACGCCCAGAATCAATCTATGTCGAAGAAGTGGGTCGTCATTATCCTGAGCATATTTCTCTGCCATTAAAAGCCACCATTCAACATCAGCAATTATTAGGTAATGTTATTCGTTATCGTGTCGCGATGGAAAACTGCCAAGATTGCCATTTAACCGTCGATTTACTCAATCGTTCATCAGAAAGGCTGCTTGCTAATGGTCATCAATTGCATTTACGATTTAACCTTAACGAAATTCAACCCGTGAGAGCGTAACAATGCCTAATTCATTGATTGTTTTTGATATGGACGAAACATTAATCAACGCCGACTGCGCGATGCTTTGGCATGAGTTTTTGGTTGAGCAAGGCATTGCCACTCAACCAGGTTTTATTACCGAAGATAAACGATTAATGGCGCTGTATGCTAAAGGTGAATTGGATATGCAACAATATTTAGCCTTTTCAATTCAACCGATCAGCCATTTAAGCGTACAACAAGTATCACAACTGGCCGATCAATGTGTTGAGGAAAAAATACTGCCTTTATTGTTCCCTCAAGCTAAAATATTAATTGAGCAACTTCATCAACGGCAACAAGTGATGTTGATCATTTCCGCTTCGGTTTCATTTCTAGTAACAGCGGTCGCTAAACGCATTGATATCCCACATGCGATTGGTATTGATTTGGTTGAGCAACAAGGTCGATTTACTGCCACAATTCTAGGCACGCCAACTTATCAACAAGGGAAAGTAACTCGACTACAACAATGGTGTCAGCAGCACCATGAAACCTTCTCAGCCGTGCATTTCTACACCGATTCGATCAATGATTTACCTTTGTGTCAATACGCCGATTTCGCTTATTTGGTCAATCCATGTGAAAGATTAGAAAAACAAGCGCAAGGTAAACCGTGGCAAATATTACATTGGGGTTAAGCCCGAACTAAATCGTCGCCAACGCATCCAAATCGCCCATCGTCATTGTGGGCGTTTTTCTTTATCATAGCCGCATGATCACTATTGCACTGCCCTCACTCATCCACCGCATTGGTGGTGTTCGAGTTAAACAAGCAAAAACCATCGCACTCAAATTAGGGTGTGAACTTAAACGTATTCGTCGCTCAAGAAATTGGCAACTGCAAGGTGAAGTCGAACCGCTGTCAGAATTAATCGAAACCCTGACCGCAACCGAACCAGACACGATGAGTTATTTGATCAAAAAAATCACCGACGGAATAAACACAGCGTTAATCTCAGAGGAAGATAGTCAACCACCACCCAGCATGGCCGATAAATTGGCAGCGTTAATTCAAAGTAATCCAGATATCACATTAAATGAGTTAATGGCCATCACCGACTGCACCATGGCGCAAGCACGCAGTGTCCGATTTGAAATGCAGGATTTTGATTGAGAGCTTCATTTGATTTTATATAACAGAACTAGAGTCTGTTGAAATAACATCTCCGCACACTTTATCCATCACCATCGGGATATCTACCATACCTTTTTCACGCCTCACACCATCAATACGATTAAATCCGAAATTTTTGTAGATCTGCTCTGCACGGAGTGCTGAATTAACAGTAAAACGTCCTCTGTTCCCATTTTTCATCGCTAGATTTTTAGCTACCTCCCAAAGTTTGCGTGATAGTCCGATACCTTGGAAACTATCATGAACAAACAAATGAAATAGGTGAGAATTATCACGAATACCTACAACGCCGATCACTTCGTTATTATCAGATATCGCAACTAAATATGAATAATTACTCGATAAATATAACTTAATTCTATCCGTAGACATCGAAGCTAGTAAAACATCATGCACTGATACATCGCAGTCTGGACAAACGTATTTTCGTGTCAGCGGTACAATTAAGTTACTAATTGATTCTGCATCACCCATCAGTGCCGTTCTGATACTAAATATCATTTTTTCCCCTAAGTGTGTTAATAGCGTGAATTTAAAAGAGCATTCATAATGTAATACCTACATTGTTACTGCTAATTGTTCAATTAGTCACCATAAAATACGCTAATGACAATCCTTTTTAAACATTTAATTAATATTATAAGGAAAGCGAGAATATAAATATTTCATCATTCCGTACAAGAACTAAAGCGAAGAAAATACCATATTTCGCTTTCTCGCTAGTTTCATTAATCTAATGAGATTACGGATAACTCGTGCCTCGTTTCCGAAATAACGAAACTTAACTCCATGATTTACAGGTAAGAGTGTTCCAATACTGCCTAAATATTGCTTGGTGAAAATACTCGATTTGATACAACAATCATGGATGATTGGTGAGGCTTCTTGCGCACAGGGATGTGAGCTTTAAGCCGCTATCAAAAATAGAGTATTGCAACCAAGAACAACAAAATTTCTAGCAGCGGCCTTTTTGCCACCTTTTTTGGCTGTTGAAAAAAGGTTGGTCGCCGAAGGCTGTGTGGTGAACTCACCACTCAATCAATATTCAAATAAACCACGACTGTTCCATACTTGAATATTCTCGCTTTCTCGCTAGTTTCATTAATCTAAGAGATTACGGATAACTCGTGCCTCGTTTCCGCAATAACCGTTTTCTGAGAAGAAATAAATCCCACATAGCAAAAAACGCCATGCTGCGATCCTCAATCAAGGAGTCACAACATGGCGTTTGGGATTTAACTCTAAAGCAAGAGAAAGAACAGCGTTTTAGTCTTGTTGCTTAGCGCGCTTATGCTTTGGCACATAGTTCAAGACTGAAATTGGCACGTCTTTGATTGGAGTAAAGCCTTCAACGGTTTTACGCTTGATCAAGTGCCCTAAACGACTTTCAATCATGCATAAGTTTTTAAAGTCGTCTCGTGATACCAAAGATACCGCTTCACCTTTTGAACCCGCACGTCCAGTACGACCAATACGGTGTACATAGTCATCGGCTGGGAATGGCATATCGTAGTTAATTACGCACGGCAGGTCGTCGATATCGATACCACGCGCTGCAACGCCTGTCGCAACTAAATACTTCACGGTTCCAGCTTTAAACTCATCTAATACCCGCGCGCGTGAGGCTTGATTACGACCACTGTGAATAGCTTCTGCTGCAATGCCGCGCTTTTCAAGTTGCGAGACTAATTTGGCAGCGCCATGTTTAGTACCGATGAAAATCAACGCTTGAGACCAATCACGCTCGGTGAGTAAATGGGTCAATAATGCAGACTTTTTGTCTTTATCTACCGTGATCATGTATTGATTGATCGAATCTTTCGAGGCGCTGTGTTTGGCAATCGAGATCTCAGTTGGATCATTAATGGCAGTACGAGCCAGATCACGCACTGGGTTCGATAGCGTGGCTGAGAATAATAGATTCTGAATATTTTCTGGTAAACGTGCGATGATCTTGTTGATGTCTTCAATAAAGCCCATATCAAGCATGCGGTCCGCTTCATCGAGCACCAGCATTTCAACTTCATCAAAATGAACAGAATGTTGACCGTATAAATCAATCAAACGCCCAGGGGTGGCCACTAAAATATCCACACCATCAATCAAGGCTTGCTTTTGTGGCGCATAATCGACGCCACCGTACATGGCAAGAGACGTCAATTCTAAGTATTTTCCGTAGGCTTGAATATTCTCTTCAACTTGGATCGCAAGTTCGCGAGTTGGCACTAAGATCAACGCGCGAATACGTTTTTTACGCTGCGTCTGGCCTTTGCTTAGCATCTCTAGGATTGGCAATACAAAACTGGCGGTTTTACCAGTACCGGTTTGCGCTGCTGCGATCAGATTTTCACCGCGTAAAACCACTGGAATGGATTTAGTCTGGATGTCGGTTGGCTTATCGTAACCTTGTTCGGCAACGGCTTTTAAAATTGGATCGCTTAACCCAAAAGAAGAAAATGGCATGGAAGATCTCAGTAATGGAAAAATAAAACAGGGATTTGCTATATCACTATAGTGTAGCGGTTTTAGAGGGCAGATGTTATCTGAATTTGGGCTTAAATGCTGTTAACACTCAAGCCCAATTTGAAGATTGTATTGCTATAAGTACTGGTTTAATCGACTCGAGGTTGCGTCACTCGCAAGCTACTCACAACCGCAGCAACAACAGCAAAACTGCCCGCTAAAATCAGCGAAGCGTGAGTGCCGTTATCGTGGAACATATTAAACATTAACGCCACCAGCGCCGCACCGACACTTTGCCCAAGCAGGCGCGCCGTGCCTAACATACCACTAGCCCCACCACTTCGATCGCGTGGAGCCGATGAAATAATGGTGTGATTATTCGGCGTTTGGAAAATACCAAAACCAAAACCACACAGAGCCATTCGCCAGACAATATCAAAATCACTTGGATTATGCGGTAACAACACTAAGCCAAATAGACCGCAAGCAAATATCCCTAAGCCCACACCGCCAAGTAAACCAGCATGGAAACGCTCCAGTAAATAACCCGAAAGTGGCGCGGCGATCATGGTTGCCAGTGGCCATGGGGTTAACAATAATCCGGTGGCTACTTCACTGCGATCTAATACCGTCTGTAAGAAAAACGGCAGCGAAACTAACGCTAACATTTGAGCGATAAACGATGATACT
This sequence comes from Vibrio algicola, assembly GCF_009601765.2. Taxonomy (NCBI): domain Bacteria; kingdom Pseudomonadati; phylum Pseudomonadota; class Gammaproteobacteria; order Vibrionales; family Vibrionaceae; genus Vibrio; species Vibrio algicola. The sequence continues at coordinate 882,333 of NZ_CP045700.1, forward strand.
GACGTCCCCATTGAGAGTGAAAAAATTGGGATCCTCAGTAAATCCACCGGCAATAACGGGAACCCCATAGAGAGCTGACGACGCACAAAAAAGAAGCCAACAATCACCACCGCGACTAACTCAACGCTCACAATGGTCAGAGGTTGCCCTTGCGAGAAACCAGTAATCGCGGCAATTAATAGACCAAAGAATAACGCATTCATAATTGCGCTAGGAATATCAAACCGTTGCCCAATGGATTTTTTCAAATTAGGTGGTAAATATTTCAGCGCTAATGCTAAAGAAATCATTCCAATCGGCACGTTAATTAAAAAGAGCCATTTCCAAGACGCGACCGATAAAACTGCGGCGGCCACCGTCGGCCCTGCGGCAGAAGATACGGCCACCACAAAAGAGTTGATCCCCATGCCTCGGCCAAGAAAACGCTTAGGATAAATCAGGCGGATTAAAGCAATATTGACACTCATTAATGCCGCGCCGCCAAAGCCTTGTAGCACTCGGGCTAACATCAACATTTCTAAAGAGGTCGAGAGCGCGCAAAACACCGATGTTAAGCAAAATAGCACTAAACCGACTTGATATACCCGACGATAGCCGACAATGTCACCAATAAAGGACATCGGCAGTAATGAAATGATGATCGAAATTTGGTAGCTGTTCACCACCCAAATCGATTCGGCTGGGCTGGCACTTAAATCACGCGCAATAGTCGGAAGCGCGACGTTAGCAATCGCGCCATCCAGCACCGCCATGGTAATACCAAACGCAATCGTGAGGATCGCGCCAAGACGTTGTGGGTTGGGTAACCCATCGGGATATTTGTTATCCATGAGGAATATAAACCTGCGAATTAAAAAGTAAAAACGAACAAAATCAAATCGTTGAAAAGAGGGGTAATTCTCTGCCTATTGCCACATTTTGTAAATTAAAACGTGATCAAACTCGCACTTATTTATAACCCATTTTATTTACAGTCCATTCCACAAACACAAGGTGGCATAAGCTCGATACGGTTGCCACGCCTCAGCTTGTTGCAACACCACTTTGCGTGAGGGATAGTCACCTTCTACAGCCAATGCTTTTAATACCCCTAAGTCTTTATCAGGGAAGCTATCTTGAATACCTAAACCGCGCATGGCGAGATAATTTGCCGTCCATGGCCCTACTCCTTTTAATGCGGTCCATTGTTGTAAATAATCTTCAAATACTTGGTCTTTATTCAGGCTAATCAACTGACCTTGCAGTGCTTGGATCACGGTAATTAAAGTGCCAATGCGGGTCTTAGTTAATCCTAAACCTTCAAATGATAAATCGATCACATCGGTAAGTTGTGGGAAGAAACAATCTAACTCACGAGGAAAGCTCGCCGGCGTTTGTAAATCTGCAGCATGCGCCACTCTGCCGGCCAACGTGGTGGCCGCTTTAACAGAGACTTGTTGACCTAAAATAGCGCGAACGCAAAATTCAAATGAATCAAACGCTTTTGGCATTCTTGGTACATGCCCATTCACAAAGCCTCGCTGTAGCACTTGATCATGTTTTAACTTAGATTCGATTTCGCTCATATCGGTATCCAGATCAAACATAAATCGAATCCGCTTTAATACCGGCTCAACCGCTGCGGGATGATTGCAAACAATAGTCACTTCTAACTGATTGGATTTGGTTAAATACGCGACTTGAATACGACCAGTATGCATTTGACGGCTGTTATTATCGCCGCTGTTATCGATGACGTTATTGGAACTATTGTCGCAACCGCTATCGGTGGTATCGGTATCATGATGAGTGCTACTGTCAGCAACAAATCGAAAGCTGCGCGCATAAACATTATCAACCACCGACTCCACCCCAACAATCATTCTTGGCTGGATAAACGACAACATAAAAGCGTAATCAAAATCGCTTGGGCAATCCAATGTTTGGGTATGAGTGTGAGGTGAAGTAAATGAACAAATAGGGATATTAGTCATAGAATAGCCTTTTTAATTGAGTGGCTATCCTACTTGATAACTAAGTTTCTGGCACTTAAATTAAAAAAACATAGTTTTTAATTGTTGAATTCTATTGATACACATCAAGTTACATAATATAAAACACTGTAGCATTGCGGTGTTCACAGTTCATTATCAACATGGGATACATAAATGATAAAAAACTCAATTTCAATACTAATTACTACTTTAGCTTTTTCTGGATTTACTTTCGCTAATGAGAATGGCGCATATATAGGTGGAAGTTTATCTTTAAAATCTAACTTCACTGACAGTGGATTGTCTGAAGATTATCAAGTATCTAATAATAGTTCTGGTGGTATTGAATATAACAACGATTCAAGCTCTGCGGTTGATGATGTTACAGGTATAGGGTTTAGTCTCTATGCTGGTTATTATGTTAACCGTGTATATGGTATTGAACTAGGATACACCCAATACGGTGATTTGAAAAACAACCGTGGCGAAAAAACTTTATCTCCTGCTTCATTTTCAATATCTAATAATTTAGGTTGGACTTTCAGTAACGGATTACGCCCATTTGTTTTAATTGGTCTCAGTGCTTTCCAATTACATGAATCTTCTGATTCTGTTTATGATGAAATCAGTGGCGGTGGTGTAGGAATACACTATGGAGCGGGGTTAGAATATCAACCAACATTTATTCCTCACCTAACAGCACGTTTATTTTATCAAGCGGATTTGTCTTTTGTCGAAGTGGAAACTATTGGTGGCTATACTGATTATAGCGATGCATACACTTTAAATACTTCAGCTATAATGCTTGGAATGGCTTATAAATTTTAACTTTTAACTTTTAACTTTTAACTTGGATATACAATGAAAAAAATTAAATTTGCAATAATGTTAATATCATTATTAATTGTAGGTTGTGCTTCTAATCCAATGGACGTGACAACAGAGTCAAAGGTTCAGGAAGCAGCACCCAATGAAGCACAAATCGTTTTTATGAGAGATTCTCTTTTAGGCGCAGCAATTAGTTCTTCATTATTTGATATAACAAACCCTAATAATGACCCTGTTTTTGTTGGAATACTAAACAATAATACCAAAGTTATATACAAAACTGAACCAGGTCCTCATCTATTCATGGTAATTGGAGAGTCAGCTGATTTCATGAGTGCTAATATAATTAAAGGAAAAACATATTATAGTCTCGTCACCCCTAGAATGGGCATTTGGAAAGCTAGGTTTTCTTTATGGCCAATAAAGCCAAATGTAGATGCTGATTACTCATACTCAGATAAGAAAAATTTCAATCAATGGAACAATACTCATATTGCATTAATAACTGACAAGGCGTTATCTTGGTATAATAACAACAAAGATAATATTATTGAAAAACGAAATGATTACATAACAGATTGGAATGAATATTCTGCAGATAGTAAAGCTAAAAGAACATTAGATAAAAATGATTATTATCAAGATCTTTAACTGATTAAAATAAAACACCCTATAACGAACAATCCCAAGAGATCTATCGTTATAGGGCGTTTCAAATTAACAGAAAAATCAAGCTTGTTTCTGCGTTAACATCCCTTCAGTAATAATGAAATCAATGATGAAATCTAAGCCAATACTTTCTTTTAAATTGGTGAAGATATACGGTTTGTTTGGACGCATACGTTTCGTGTCAGACTCCATCACTTCAAGCGATGCCCCGACATACGGCGCGAGATCGATCTTGTTGATCACCAATAAATCTGAGCGAGTAATTCCTGGGCCGCCTTTACGTGGGATCTTCTCGCCTTCGGCTACATCAATCACATAGATAGTGAGATCGGCAAGTTCGGGGCTGAAAGTCGCACTCAAGTTATCGCCACCGCTTTCTACAAACACCACATCCAAATTTTTATGACGCTTTGCCAGTTCTTCGACTGCGGCTAAGTTCATCGACGCATCTTCACGGATCGCCGTATGTGGGCAACCACCCGTTTCGACCCCAATAATACGGTCGGCATCTAAGGCTTCGGCGCGAGTTAAGATTTTGGCATCTTCTTGAGTGTAAATATCATTAGTAACCACCGCGATGTTTAAGCGATCACGAATTGCTTTACATAATACTTCCAATAATGCCGTTTTTCCCGATCCAACCGGACCACCAATACCTATGCGTAATGGTTGTTTGTAGGTTTCTTGTGATGACATTCTCTCTTCCTTGTTTGATAGCATCTTATTTGAAATTGCAAATACGACGAAAAATCATGAGCGAAATAATCTTGTATATTGCCGTTCATGGCAACTGCTTGCGATGGCAACCGAGGGCGTAAAACTGCCAATATCGTCATCTTGGATTTGATTGGCCCGCTCGATCGCTTGCGGCAACCAATTGGCTAACTCAATCAAAGATTTTTGCCCTGCGGTTTGACCCAGTGGCACCAGTTTTACTCCTGCCATGACCATGTTTTCCGCCCAACTCCATAAATAACCTTGTTGCAAGTTATGTAATGAAATACCCCATTGTTTGGCGGCAACACAAAAACCTAACAATTGATTTTGGGTCGCAGCATTGGGGTTATCTTGTGGCTGCCAACGGGATTTGATCGGAATATCCAATTGCTTTAGTAGCGTGAATAACGCCTTGCCTCGTTGCAATTCTTCTGCCCGTAATTCACGAGTTTCACGGCATGAATACAAATAATCACTCCAATATTGAATACTGGCTTCATCGTCTTGTTCTAATGCTTGGTAGAACTTGGCGACAATCGGTAATTCCAACGTAGTGAGGCTGTTATTAAGCATCATTTCAAGCCATTGCATCATTTGCGGTTGATTGCTGACCCAGCCTTTTTCAACTGCCCATTCTAAGCCTTGTGAGTAGGTAAACCCACCAATCGGCAAAGAAGGGCTGATCAGTTGAAACAAGCGAAAGCATGCGACATCATTCATCGCGCCGTGATTAACTGATTCCATAGGCATGTGTAATTAAGACGCTATCATTAATGCCACACCAGATGCAGCAATACCGCCACTAAGCCACTTGTTGGCCAAGGCAGAATGGGCAATAAAGTGAGATAAACGTTCGCCCGCAAAGATGATCGCCGCCGCCGAGATCAACATCCCTGCGCCAAAACCGGTTAAGCTTCCGGTTGCTTCAACGCCATGCGCAAAACCGTGGAAAAAGACCAAGCCAATTGACGCAGTGACTAAGAATTTAGTGATCGACTCACGACTGGTAAAGGCATTCCAAATGCCAAGCGCAACCACAAAAATAGAAGCCGCAATCATTAATTCAACACCACTTACCGCGCCAACCACACTACCGACCAGCAAACCAATCGCTAAACTCACTAAAGCGGCAGCACCCAAACTTAATTTAAGTTTTGAGGATGAATACTGCGCCGCTGATTTTGTTGCCGCAATACAACTGATCAAAATCCCCAGACCAAACAGCATCACCAAATGATCAAGCCCAGTAAGAGGATGCAGTATACCTTCAACCAAAGCGTTGTGATGGGTATGACCTGGATGAGCAAAAGCCGCTGGAGCAATAAATAAAGCAGAGAGTGTGAGTAAGCGAAATTTCATAATTAACGTCCTTTTAAAAATTAGAATTGTTTTAGATTTTATTGATTAATTGCAATGGCTTGTCGAATAAACCGACAACCTCAAGTAACACAAATATTTAGTGATGATGTTGGTGCTGATCATCATGCTCGCCGTGACTGTGTCCACCAGATCGGCCACCATAAGCCCCATCTTCAGGCTCAAAGGGGGCTTGTTCGACCGTAACCTCGGCATGCAACCCCATCACCATATCGTCTAATACGTGATCGTGTTGATAACGAACCCAACCTTGCGCAATTTGCAATGGAACATGGCGGTTTCCTAAATGGTAAGTCATGCGGTTTAATAACAATGCATCTTGACAATAGATCGTTGAAACCGTTTCTAGTGCGGCTTTAATTTCAATGTACAAGCCGCATTGGCTTTTCACGATTTGTCCACCACGTATAATATTCCCGCGAGGTAAAAACAAGCCGGCATCACGTCCATCATCCAATACCACTTTTAAGCGGCTTTTAATTCTGCTGTTAATTGGCAGACTTAATGTGCCATCAATTTTCTGGGGTGTTTCAGTTAAGATCTGCGTTAGTTCGATCATATTCTGTCCATTAATATTTTATTTATCTTATAGATTAAAAATGAAGAATGTTATTATTCGTCATCTCGTACATGAGCCTAAGCGAAGAAGATACGAGATCTCGCTCTTAATCATCAACGCCATTAAAGTCTAGGATCCGGACAACTCGTCCCTTCTTTCCACCATAACAACTGATTTAGAAAAGAAAATATCGCTGCGCCATCGGCAATGCTTCTGCCGGTTCACAAGTGAGTAATTCACCATCGGCATGCACTTGATACGTTTGTGAATCGACTTCAATTTTTGGCTGCCAATCGTTAAGCTTCATATCCGCTTTAGAAATATTGCGACAGTTTTTAGCTACACCAATCAAACTGCCTAAACCAAGTTGCCCAGAAATATCGTTTTCTTGCGCGGCTTTAGAAACAAAAAGCATAGAGGTATGTTTAGAAGCTTGACCATAACTGCCAAACATTGGGCGGTAATGCACAGGTTGTGGGGTTGGGATCGAGGCATTAGGATCGCCCATTGGCGCCATTGCAATCATGCCACCTTTAATAATGGCACTAGGTTTGACCCCAAAAAATTCCGGTTTCCATAACACTAAATCAGCTAGTTTACCGGTTTCAATCGAGCCCACTTCATGGCTAATACCATGCGTGATCGCCGGATTTATCGTATATTTGGCTACATATCGACGCAAACGGAAGTTATCACTGGGTGTTTGATGTCCAAATTTTTCTTCTTGTGCATCGAAGTCCGTTTGATCCTCTTTAAGTGAACCACGTTGCACTTTCATTTTGTGCGCCGTCTGCCATGTTCTTAATACTACTTCACCCACTCGGCCCATGGCTTGAGAATCGGAAGAGATCATCGAAAATGCACCCAAGTCATGCAAAATATCTTCGGCTGCGATGGTTTCACGACGAATTCGCGATTCCGCAAACGCCACATCTTCGGCAATAGAGGGGGATAAATGATGACACACCATCAACATATCTAAATGTTCATCGACAGTATTGACGGTGTAAGGACGAGTCGGATTGGTAGAAGATGGCAGAATATTAGATTCACCACAGGCTTTGATAATATCAGGAGCATGACCGCCACCTGCGCCTTCGGTGTGATAAGTATGAATAACCCGATCGCCAATGGCCGCCAATGTCGATTCAACAAAACCAGACTCATTTAATGTGTCGGTATGGATCGCGACTTGTACATCCGTGAGATCGGCCACGGTTAAGCAATTATCAATCGAAGCAGGAGTGGTGCCCCAGTCTTCATGTAATTTTAAGCCTATCACGCCCGCTTCAACTTGTTCGATTAATGGCTCAGGTAAACTGGCATTGCCCTTACCCAGTAAACCGAAGTTCATTGGGAATTCATCTAACGCCTCAAGCATACGGTGAATGTTCCACGGCCCTGGCGTACAAGTAGTGGCATTGGTTCCGGTTGCAGGCCCTGTTCCGCCGCCAATCATAGTAGTAATACCAGAGGCTAATGCTTCTTCAATTTGTTGAGGACAAATATAGTGAATGTGAGAATCAATCCCACCTGCGGTGACAATAGAACCTTCGGCGGCAATAATCTCGGTGCCAGGACCAATCACAATATCCACATTAGGTTGCACATCAGGATTTCCCGCTTTACCTATGCCGCAGATACGTCCATCTTTAATGCCAATATCCGCTTTTACCACGCCCCAATGATCAAGGATCACGGCATTGGTGATCACTAAATCTGGCGTAAATTCAGAGACTAATTGGCTTTGTCCTTGCCCATCACGAATCACTTTTCCACCGCCAAATTTCACTTCGTCGCCATAGACAGTGAAATCTTTTTCAACTTCAAGCCATAATTCAGTATCGGCTAAGCGAAGTCGATCACCAGTCGTTGGGCCAAACATCTCGGCATAAGCTCTTTTTGAAATTGTTGCCATCGTAATAAATCCTTTTAACGAATCTTTTATTTTTATATCTCACCAATCTGAAGATTATCAAACAGTGCAAAATCCCGCATAACTCGTCCCTTCCTTCCGAATTGACGCAGTCTATTTTTCACTTAATGGCTCACTATCCCGTCATTCCCTACAGGAGCCTAAGCGAAGAAGATAAGAAATCTCGGTTTTAAACCATTGAATCCACAGGTCCCATCACTCGGCCTTTAAATCCATAGACTTCACGCTTACCGGCATATTCAACCAACTCAACCGTTCTTGATTGTCCCGGTTCAAAACGTGTGGCAGTCCCGGCTGGAATATTCAGGCGAAAACCTTTTGCTGTCTCTCGGTCGAAATTTAACGCATCATTCACTTCAAAAAAATGATAATGGGATCCCACTTGAATAGGGCGATCGCCTAAATTTTCAACTTTGATTTGAATCGTTTCTCGCCCAACATTCAGCTCAATTTCGCCTTTTCCAGACACAAGTTGACCAGGAATAAAAGCATTAGGATTGGCATTATTGGTTTTCATAGCGATTCCTTAAACGATGGGATCATGGACAGTGACAAGCTTAGTTCCATCAGGAAACGTCGCTTCTACCTGCACATCTGGGATCATCGACGGAATACCTTCCATCACATCATCAACGGTTAAAATAGTGCGACCAAAATTCATCAGTTCGGCAACGGTTTTACCTTCACGGGCCCCTTCTAAAATGGCGCTACTGAGTAAGGCAACTGATTCGGGATAGTTGAGTTTTAAACCTTTATCTTTACGTTGTTGTGCCAACATGCCAGCACAAAAAATCAATAATTTGTCTTTTTCTCTTGGCGTGAGTTCCATATTACGTCCTTCGAATGTCCATTTACGTCGCCCAAATCCTTGGTGGTTCAGGTACATAATCAAACCATTGCAGTCTAAATTGTTGCCAAATTAAGGTGAACGCTTCTAGCATCGGCTCGGTCCACTTTCCTAACGCTCGCACCACAATTAATTGATTAATTTGAGTTGCACCAATCACTAATTCATCATTAGTTGTAAGGTCATAAAGCAAGTCTTGTACCATATTGATATCATTATCATTGGTTACCGTAATGAAAAAGCTACCCATCATAGGAAAGCCTTGTAATCCACTGTTTAATATCGACTTATCTCCTCCGGTCAATTGCACGTTTTCGGTGAGAATCGGTTTATTGTCGACAAAAACTTGCGTCTTACCCCATACTTTTCCTGCTTCAAAGCACTCATTTAGTGCAGGCCGGCCAAAACAGTGCAACTCCCAACCCATAAATAGTGCGCCGGATTCTAAGTGAATATCGGTATCAACTCGCACTTGTCCAGTAGGGAAAAAGATGTTTTCTTGTGGTAGCCATTCTAAGCAACTGCCAGATTTGGCGGTTAAGATTTGTTTTTGACGGGCAATTTTACCTTGTGAACGATAAAATTTTGTCGCCCCGGGAGTGGTCACTAAAGCATGTGCGCCATTATGTGTTGTGGCTTGGATCAGCAGTTCATCACCGCCAACCACGCCACCAGGAGGATGTAAAAGATAGGTATGGCAAACATCACCTTCTGGATATAACGGGCGCTGAATAGCCAATGGGCCAAGCTGGGTTTTGTGCCCTACCACGGTTTTATCGCCACGATCGGTAAAGCCTAAAACTAACTCTGCTTTCCAACCATCACTACTCAACTGGTCTGATTGAGACGTTCGTACATGAGAAATGGGCACTTGAGAAACAGGCGCTTGTGGAATACATGATAGCGACATGAATAACGACTCCTTTTGTTATCATGTCAAAGCTTTGCAATTCTCATGCCTAAATGAGGTGAAGTTAAATTCAATCAATCCTTTGATAATAAAAACTCTCGTGCTTAATTCCCTCTTGCGACAATTTTATCCAACATTTTAGCGGATAAAATACGACGCAAATAACCGAAGATATAGCTCGGCTTGGTAACATAATATCTCGCTTTAGGACGCTGACTCGCTAAAATTTTCTGCAATGGCTTTAATACCGCTTCAGGTCCTAAGGTAAAGCCCGTCGGAGCCTCCGCGCTGGCTAAACGAGCCACCGTTTTTTGATAACCTTGATGATGACGTGACCCTTCAACATCAATATTAGTTTGCACCGCTTGTAACGAATTCGCCCTAAATTGACTCACTATCGGACCGGGTTCAATTAAACTCACTGCAATATTGGTATCCATTAACTCTAAGCGAAGTGCATCGCTGTAACCTTCCAAAGCAAATTTACTGGCAACATAAGCGCCACGATATTTCATGGCTACCAATCCCAATACCGAGCTATTTTGTACAATTTTGCCATGCCCCTGCTTTAACATGACTGGGATCACCGCCCGCGTCAGTTCATGCAAGCCAAATAAGTTGGTTTCAAATTGCGCCCGCAAGGCATCGGTTGGCAAGTCTTCTACCGCCCCGCCTTGTCCGTAACCGGCATTATTAAACAACACATCGAGCCTGCCACCGGTGAGCTGCAATGTTTGCGTTAATCCCGCCTGAACAGATTCGACATCGGTCACATCAAGTTGCACACACTCGAGCCCTAACGCTTTAAGTTCGTTAACATCTTGTTGTTTGCGGCAACTGGCGATCACAAGAAAACCCGCTTGATGTAGTTGCTCGGCGCAATAGCGACCAATACCGGTGCTGCAACCTGTAATGAGAATGGACGTTTTTGTCACGGATTAAGATTCCTTTTATCAAATAGACTCAATTGACACTAAGCTTGATTACGTCGAAACCATATCCCCTAGTGAGGATAAAGACGCCAATATCGCGATAGGGGATAAAACCTTGCTTATCCCACCTAGGGGATATAGAATGAATTAATCTCATTAGAATCTCTAGCAAAAAACTATAGTCAAAATGTTTGTTTCTCACATCATAGGGTGACGTCATGATCTATAATCCAAAACAATTAGCCAACCAGTTAAAACTGATCAGAACCCAACGAGATCTTACTCAGAGTGAACTGGCTAAAAAAGTAGGTATCAAGCAATCAACGCTATCGAGTTTTGAAACTCACCCTGAAACTACCCAACTCCAAACAGTATTTAAGATCATTCAAGCGTTAGAAGTCGACTTTGAACTTCATAAGAAACAGCTATCTACAGTAGCAGTTACCGATGAGGAATGGTAATGGCATCCTTAATCGCTTATATGAATGGAGAACGGGTTGGTGAATTGATTAAACTCACTAATGGTGCTCATCAATTTCAATATGATAAAACTTGGATTGAGAGTTCATTAGGCCGGCCATTATCCTTATCTCTTCCACTGCAATACCCAAAAATAACTACCGACAGCGTGATCAATTACTTTGATAATTTGTTGCCGGATTTACCAGAGATCCGCGCTCGAATTGTCGCTCGCTACCAAGCAAAGTCATTACAAACCTTTGATCTATTAAAAGAAGTCGGCAAAGACAGTGTTGGTGCAATATCCTTATTAACCAATAATGAAACTCCGCACCCCAAACAACTTAATTATGAAGTACTCAGCCAAACAAGATTAAAGCAAGTATTAAGCGCCTATCAATCCAACATCCCACTAGGCATGTTAGAAGATCAAGCGGATTTTCGAATTTCAGTGGCAGGTGCACAAGAAAAAACGGCACTGTTAAAAATAAACGATCAATGGTGTATCCCCCAAGCGGCGACACCCACCACGCATATCATTAAATTACCAATTGGAAAAATACAGCAACCCAATGCGGTACTCGATATGACAGATAGCGTGGAAAATGAATATCTGTGCTTACAACTGGCTCAAGCTCTCGGATTCCAAGTACCCACAGTTGAAATCCTTCAAGTTGAGAATATAAAAGCCCTTGCAGTAGAACGATTTGATCGTCGTTGGTCTAAAGATAAAACATGGTTATTAAGACTTCCTCAAGAAGATATGTGTCAAGCATTCGGCCTACCTTCAGCCATAAAGTATGAATCGGATGGTGGTCCTGGGATCACAGCCATCATGCAATTATTAATGGGCTCTAGCCACTCTCTACAAGATCGCGACACCTTTATGCGCTTCCAAGTTTTCCAATGGATCATAGGAGCAACCGATGGCCATGCGAAAAATTTCTCAATATTCATCAACACCAAAGGGACTTATCACTTAACTCCATTTTACGACATATTATCGGCCTACCCAGTACTTAATGGAGCAGGGCTAAACATTCGCGCATTAAAATTGGCGATGGGACTTAAAGCGACCAAAGGTAAAAAATATCCATTAAATAAAATTTACCCTCGTCATTTTTTAGATACTGCAAAAGAGGTTGGCTTTGATCCACACCGCATGCAGGCTATTTTAGATGAAATGATGACAGCATACCCAAAAGCCATAGAGCATGTCGTACAAGCATTACCGCAAGGATTTCCACAACATATTACCGATGCAATCGTTGTAAATTCATTAAAAATGCTCGAAAAACTCAATTTAAGAAATATTAAATAAAACTAAATGCAAGAATAAAGCAACAGCCCTCCCAAATTGAAGCTAGTTGGTCTGCTTAAACCGTCAAATGCTCTTTTATCAGTTGTTCATTTAAATCGCCCATTTCTCCCTTGGCGACGGCTTTTCCTCGGTCGAGTAGACAAAAGTTATGACCAACTCGACGGGCGAATGGGAGCTTTTGTTCCACTAGCAATACCGTTAAGCCATGTTTGTCATTGAGCATACGAATAATGTCGCCAATTTCTTGAACTATATTAGGCTGAATCCCTTCGGTTGGTTCATCTAAGATCAATAGATCGGGTTCGACAACCAAAGCTCTGCCGATGGCGAGTTGTTGTTGTTGACCACCAGATAAATCTCCGCCTCGACGATGGAGCATCTCTTTTAACACAGGGAAGATCTCGAAGATAAATTCAGGGATTTTACGATCACCACGCTTACGGATAGGCAAACCAATTTCGAGATTTTCTTGTACAGTGAGCATCGGGAAAATTTGACGACCTTGTGGAACATAACCAATGCCGATGTGTGGACGTTTCTCGGTCGATTGCTTCACTATGCTGTTGCCATTAAAAATGATGTCACCACTCTTAATTGGGTTTAACCCCATAATGCATTGCAGTAAGGTGGTTTTCCCGACCCCATTACGCCCCATTAATACGGTGCATTTTCCTTTTTCGATGTCTACATCGAGATCCCAGAGGATGTGGCTTTCGCCGTAAAATTGGTTTACGCCTTGTACTTGCAACATTCCTATTCTCCTAAGTAGACTTTTTTCACTTCCGGATGCGCTTGGATCTGATCCATATTCCCTTCCGCTAATACATGCCCTTGGTGCAGTACCGTAACTTGGTCGGCAATAGAACGTACAAACTCCATATCATGCTCCACCACCACCACCGAATGTTTCCCCGATAGCGATTTAAGCAGTTCAGCAGTACGATCCATTTCTTGGTGAGTCATACCAGCAACCGGCTCATCCACCAGCAATAGCTTAGGTTTTTGCATTAATAACATGCCAATTTCTAACCATTGCTTTTGACCATGAGATAAGGCACCCGCTAATAAGTTTCGGCAGTTTTCTAAACCAATAAGCGATAACACGCCATCAATTTCATCACTTTGCTCACCATTTAATTTAGCGCGAAAAGTCGACCACGCTGTGCGCGCACCTGTCATTGCAAGTTCCAAATTATTCCATACGGTCAGGCTTTCAAAAACAGTGGGCTTTTGGAATTTTCGTCCAATACCCGCGTTGGCAATTTGCGCTTCATTCATGGTCAGTAAATTGGTTTTCGAACCTAACCATACCTGGCCTTGATCGGGGCGAGTTTTACCTGTGATGATGTCCATCATAGTGGTTTTCCCTGCGCCATTTGGGCCGATGATACAACGCAGTTCGCCTTCTTTGATGTACATATTCAAATCATTAATCGCTTTAAATCCATCAAAAGACACCGACACGCCTTCCATATACAGCATGATATTATGACGAGTGTCGATCATTGGGTGTTCAACGGGTTTTAAAAAATCAAACACTTGATCTCGACGAGTAAAATTACCAAACCCTTCACCAACACGCTTTAACGGGCTAGATACCGATCCTAATGCGCTCATGATGCCACCTCGCTATTCTCTGTTTTAGCTTGTTGTTTTGGTTCTGAATTGGATGTCGATTTATTGGCCCAACGTTCCGACAATGCGCCCATTACCCCTTTAGGTAGACACATAGTAGAAAGCACGAAAATGCCGCCTAATGCGAATAACCATATTTCGGGAAATTCCACTGTGAACCAACTCTTAGCGTAGTTGATCAACAATGCACCGACGATAGCACCAAATAAGGTTGCTCGACCGCCTAACGCTACCCACACCACGATCTCGATTGAGTTAATCGGAGCAAATTGCGCGGCGCTAGTACTGCCGGCTTGGGTGACATACAACGCCCCTGCAATGCCAGCAAGCACCGCCGATAGCACGAATATCCACAATTTAATGCTGTCAACATCGTAACCGGTAAAACGTGTACGTAATTCAGCATCTCGGATCGCCATAGAGACTCGACCTAAGCGGCTTGAAATGACTAAACGACAAATCATATAACCGATGATCAACGCGCCAATCGTCACCACTAGTAAACCGACTTTTGTACCATCTTGTTGCAAGCTAAAACCAACAACATCTTTAAAGCCAGTTAAGCCACTGCTACTGCCAAATCCCATTTCATTACGAGAGAAAGCCAGCATCAATGCGTAAGTAAGTGCTTGCGTCATGATGGATAAATACACGCCCGACACACGGGAACGAAAAGCTAAAAAGCCGAACACGAAAGCCAATACACCAGGTACTAACATCACCATAATGGCGGCATAACCAAAGTGATCGAAACCATGCCAAAACCAAGGCAATTCTTGCCAGTTTAATGACACCATAAAATCGGGTAATATTGGGTTGCCATACACACCGCGCTCGCCAATTTCGCGCGTTAAATACATTCCCATCGCATAGCCACCAAGCGCAAAAAATGCCCCATGCCCTAAGCTCAAAATGCCGAGATAACCCCAGATCAAATCTACCGCTAATGCCACTAAGGCATACGAAAGATATTTCCCCATTTGAGTCACGGTAAATGAGCTGATATGAAAGAGGTTTCCTTCTGGTACCACTAAATTCAGAAAGGGCACTACGATTGCTAATGCGAGCAAGAATATAATCGTGATCTTGCCGCCTTTATCAGACGCAATAAACGAACGGCGAGCAGTAAACGTTGAAGCGCCATTGGTCGCTAAATGATCGACAGAGGGTTGAGTTGTTGTGTTTGTCAATGAGATATTACTAGTCATAAATCCTCCTTATTCTGCCGCGCGGCCACGTTGTGGAAATAAACCTTTCGGCCGCTTTTGGATAAAGAGAATAATAAATACCAACACTAAAATTTTGGCTAATACTGCCCCTGCCCACGGCTCTAAGATCTTATTGAATAAACCTAAACTTAACCCTGCGACTAAGGTTCCCCATAAATTTCCGACACCACCAAACACCACCACCATAAAGGAATCAATGATGTAATTTTGTCCCATATTCGGTCCCACGTTCGTCAGTTGAGACAAGGCAACACCTGCAACACCTGCAATCCCCGATCCCAATCCAAACGTCATGGCATCCACACGTTCCGAGCGAACCCCCATTGCACGCGCCATAGCACGGTTTTGCGAAACAGCGCGAACTTGTAAACCTAATGGGGTTTTCTTTAATACCGCGACAAGGGCTAAAAACACCATAAAACAGAAAATGATAATGTAGAGGCGGTTATAGGTAAGCGATAACATCGGGTTGATGCTTAATGCTCCCGACATCCAATCGGGGGTACTGACGGAGCGGTTTAAAGGAGAGAAAATACTGCGAACCGCTTGCTGTAAAATCAAACTGATACCAAAAGTGGCTAATAATGTTTCGAGTGGTCGGCCATATAAACGACGGATCACTGTACGTTCAATTAAAATACCCACTAAACCAGAGACTATAAAGGCTGCAGGGATCGACAACAACAAAGCCGCACCAATATTATTTGGCATTAATTGTTGTATGACATAAGTGGTGTATGCGCCGATCATGATCAACTCGCCATGCGCCATGTTGATCACGCCCATCACTCCAAAAGTGATCGCTAAACCAATCCCAGCCAACACTAAAACGGAACCTAAACTCAAACCAAAGAATAACGTCTCAATTCCACCGTTAATGGTTTGGCTTTGCTTATATTGGTTTAAACCCAATTGCGCCGCTTTAATTACCTTGGCTTCTGCATCACTGTTTATCACTTGAGTTAGCGTGCTATACACTTGCGGTTGTTTCGATTGTTCAATGATTTCAATCGCATCAATTTGTTCTGCTGCGTTAGTACTGGTCAATACTTGATTAATTGCTAAACCTAATTCTAATGCGTGTCGAACTTGTTTGTCTGTTTCTACCGCAAGCTGCGTTTGCATTTTAGCGATGACTTTGTCGGATTTATTGCCTAATAAGTTATTGGTTGCCGTTAAACGCACTTTAGGATCGCTGGCGCTGATATCCATACGATCTAACACATCACGGATCAAAGATCGTAATGAGTTATTAGTCCTAACTTTGGAAAAATGACGCTTATTCTCAATAACCACACTGCCTTGTGTTGTGACTGAGTTGCTTGGATCCGTTACATCGTTTGGGAATAGCGTTTGAGCTTGCTTACCTTTGGCAAAATCTGTGCTAACAAATAATACCCCATCCGTTTTACGAGAATACAAATCACCCGCCAACCATGGGCGTAGGATCGATTTTGCTTGCTCTGGATCATTTGATTGCGCTAACCATTCAATTGCATCTTTTCTAATGCTGCTTTTTTTAGACAGCAAAGCCGTGTTTATTTGTTCTAAAGATTGAATATTTTGACTATCAATCTTGCTGTCATTAGCAATAGAGGCAGTGGCGAACACACCCTGAGCAAAGGTGAACAATAAAAAGGTTGTGATCGTTATTATTAATTTTTTCACGTGATACGTCCTTGTAAAACCTGCTTTAACCTTTATGAGAAGTTGCAGCCAACAAGACTGCAACTTCAATATCAATATCAAAAGGTATTATTCAGCACCTAAACACGCTTTAGTTTTCGTGTTGTAACTTCCGCATGAAATAGGAGCGGTCCAGTCTGAAACCAAATCAGCGGAACTTGGTAAGAAGTCGGACCATGCATCACCTTTCACTTCTTTTTCAGTTTCCCATACCACATCAAATTGACCGTCATCTTGGATTTCGCCAATCAAGACTGGTTTGGTAATATGATGGTTAGCCAGCATCGTCGCAGTGCCGCCAGTTAGGTTCGGAACCGATAAGCCAATGATTGCCGCGCTGACTTTATCGGTATCGGTAGTGCCGGCTTTTTCGACCGCTTTCACCCATAAATTAAAGCCAATATAAGTCGCTTCCATTGGATCGTTAGTGACGCGTTTGTCATCTTTAATATACTTATGCCAAGTTTGAATGAAGCTTTCGTTAGCTTCTGAATCAACACTCATAAAGTAGTTCCATGCCGCTAAGTGACCAACCAGTGCCGAGGTATCCATACCAGACAATTCTTCCTCACCTACCGAAAACGCAATCACAGGAATATCTTCTGAAGAGACACCTTGCGCTGCTAGTTCTTTATAAAATGGAACGTTCGCATCACCATTAATGGTTGAAACTACAGCGGTTTTTTTACCTTCTGCACCGAACTTTTTAATGTTAGATACAATAGATTGCCAATCGGAATGACCAAATGGGGTGTAATTCACCATCACATCCGCATCGGCAACGCCTTTACTTTTCAGGTAAGCGGCTAACACTTTATTGGTGGTGCGAGGATAGACATAATCGGTTCCGGCCAACACAAAACGTTTTACACCAAGATCATTGATTAAATAATCCACTGCTGGGATCGCTTGTTGGTTAGGCGCAGCACCGGTGTAATAAATGTTTTTCGACGACTCTTGCCCTTCATATTGAACCGGATAAAACAAGATACTGTTCTCTTGCTCAAATACCGGCAACATCGCTTTACGTGATGCCGAAGTCCAACCCCCAAAGGTCACCGCCACTTTATCTTTTTCGATAAGTTCACGTGCTTTTTCTGCATACATTGGCCAGTTAGAAGCAGGATCGACCACAACAGGTTCAAGTTGCTTACCTAATACCCCACCCTTTTTATTTTGTTCTTCAATCAGCATTAATACGGTGTCTTTTAAAGTGGTTTCGCTGATCGCCATGGTGCCAGAAAGAGAATGAAGCACGCCGACTTTAATCGTTTCGGCTGCCTGAACACTGAACGCGCAAGCACTGATCGCTGCCGCACTGGCTAGTACTTTTAAACGAGTTTTCAACGTTTTATTTTTCTTTTCAGCTTGATTTAGAGTTGGATCTTGATGTGGATTTAACATATCGGTATCGCTCCTTGATTAATAACACCTCATTTGTTGAGATAATTAACAAAAGCAAAGAATGTGCCAAACAAAATAAAACTATATCCAAAATAATTGGAGTTGCAGTGAGCCGGCAAGTAAATGAATACCCATTAGCTTAGTTAGCCTAAGTGATTGGGGTAAGTGCACGTAGTCAACAAAGCGGCTGATTCTAGTGCGACGGGTATATATAGAACGGTTTTGTACATTAAACAGTAAATAAAGTAATTAATATTTGCTCATTAATAGTGCATAAATTTCATTTAAATCACCAAAATAGTGATATCACTCGAAAATATTACGGGATGGATGTAATCGGTACTATCGGCGCACTGTTTGAGTGCGGGGTAGAAAATTCGAAGACAAAAAAACCGCCGCAAGCTTGCACTTGCGGCGGTTTCAATTTAAACGATCAATCGATCACATTATTACATCGCTTGAGTAAAGATCTCTACGATGTCGGCATGAGAACCTTGTTTTGGGTTAGTAAAACCACAGGCATCTTTTAGCGCATTGGTGGCAAGTGTTGGTAGATCTTGCTCTTTTGCGCCTAATTGCTCTAAACCTGCTGGGATGTTTACATCTTGAGATAATTGCATGATCAACTCAATGGCTTTTTCTGCGCCTTGCTCTGGTGTTAATTGCTCTACATCGGCGCCAAGTGCTTTTGCTACATCACGTAGACGCTCTGGGCATACTTGAGCATTATAACGTTGTACATGAGGTAATAAAACCGCATTACACACGCCGTGTGGTAGGTCGTAGAAACCACCTAACTGGTGCGCCATAGCATGAACATAACCAAGTGACGCATTATTAAACGCCATACCCGCCATAAATTGTGCATACGCCATTTGCTCACGTGCTTCTAGGTTTTCACCGTTGGCAACCACTTCGCGTAAGTTCGCTTGGATAAGCTCCATCGCTTTAATCGCTACCGCATCAGTAACCGGTGTTGCTGCAATAGAAACATAAGCTTCAACCGCGTGAGTTAATGCATCCATACCGGTTGCCGCAGTTAAAGATGCAGGCATAGCAAGCATCAATTTAGGATCGTTAACCGACATAATTGGAGTGGTATTTTTATCCACGATCGCCATTTTGATATGGGTTTCTTCATCCGTAATGATACAAAAACGCGTCATTTCAGAGGCCGTACCCGCAGTGGTATTAATTGCAATGATCGGTAGTTGTGGCTTTTTAGATACATCCAAACCTTCATAATCAGCAATTTTTCCGCCATTGGTTGCCACTAATGCAATACCTTTAGCGCAATCATGTGGCGAGCCACCACCAAGAGAAATAACGAAGTCACATTGGTTGGCTTGCAGCAGTTCTAAGCCCGCTTCAACGTTTTTAATGGTTGGGTTTGGTTGAGTACCATCGAAAACAACGGTTTCAATATTGCGTTCTGAAAGCAATTTAACCACTTGATCAACCATACCAATTTTGTTGAGAACTTTATCCGTTACGATCAATCCTTTTTTAAAACCGTAACCCACGACTGCGTCTGCGGCTTCAACAATACAATCTGCACCCATAAGGTTTACTGCAGGAATAAAAAATGCGCTCATAATTTTCTCCAAATGTGTGAGTGAGTTACCTTCTGGTACCTATACGTCACGTCAATGATTATAAAAAATGGGTATTAAAAAGTTAAGATCACTATGCGCCCAAATCGGAGAGATTAAATTGATCTAAAACAGGTAACCATTAGGTGGTAGATAGGTTATCGATAGCCTTCCTAAAGATAGACACAGCGGAAGCTGGAGATGTGATCACAAACGG
The DNA here is from genome assembly GCF_009601765.2 of Vibrio algicola. Taxonomy (NCBI): domain Bacteria; kingdom Pseudomonadati; phylum Pseudomonadota; class Gammaproteobacteria; order Vibrionales; family Vibrionaceae; genus Vibrio; species Vibrio algicola. The sequence goes on from NZ_CP045700.1 coordinate 902,624, forward strand.
TAACGTCACCAGTATTTCTAATGATCCCTTGATTTAATCTCTGCTTTATCCTTGTTATTTACGAGATAAGGATAAAAATCGAAGCCGAGCATGTCATAATAGTGCCACTTAAAGCTCAACTAAAAAGAACCAATCCATGACTGAATTAATGACACCACAAGAAAACGCCCTTGCCACTTTTAAAAGCAATCTACACCTTCCCAATGGCGGTTTTCATGCATTAATTGTTGAGTTAGCCCGTGAGTTTCAACTGCCTTTTCACACCGTCAAACCGGTATTGAAAAAATCACAGAAAGTCGTCGAGAAAAAAATAACAAATGATTTTGAAAATATCGCTGAGCACGATCTGAGCCAAGAAAACTGGCTCGCATTAATTCGTTCGGCGCTTATTACACTTGTTGAACAAAACGTTCCATTAATGGTGAGTTTGACCCAAAACCAAGATTATAATGATGCAATTGCAATTATGGCCAAAGCAAGCATCACTCACTCAGAGCAACAACAGGTGCTAGAACACCTTGCGATGGCTTATGAAATGCAAGTGTACAAACCGCTGACGGCTATGCTGTACACCTCTATTTTATATTGGAAAATTTCTGATGATTTGTATCAAGTCACACCACAAACTCAGCAGGAATTCAGTGGCTATCCGCAGCATTTAGAAGCAATCAACCATCTGCTAAAATTAAGCGAACAAGTAAAAGCGATGAAGCTAACGGATTAAACCCTAGCTCCTAGCAACACTCTAATCACGCGACCACGGATAGACTTTTTCATCACTGTGTTTTTGGAAAAACTGATAGTTATGCTGCATAAAATCATCTTTACGCAATAATTCTATCTGCCACGCTTGATGATCCAACTTAAAAGCAAAGTCTTTATTGGTTAGATTAAGGTAATGCAAATTACGCGGTGCAATTCTAAATACAAGCTGTTGATTATCTTCACAATGCAGCGTGACATCTTTTGCCGCCGCCTTGTTAACCGACAGCTTGGCGTGATAAGTCATTTGAGTATCACAAGGCATCAGCTTAATAAAAGTAAACAACATAAAGTTATTATTGGTGGTATTCACAAACGCCGAAAATTGCTGATCAATATCAACCTGCCTATATACCAGTTGGTGTGAGTGCGGCGTTCGAGCTTGTTGGATGCCATGATGCAGCGGTTGATAATCGACCCATTGCCATTTCACCCCACCATCCATAAAGGTTAATGCACGCTGAGAGTCGTACCATAAATAAATGGTGCTTGCGACCACACAGGTAAATAATGCACATAAAAGTATAAATGCTCTTTTCTGCCAAATAGTCACGTTTATCTCTGCCAAATATGTGGAATATAGTGGGATTGTACACCTAAAAAACGAATCACTCATCCTTAGTGATATTTTTAATCTAAACGCGTAAAATCCCTGCTCAATTATTATCAATTCGAGTCCATCATGCTAACCATCGATCCAAATTTCACCTCTTTGCAACCGCATTGCGATGGTTTGACCTTACCAGAAAAATTCACCTTTCCATTTTGTTATGACGTCGATCCGTTATCAGAACTCGCGGCACAACAGTTGCAACAGCGCTTATTAACCCAAACTCAATGGCAATATGATTTTCAATCAGACGGTAAGATGTTTGGGGTGTTGGTGGTGAAAAATCAACAAGGTGAACTCGGTTTTCTATCCGCGTTTTCAGGCAAACTGGCGGATCAAAATCATCTGCCTCATTTTGTGCCTCCGGTATTCGATATGTTAAAAGATGATGGATTTTTTCTGCAAGGCACGGCACCAATCAATACTATTAACACCGAGATTAAAACCTTAGAACATGCACCCAAATTGGCGGAGTTGAAACAACAGTTAAGTGATATTCAGCAACAAGCGCAAAATGAATTAGAAACGCTGCGCTTAGATATAATCAAGAGCAGAAAACAACGAAAACTCATACGAGCACAAGCGCACCATAATTTAAAAACAAGCGATTTGAACGATAGCCATTTAGAAGCACTTGAATTCGAAGCCATATTGCTCGATCTTGGCAAACAAAGCGTGGCAGAAAAAGCGCAACAAAAGCAGTTAAAACAACATTGGGCACACCAAATAGCTGAGAGTGAACAGCACTTCAATCAATACACTGCGCAAATCAAGGCGTTAAAACAGCAACGCAAAACGCTGTCTTCCACACTGCAAAATACCCTTTTTGAGCAATATCGATTTTTAAATCAAGCTCAACAATCTAAATCGTTATTGGATATTTTTGGAGATATCACGCCACCCGCGGGTTCTGGGGAATGCGCTGCGCCCAAACTGTTACACTACGCCTTTGAGCATCATTACACTCCAATTTCGATGGCGGAATTTTGGTGGGGAGTGTCGCCAAAATCAGAAATTCGTCAGCATAAAAAGTTCTATCCATCATGCCAAAGTAAGTGCCAGCCAATTTTAGCACACATGTTAAAAGGGATTGAATTAGATGATAATCCACTTCTTAAAAATCATGCAGAAGGCAAAGAAATTGAGATCGTTTATCAAGATGACGCGATTGTGGTGGTCAATAAACCGGCTGAGTTTTTATCGGTGCCAGGGGTTAATGTCAAAGACTCGGTATCGACGCGACTGCAACAACAATTTAGCGACGCTGAAGGTTTGTTTGTATTGCATCGTTTGGATATGTCGACCTCGGGTTTATTGGTGTTTGCTCTCACCCGTCGCGCTAATAAAAGCTTACAAAAACAGTTTATTACTCGTGGGGTAGAAAAGCGTTACGTGGCATTACTCGAAGGAAAAGTTTCGCAAACAAGTGGCAATATCACCCTTCCACTGCGTGGCGATTTAGAGGATAGGCCAAGACAAATGGTGTGTCATGAACATGGTAAAGCGGCAGATACCCATTGGGAATTAATAGAGCATCAAGTGAGTAACTCGAGCGATAACCAAGTTCGCAGCAAGGTGTACCTCTACCCTAAAACTGGACGTACTCATCAATTGCGAGTGCATTGCGCCCATATTGATGGTTTAAACCTGCCAATTTTAGGTGATGACTTATATGGAAAAAAAGCCAATCGACTACACTTACACGCACAGCAATTGGCTTTTGATCATCCTTATACCAAACAAAGAATGGTATTTGAGGTTGAAGCTGAGTTTTAAATATTAATCCTCAACCCCATCAAGTTTGCGGATCAATCTCGCGGGTGTGCCACCATACAAACAATCTGGTGGTACATCTTGATTCACTACCGAATTGGCGGCTATCACTGAGCGAGCACCAATGGTGACGCCTTGATTGATCACCGTATTGCCACCAATCCAGACATCATCTTCCACCACAATCGGTTTACTGAACGTCTCCCAACGATGTCGGCTGCGATAATCCATAGAGTGACTGGCAGTATAAAACTGCACGCTAGGAGCGATTAACACATGATCACCAATGGTGATCGAGGCATTATCCAACATCACGACATTCATATTAATAAACGTATTTTCACCAACAAATATGCTTTTACCAAATTCACAGCAAAAAGGGGGAGAGATAATACTTTGCTCACCAATGCTACCTAGCATCTCTTTTAAAATATCATGCTGATCTTGCATAGTGATAGATTGATTAAGCCTTAGCTTTAATTTTGAGGTCTTCTCTCGGACATCAGCAATGCTGGCATCTAAGCCATCAAAGTCTTGTCCTGCCAGCATTTTTTCAAATTCAGTCATCCGTACTTCCATTGCAATTCTTTTACATAAAACAGATTGGCACTTAAAGCAGATAGGTATTTAAAACCTATTCACTCTTAAAACCTATTCACTCTTAAAACCTATTCACTCTTAAAACATATTCGCTCTTAAAACATAAAGGTTTTCACGCCTGACAGAATAAATTGCACCCCCATCGCAATCACAATCACCCCCATATAACTAGTGATCATTTTTCGAGCGGTGGTCGGTTCTTTATTGTCACCAGAAGACTGGATAGAAAGTACGAAAACTAGCGCCAACACCAGCAAAGTCGCGCCAACACCAATCATTGCTGTTAATGGAATACCTAACGAAGAATGACTGGCCGCGACGGTAATAACCCCAGTAATCGTGCCAGGGCTAGCCGCAAATAAAATGAGTGGTGCAACTGAACCTGCGCTTGGATGTTCTTCTAGATCTTGATTTTTAGATTGCGCCGATTTAATCATACCCGCGCCGATCCACACTAAAATACCACCACCCGCACAAGAAAATGCTTGTAATGAAATACCAAACACATGCAGTAATGAAGTGCCACCAAAGGCTGCCAGTAGTAAGACAATACCGATAGTTACAACGGTTTTAAACGCCTCTTTAAATTTTTGCTCTTTGTTGAGATTACTGGTGCATTCATTAAACATCTGCGCACAAATGGCAGGGTTGACCAGCGCAAGGATAGTCAGGGTTGCTTGAATAAATTCTTTCATCGAGTCGTTGTTATACCTATGGTGTTATTTGCCATGCTTATTGGATTTATCTTATTTAATTCTAAGCCTTAACCAGATTGAGTTCTAATAAAAAATGATGGTATTTTAATCTGTTAGCATTCAATTAATCATCTCACAACGCTCACCCCACACCGGCTATCGCATGAATAGCAGTCGTATCATACCGCGAGATTTGTGTATCACTTTGTCCAACCAATAATGCAATCTCAGTGCAGCCTAGGATCTTTTGAGGTAAAAATGGCAGACCTAAAGTATTGCATCCTTGCTCATTAACGATAGAGTCAAAGATCGGTTAATGACAATCATGCTAACAGGTTATTTATGACTTTTCTCACCAACAACAAGTACACCTTTTTTGGGATTGCCGCCATTTTACTGTGGAGCTGCGTTACCGCTTTTATTCGTGATTTATCTGAGTTGTTTGGCCCAACGGGTGGCGCGGCTTTGATGTATAGCGTGAGTGCGATTTTTTTGATGTTGGTGATGGGCATACCAAAAATCAAACATTATCCGAAGCGCTATTTAATCATTGGAGGTACCTTGTTTGTCGCCTATGAAGTCTGCTTGGCATTGTCGCTTGGTTTGGCTAATAGCCGCCATCAAGCGATGGAAATGGCGATTATCAATTACTTATGGCCAGCGTTAACCATTCTATTTTCTGTAATATTGAGCAAAAATAAGGTCAATATCTTAGTTTATCCGAGCATCTTATTAGCCTTTTCTGGCGTGGCTTGGTGCATATCCGGTGACCAAGGGCTTTCACTTGAAACTTTAATGCATAATATTGCTGATAACCCTATTACTTATCTTATGGCATTTTCTGCCGCCATCATTTGGGCTTTTTATTGTGTGATCACCACTAGGATCAGCAATGGTAAAAATGCAATTGCCCTGTTTTTTGCCGCCACCGCGATAACATTATGGGTAAAATATGCTTTTAGTCATGAGCCCAGTTTTCACTTCACTCCACACTCTACGCTGATATTACTTCTTTCAGGCATTGTGATCGGAACGGGTTATGCTTTGTGGAATCAGGCGATGATCGGCGGCAATATTATTCTTTTGGGAACACTGTCCTATTTCACACCAGTCTTCTCTACTTTGTTTGCTTCGTTTTACTTATCGATTTCTCTGGGTGGCTCATTTTGGCAAGGCGTATTCCTGGTAACGTTAGGATCTCTTATTTGCTTTATCGTAACGCGCTCGAAAACGCCACAACCAGAAAATAAGCACACCGCCGTCAAACCCTCAGAATAAATATCGATTAAAAACAAAGCCTCAAGCCAATCTGACTAAAAAACACCCAACTTAGTATTGACGATAATAAAAACGCCCTATAAGATACATCTCAAATGCAACTTATAAACAGGAATCAACATGGCACTTTCATTTACTAAAATTTTCAAAAAAGACGACGCGAAAGCAGAAGATGCGAAATTAGTACAGCAACCAACAGCAAATGAAGCTCAGTCTGCTGAAAGCACTGAAAAGAAAGCCAAGAAACATGGCGAACCTGGTGTTTGTTGCGGTTCTTGCTCGTAAGATCTTCTCTGCTAAGCCCGACTGATTAGAGCAACCCCAAATACATAAAAGCCCGCTCAGCAATGTGTGAAGTGATCCCTTAAACTTCTGGGCTTTTTAAGTATTCATCTATATCGCTATAACTTCAACATTCGCTTTTTCAATCGCGCCAGTTCAATCGGATTAGAGCGCACCGTCAGCTTAATATGGTCATATTCATATTCTTCTTTAGTAACACTCATGCTCGAGCGAATTTCACCCATAATGCCTTTCGCGGTATAGGGCACGATAACTTCTTCTTCAATCATTTCGTGTTCCGCTACATCCACAATATATTGATGCAGTTTCGCCACATCCAGCGGATCGCGCGTTGAAGTCATCATCGCATCAGGGAATTCTTCCATTAATGCTTGTTGTTGCTCAAAGCTCAATTGATCAGATTTATTCAAGACCAATAATTTCTTGATATCGTCCACACCTACTTCGGCTAGTACTTCATGCACCACATCAAGTTGCAGGCGGAATGTAGCATCTGACGCATCCACCACATACAGCAATAATGACGCATCATGCGCTTCGGCCAAGGTTGAGTGAAATGATGCCACAAGATCATGCGGCAGTTTCTTAATAAAACCCACCGTATCTGACACTAATATGCGCGGTTGGGTTTCTGGAGACAAGGCTCGCACTGTGGTGTCTAAAGTGGCGAACAATTTATTTTCGACTAACACTTCACTGCCAGTAAGCGCTCGCATCATCGAAGATTTACCGGCATTGGTGTAACCCACTAACGCGACACAAAATAATTCTGAACGTTGACGACGACGCCCTTTTAGTTCGGCTTGAACGCTGACTAACTCGCGTCTAAGTTCGGCTAATTGATCGCGTACTTTACGGCGGTCCAGCTCAAGCGTGGTTTCACCCGCGCCTTTACCCATTTGGCGTTCTTTATTGCCAATGGTCGATTCTCGCAAGCGAGGGGCAACATAGTTAAGGCGTGCAATTTCAACTTGTAGTCGCGCGGTTCGAGTCCGAGCATGACGGCTGAAGATTTCAATAATAATGCCAGTACGATCATACACTTCAACCCCGAGCTGATTCTCAACATTACGCAGTTGTGATGGGCTTAAATCACAGTCAAACACCACCACATCAGCGCACGCAAAAGGCAGATCTTCACTCGGGAGCTCATCCCAAGACGATTCATCCAGCAGTACTTCGCCAAATTCATCTTCATCGTCTTCCATCTCACCTTTATTACCCGTGAGATGAGCAATTTCAGCCAGTTTTCCCTCACCTAATACATTTTGTCTTTGATTTGAACGTTGCATTTGTGACTGCGTACCAACCACTTTAAAGCCCAAAGTCGTGACTAAGCGGCCCAGTTCTGCCAACGATTCCGCTGCTTCTTCACCTTTAAATTGCGGTGTGCAGATAGAAATAAGTAATGCATGATTCAGTGATGGTTTTGCCGTTAACTTCATAATTTTGATATTCGTGCACCTAACAGTGCAAACCTAGTGTTATCGAAAGTAATGTGATCCTACGCTGTTATGGCTAAGCTTGATACAGCAAGGCGTGACTATTTATTTATAGGCGATTAAACCATTGATATTAAAAGTGAGAACCAAACGATAAAATCAATCTCATGCTCACAATAACGATTAACATTCCGCGATTCCTGATAAAGAAGTCTACCTCATCATCGAAACTTTAGCCGCTAGGACAAAAAGTGCGTATACTCGCCGGCTAGCAAATCGCTCAATTATATTTGGAAAGCATCATGTCAAAGCAATTCTTCAAAGGCCGTATTGAAACTCGTCAAAACCATGTTAAATCTGGCTACAACGTTAACCGTGAAATCAAAGCAGGAAGCGAAGAAGCGCCATTAAACCTTATCGTCACCAGTGAAGCGCGCCAAACTGAAATTGAAGCGATTTTAGAGCAACATCAGTTAGTGGCAACTATCACGCTGGATGCGACTCAACAAGAAAATATTGTTGAATTAGATACGGTGCTCAATAAGCCACAACCGACCACCTTTGAAAAAACACCGAACCGTAATGATCCATGTACTTGCGGCAGTGGTAAAAAATACAAGAAATGCTGTGCTTAATTTTTATTAACAGCCTTTTATAGCGCTCAGATATTGTTTACGAAAATCTCGGGGTGACAGCCCATGATATTTACGGAAGCGATGAGTAAAGTTAAAAGGATCGGGGTAACCCAACCGATGGGCGATCATCGCGATCGTCCAGTCTCGGTGGCGCAACAAATCGGCCGCTTTTTCCATTCTAAAACGTATTAATTGCTGGCTCGGCGTCTGTTGATACAACTGCTTTGAAATTCGATTTAACTGCTCTTCACTCAAAAAGCTGCGTTTGGCGATCTCTTTGACCGTCCAAGGTAAATGCAATTGCGCTTCCACTTGATTAAACACACTCTGCACTCGGAGCGAAGCATTCGAAGGTTGGCTATCGGTTGAACCAAGCAGAATTCGAGTCAACTCACTAAGCAATAATTGCCGAAACGTCGAACGACCTTGGAGCCCCCTATCTTGCCCTTCTTGATGTAATAAATTCAAAATAGACCAAACTGATTCGCACATATGAGTCGGTTCGACTCTTTGCGCGCTATTATCGAGTTGTTGCCACTTATGGGTTTTCGGCAGTAATATCCATGCCACTTGCCAATAATTGTTATCACCGAGTTCAAAACGAAACGGGATGCCTTCGGGTAAAATGGTCACGGTGTTCGCTTCGACTTGCTGAATACCTTGTTTGGTTAGTAATCGTCCCCCTCCTGCTTGGGTAAACAATAAGGTATGAATTTCTGGTAGCTTTCGTTCAACAATGTAGCCATCAGAAAGATCGGCCAACCCAGCCATCGTGATCCCTTCAGCGCCCAATTCAGCGATCTCCGATTGAACCACAAAACGTTCTTTGCAACTATCTGCGAGGTAGATCTGATCTTGCCAATCTCGAACGGCTAGATTTTGCCCAATGACAGATTTGCACAGGTTTTCTCTGATTTCAAACATGTTGATTTACTCAAAGCTCTTTTATATTTGCAACCTCAGCATGAGGAAAATTGCGTATGTCCATTCAACCACAGTCTTATCATCAAACCAATGCCAAGGGATCACATTTGCCCCCGAATCTATTCTCAAAAATGGCAAAATTGGCGCTGCCTGTCGCATTGCAGAGTGCATTAGTGGCGATCTTAGGATTAGCTGACGTATTAATGGTGAGCGACTTTGGTCAAAGCGCGACAGCAGCGGTTGGGATCGCATCTCGCTGGCATTTTGTGGCGATCATGATCATGGCGGCATTGGCTATTGCGACCGGATCGCTAGTGGCGCAATACTGGGGTAAAGACGACAAAAATACCGCCAAAACCGTTACCGTAATGTCTTTGAAGTTGGGCTCGATCATTATGATCCCAGTAACCTTATTATTGGTGGGTTTTTCTTCACAAATTATGCGTTTGCAAACAGATGATATGCAAGTGATCAACCAAGGGGCCGATTATTTACTTTATAGTCTGCCGTTATTAATGCTGACTCATTGGGTGATCACAGCCGAAGCCAGTTTACGTTCTAGTGGTAATGCTATGCTGCCACTGATTTTAGCCGCCATCACGATTGCACTTAATATTGGCTTAAATATGTGGTTAATTCATGGCGGGTTGGGCGTACCAGCGTTAGGTGTTGCGGGCGCGGCATTATCCACCACCATTGCACGCGTGGTTCAAGTTCTACTGATCTACTCAGTGTTAAAGTGGCAAAATCATTGGTTGATCATCAGCGATTATCAAAAGCGCCATCCGCGTTTATGGCAGTCGTATAAGAGCTTAGCCATTCCAACCACTTACAATGCCGTATTATGGGCATTTGGAACGCTCACTTACCAAACCATTTTTGGTCACATGGGCACTACTGAACTGGCAGTGTACAGCTTAATCGGACCGTTTGAAGGTCTATGCTACGCCGTTTTTATGGGCATTTCCGTTGCTTGCTCAGTGTTACTGGGTCAAGCCTTAGGACGTGATGAACACATACAAGCACAAGCAATGGCGAAATATTTTATTCGTTTTATTTTCATCACTGGCATTATCGCGTGTGGGGTATTATTTTTTAATCGCGATAGTGTGATGCGCTTCTTAGAACTCGATAAACCAGCTCTATTTGATATAGCCCAACCCGCTTTTATTGTGATGAGTTTTGCAATTATTATCCGCATGACCAATATGTTGATCATTAACGGCATTTTACGCGCTGGTGGTGATAATCATTTTTGTCTGCGCATGGATTTTATTGCGATGTGGTTAGTGGGTATTCCACTTACCGCTTATGGCGCGTTCGTGGCAGACCTTAGCTTTGCATGGGTCTATTTACTGATGATCACCGAAGAAGTGGTTAAATTTGGCTTATGCTTTAGCCGCTATTTGAAGAAAAAATGGATGAATAACTTAACTCTACAGACGGCATGAAAATCTAAATTTGATACATAAATTCATCCAATACATCCTGATGAGAGTTCAGTCGCATAATTAATGTGGATTGCCCTTTCATCCGTAACAGAGGTGTATTCCGAGTCAGGTTATGTTCATAATTTCCTCAGGCAAATTTTTTCTGAGATAGTTATGTTGAAAAAACTGATATTTATCGCACTGGTCGCTTTGGCTGTATGGCAATTTTATAATCCCAGCATAGAGCCTGAGATCTCCAAAGCTAAACCCACTATTGCCAGTTTTTTTGATATGGATACTCATTCATCTAATAGGCGTTCTCATACCAAGCCCCACGGCATTTTCGAGTGCGATAATCGACAGTTGTGTACCGAAATGACCACTCAAGCAGAAGCGGCCTATTTTTATCAACATTGCCCCAATCAAAAAATCGCCCTAGATCCTGATGGTACACCTTGTGGTAAATATTTTGAGTGATAGCCGTCCACACCACATAAAAAAACCGAGTCTCTTTCTGGCCGGAAAGATAACTCGGTTAGGTAAAATATCTCTACCTGACAATCGGTGTTGCTATGCCTACTTTTTTTATTTTAAAAAGTAAACCTTGGCGCATTTAACGGGTTTCGCGCGCGGCGGTTAAGTTTCGCTCCAGTGTTTGAATATCTTCACGCTCAAATAACGTATGCAAAGTAGAGGTCAATTTACGGCGCCAGTTTGGATATTCGTCCATGGTGCCAGGAATATTGACCGGCGTATCCATTTCAAGCCAGTCTTCTAACTGTAAACTCAATAACGCGCTCGAACCGCTCGCCATATGAATTTGCATTGCTTCGCTTAACTCTCGATTAATCATCACATTACCATCCTCATCTCGCGCCACTTCAGGCAAACGATCATGGGTAATTAATGTGTCAATAATATGACTACGACGGGTCTTTCGATCATCAAAAAGTACTTGTAATTGTTTAGGATCGGGATACAAGCCAATCTCTTCACCCAGAGTTAAATCCGCACTGTTCCAAAAACCGCGCAAGGTCGGCATATCATGAGTACACAATGCAGTCATCGATTGCGACTTGTATTTATTAGGCGCGATATACTCACCACTTTCTTCGGTTTCAAAGAAAAAAACCTTGTATGAGTGAATACCAGCATCATTAAGTTTTTCAACAATTTCTTCCGGCACGGTACCAAGATCTTCGCCGATAACGGTACATTGGTTACGGTGACTTTCTAACGCTAATATCGACATAAGATCATCAACGGGATAGTACATATACGCCCCATCTTTGGCGGTTTTGCCTTTTGGGATCCACCACAGGCGCAATAAACCTAGCACATGATCTATTCGCAACGCGCCACAGTGACGCATATTAGCTTGCAATAAATCAATAAACGGTTGGTACGCTTTAGCTTTCAGTTGATACGGGTTAAACGGTGGTAAACCCCAGTTTTGCCCTAGTGGACCAAAAATATCGGGCGGCGCACCAATGCTAACATCTTGGCAAAGCGCCTCATGATCCGCCCAGGTTTCTGCGCCAGAATCACATACCCCCACCGCCAAATCGCGGTATAAGCCCATCACCATTTTTTTGTCTTGTGCCAGTGTTTGTACCTGATTTAGCTGCTCATCTGCTAGCCATTGCAGGTACATAAAGAGTTGCACCTTATCTTTATTTTTTGCGATAAACGTTTGTACATCAGCATGATCAAAGTGTTGATATTTTTCTTCAAAAACCGGCCATCCCCAAACAGAATCATCCTGCGCTTTTAACTCATCATGCAACGCATCAAATGCCGCTTGATGCACTAAACTGTCGCCGCCTTGCTCTATAAAGGCTAAAAATTGCTGCGCGCGTTCCGTATCTAGCTCCAGCTCCTGGGTGACAAAAGTGCGGTATAACTCAGGTAACACCGCCATTTTCAAGGCTGAAACTTCAGTGTAATCGACCCATTTTTTATCTCGGTTGACTTGTAAGCGTTGCTGGAATTCAGCCGTGGCAACCATCGTATTCGCTACCTCACTGTGAGAAAACTCAGGTACCGCTTCAACATCAATGTACATCACATTCAACCAGCGGCGAGAAGAAGGGCTATACGGGCTTGCTCCTTCTGGGTTGGCAGGAAAAAGGGAGTGGATCGGATTTAAACCAACAAAATCGCCACCTCCATCTGCAATGTTACCCACTAAGTATTTAAGATCGGTAAAGTCGCCAATTCCCCAGTTAGTTTCCGAAGTCACAGAATAAAGCTGAATACTTGGTCCCCATAAGCGTTGACCTTCAACCAATTCAGGTTGCTTAAAACACGCGGCCGGTGTGATGATCAATGTCATTTCAAACGGCTTGTTGCGTCGTTTACGCGTTAATGTCAATTGATGATAACCAAGCGGTAGGGTATTCGAGAGTGAAAAAATCAAATACCCTTCTTGTTGACGGTGATCTTCGACTACTTGAGATTCTAAATACCCATCAAAGACTTGACCTTGTTCGGTAGTAACTTGCCATGAAAATTCACTCACTCGTGCAGACGCGGCAATATACAATTTGATATGAACATCTTTGCCTTGATGAACCACTTGCACACTCGGCAGTACATCCACTTTACTACGTTGCTCTGCCTGAGCTAATAATAGTGTTTCATCATCGGTGTTATAGCCTAATGCTTGTAATAATTCATCAATTGTAGTGTCACACACATAGGCCTCATCGCCCCATGCACTAATGTAGCGATCCACAATCCCTTCTTGCGCCGCCACTTGTTTTAAGACCGTTTGAGACGGTGTGTTTGAATTTTGCATTGAGTGCTCCATCGGCAATATTTCGAATTCGAGAAAGACTCAGATCCGAATCAATCATCATATTTTCCATTTGAGATAAGTTTGCCGATAAATTTGAGCACTCACATCCTCCTTAAAATCATGCCAAAGGGAGGAGTGTTGGGGCGTAGAGAAGGAGAGCACTGAACAAAGTGAGATCTAGAGCAAAAAACACCATCAAAATTCAAACAAGGTCACATAACAACGCGACTTACATGATAATTTGATATGAAACTGACTCGGTAGATTCATCAATAAAAACACCAAAACTTGATCTGTATTACAGATTAATACTAACCAGAACATGCTAGGCTACTCACACACACTTAAAGTGAAATCAGCTATCACAGAATAGCGACCTAAAAACAATGTACTATTTTTCGCTGCTGACCAAAGAGAATAAAAACTACCATGTGGATACCTTCCAAACTCAATCGCCCTGCCCGTTTACACAATGCTATTTTGCGCTCACGCTTACTCGAAGCACTGACGCATGCGCCTTATTATAAATTAGTATTATTTCGCTCTCCGGCAGGCTATGGCAAAACCACAATGGCTGCCCAATGGTTGAACAATCACCCTAATCTGGGTTGGTTTAATATCGATGACAGTGATAATGACATTTTCCGCTTTGCTAACTACTTTCTGCAAGCATTCAATAAAGCCACCGACCAAGCTTGCCCTAACACTCAAGCGATTGCTGAACGTCGTCAATTTGCTAATTTGACCAGTTTATTTAGCGAATTATTTGCCGAGTTTGGTTTTAATGACACTCAAAGCTATGTGGTGCTCGATGACTATCATTTGATCACCAACGATGAAATTCATGAAGGCATGCGTTTTTTACTCAAGCACATGCCCGATAACATTACCATTGTGGTCACCAGTCGCACTCATCCGCCCTTAAATATTGCCAATTTACGCGTGCGTGATCAGCTGATTGAAGTGGACCATTCATTGCTGGCCTTTGATCAAGAAGAAACCACCCGCTTCTTCCAAAAACGCATTGCCGATAATCAATATGAATCGCAAGTATTAGAATCGCTGCGCACTCAGGTAGAAGGTTGGGCATCGGCGCTGCAGTTAATCGCGCTACACGTACAGCAATTCCCTGGCGCATTAGAAAACTCAGCGGTATCAATTGCCAATTTCAATCAAGAGCATATTTGGGATTACTTAGCGGAAGAGGTATTTGATCAACTCAGCTCCGAGCTACAAACGTTCTTATTACAATGCTCGGTATTAGATATATTCAATGCCGAACTGGTCACAGAGTTAACCGGTCGAGCCGATTCATTAGCCATGCTCGACTCACTTAATCGTTACGGTTTATTTGTCCAACCACTAAAAGGGGCCGACAATTGGTATCGATTCCACCACCTCTTCGCCGATTTTTTACGCCACCGTCGTTATTCCCAAATGCCCGAACAACGTAATCAGTTACACACCAATGCCGCCAAAGCGTGGTTAAAACAAAACCAACCACAAAGCGCCTTAATGCACGCGCAAAAAGTGGCCAATGATGATTTATTGTGTGACATATTAAATCAGTATGGTTGGCAGATGTTTAACCATGGTGAATTGAGTACGCTTGAAAAGGCAATCCAAACCTTAAGCGATGATGCTTTATTTAGCTCTCCGAGATTGTGTTTACTTCGCGCATGGTTGGCGCAGAGCCAACATAGGTACAACCAAGTTGCCGATTTAATATTAGAAGCTGAAGAGAAGCTCGCCGCACGAAGCATCGAATTAACCGATGCTCAAGTTGGGGAGTTTAAAGCACTGACCGCACAAGTTGCGATCAATCAAAATCGCCCTGAATTTGCTCTAGAAACCGCCGAATTTGCTTTGCTGCAATTACCTAAAACCAGCATCCTCAGTTGCATTGTCGCGACCTCGGTAATTGGTGAAGTTTACCACTGTATTGGTCAATTAGATCGTGCACTTGAAATGATGCAACAAACCGAGATCATGGCGCGAGAAGCAAAAGTCTACCCGCAAACCTTGTGGGCAATTCTGCAGCAAAGTGAAATACAATTGGCGCGAGGCTACGGTCAAGCGGCATTTGAACTTCTCACTCGAGCTGAGCTATTAATTAAAGAACAGCAATTGCATCAACTGCCTTTGCATGAGTTTATGCTGAGAATCAAAGCGCAAATTTTATGGTGCTGGAATCGCTTAGATGAAGCAGAACAATGCGCACATGCTAGCTTAGATGTACTCGCCCCATACGAAATTGACAAGTCGCTACAGTCTTATTCAATGCTAGCGCGCATTGCTATCTCTCGTGGTGAGTTAGACAAGGCGGCTCGTTATTTAGACACCTGTACCCAACTCAAAACCAGTAATCAATATCATATCGATTGGCGCGCCAATGCAGACTACAGTAACTTACTCTATTGGGATGCCACTCAGGATAATGAAGCCATTACACAGTGGTTAAAAAACAGTGAAGAGCCGACCGAGGCGGAGAATCATTTTCAGCAGTTACAATGGCGTAATATTGCCAGAGCCTGTATGGCAACCGGAGATTTAACCCGAGCAGACGCGGTTTTATCTAAGCTACAACATGCAGCTCAAGCCCATAAATTAGTGTCCGATCGCAACCGAAACTTAGTGCTTGAAGCCGCATTAGCGACATTAAAGGATGATAAAGCACAAGCCATGCAGCATATAAAGGAAGCGCTCACACTGACCAATAGCACCGGTATGATTGGCGACTTTTTATGTAGCCGCCAATACGTACTGCCTCTTTTAAAAACCTTAAGCCAAGATAAGCAACTGGCTGAACTTGAGCAGCACCGAGCACATAGTTTAATTCAGTTAATGTCGAGTAAAGAGCACACTCGCGCCGTGCATTTTGATGAAGCGTTTGTCGAAAAACTGCTTAATCATCCAGATATTCCAGAGCTGATCCGTACCAGTCCGCTGACTCAACGAGAATGGCAAGTATTAGGCTTAATTTATGTTGGCTTTAGTAATGATCAAATTGCATCCGAGTTTGATGTCGCCCCGACCACCATCAAAACTCACATTCGCAATTTGTATCAAAAAATGGGATTAGAAAACCGCCAGCACGCGATTCGCACCGCCGAGCATTTGATTCATTTGATGGGGTTTGCGGCGTAACTTTTTGGCGTAACAATGACGGTTTAGATTATCAAAAAAACGCCACAGACTTAAAATCTGTGGCGTTGGTTATTTATAATCTACATTCTTAATTAGAATCAAGGCGCTAATATCAACTTATCTTGAATAAAATCCAAGAACAGCGAAATCCTCGACGCTAAGGCGCTTTGTTTATAGTACACCGCTTGTATTGATTCTCTTCGGTTGGGATGCTGAATCGCGCTGGGTAATATTTCAATTAAAGTCCCAGCCTCAAGTTCTTTGTGGATCATGTAATAAGACAGCGCTGTCACTCCCATCCCATTGACGCACAATTGCTTAATTATTTCACCGCTGCTCGCATGAAGCTCAAATGTTAAAGGATTATGCGCATGTTTGAAGTGCCAGTTATTAAGGTGAGATGCCTGAGAAAAGCCGAGGAGAGTATGTGTTGATAATTGCTTAATGTTCATTGGTGTACCATTAGCTTGCAAATAATCAGGGCTTGCCACCACCATTAATGGGCTTTGACCTAACACTCGGGCGTGCAAGGTGGAATCTTGCAAATCGCCAATACGAATGGCGACATCAACTTTATTATCTAATAAATCGACCACTCTATCATTGGTCGTGAGTTCTAATTCGACTTTTGGATACATCTTCCTAAATTCGGGTAAGAGCGCGACCAATTGATGGCTAATAAATGCAAATGCAGCATCGATTCTTAACTTACCAACCGGCTCCGTTTGATGAGAACGTAAATGTTGCCTCCCCTGTTCAATCGTATTTATAGCTTGTTGCGCATAGCCTTTAAATGCCGTCCCCTCTTCAGTTATCACAAGTTTTCTCGTTGTACGATTAAATAAAGTCGTATCTAATTGCTTTTCCAGCCTTGAAATCGCTCTCGATAATGTCGCTATCTGCACGCCTTCTTTCACCGAGGCTTTCGAAAAGCTTTCACTTTCTGCTATAGCCAAAAAAGCCAATAAATCTTCCGTTTTAATCATTCAAGGATGCTCATCTAAATACCGTCATAAAAGAATATAACTTTTGCATATTAATCAAAAGTAATTTGTCTCTTTTGCTATTAATGAAAATATAGACCTCTGATACCATACTTGTCATTCGCATCACGAGATAAAATAGGATTCCCATGAAAAACGATCTTTTTAGCCCCATTCAACTGGGCGATTTAACCTTAAATAACCGTATTGTCATGCCACCGATGACACGATCTCGCGCTAAAAATGGTTGCGCGAATGCAATGATGGCCGAATATTACGCTCAACGTGCTGAAGCTGGCCTTATCATTTCAGAAGGTACGCAAATTTCTCAACTTGGCCAAGGCTACGCATGGACACCTGGGATCTATACCCCCGATCAAATACAAGGTTGGAAATTAGTGACTGACGCCGTACATGCAAAAGGCGGTAAGATTTTTGCTCAACTTTGGCATGTTGGCCGAGTCACTCACCCAAGTAACACTGGTGGTATTCAACCAATATCATCCAGCGAACAAGCCGCAAAAAATGTGACTGTCTTTATTGATGAAGCCAATCAACCAAACTTTGTCGATACAGTGCTACCACGAGCCATGACACAAGATGATATTGAACACGTTAAAGCAGAATTTCACCAAGCTGCATTAAATGCATTAGAAGCGGGTTTTGATGGTGTTGAATTACATGCTGCCAATGGATATTTAGTCAATCAATTTATCGATTCAGAAGCCAATCTTCGTGATGATGAATACGGCGGTAGCACAGAAAATCGTTTACGCTTCTTAGGCGAAGTGGTTGATCAACTAGTAGCAGTAGTAGGTAAAGATCGTGTTGGCGTTCGCCTTGCTCCATTTACTTGCTTAAATGGCACCATAGATTCAGATCCTGATACCACTTATATTGAAGCGGCAAAATTACTCAACAGTAAAGGTATTGCTTATATTCATATTGCTGAAGTCGATTGGGATGATGCACCAGATACTCCAGAGTCCTTTAAGAAAAACTTACGTAAAGCTTTCGATCAAACGATCATTTTAGCTGGAAAATATAACCCAGAAAAAGCACAACTTGCATTAGAGCAAGGTTATGCTGATATGGTGGCCTTTGGTCGACCTTTTATATCAAACCCAGATCTCGTCAGTCGTATCAAACATCAGTATCCATTAACCGCTCATAACCCAGAGACGTTGTTTGGCGGTGATGAAAAAGGCTTAACAGATTATGCGACTTATCAGTAATAGCCCCAAAGCTTGAATAATCAAACGCCACAGACTTAACATCTATGGCGTTTGTTGTTTTTCTTTCTTTTCTTCATATATCACCATCAAGCAAACCTTACATGCGCGATTGCCACTGGGTTGGTGACATGCCAAACCATATTTTAAATCGCCGACTAAATACCGATAGTTCACAATAACCAAGCTTGAGCGCAACAGTCGTTAAATTGAATTGATGATTTTTCAGCAAGATCAAAGCTTCCCTTTTTCGAACTTGGTCAATCATTTCGCGGTAAGTCGTTTTTTGTTCGGCTAGGAAACGCTGTAGTTTTTTCGGATGAAGCCCCATACACAAAGCGATATTTTCTTTGGTGCAATCCCCTGTAGCCAATAAGGTTTTAATCGCATTATCAATTCGTTGCAGTTGCTCTAGCTGTGAATTTGGCTTTGTCGATTCAATTTCTTCGAACAGCATTTTATCCAGTAATTGGTTATTGATATTCGGCTTCAAGCTTAAAAACTGGCTTTGGAAATAAATGGTATCGGTAGCACTGTTAAATTCAGGCTGACAACCGAATAAATCTCGAAATACTTCCTGGTTTTTAGGTGCGTCTTGTCTGAAACTCACTTTATTTATACGCCATGTTGGACCGACCAAATCTCGCAAAATACAAAAACAAGTACCGAGAGTGACTTGAGCCTTTTGCGGGGACAGTTCATTTGGAGCAAGGTTTAAAAATTGTATTTCACAACTTTTACTGTTGGAATTTTCAACGGCTAAAGACAACCCTTCAACATGCAAATACATATACTTTCTCGCCACCGTCAGTGCATCGACAATGTTCGCTTGGCGAGACATGTAAGCGCCAATTAACCCTAATGTATTCACGCCTTGTTTGGTGCTTAATTCCAAGCCAAAAGTATCACACTGGCAATGCTGTGCCGCCAATTCTAGTGCAGCTAAAAAATGCTCGTAGTAGATAAACGCATCAGGATCACGAAGCTGGCTTGTCACTATACCCGCCTCTTTTAAAATCTGATTGGGGTTAGCGTGATAGCTTCTCACCAAATCACTAAAGCCTTCTAAACTCGCCGCTCTAATAGAATGATTCATAATAAACCTCGATGACCACATGTCCTGAAATATCAAATTAAGTCAAATAAACACAAACTAACAGGTGGGTAAAATCAAAGTGTGAGGACTATCACTGCCTCTAACTTAAACACGGAAATTACGTGATCGTGCTCTCCCTCTCAAAATCCAATGTCTTAAAAAGTCATACCAATGTCCTAAAACATCAAGCCGAATACCAATGCCGCATTAACATATTATTAACAAGCAGGTAAGTTATCAATAACCACTCTTTGGCATGCTACTTGTTCTCGACTTTAAGAAGGAAGCATCATGGGCTTTATCACTGAACAAGCAACAAACCAAACGACTCTAGATACAAGCGATTATTTATCGCAAGGGAATGACTCTTTAGATACGACCCAAACCTTACTCCTATCTCTGGAAACCCAGCGTCAAGCCTTTACGCTTCAAGGACAAGAAAGTTATGAGGAACGCAAGCAGCACCTACTAAATCTAAAGCGGTTACTCACCGAGAATCGTGACACTATTATTGAGGCCATAAACAAAGACTATGGCAATCGATCTTATCATGAAACCTTATTAGCGGAAGTCATTACCGTTGTCAGCGATATCAGCAGCACTATTAAGCACTTAAAAAAATGGATGAAAGTTCAAAAGCGCAGTGTCGATCAAAGCTTGTATTTTGGGGCACAAAATAGAGTCATTCCACAAGGTATTGGCGTAGTTGGATTTATTATCCCTTGGAATTTCCCACTTAATTTAAGTTTTTCAGGTTTGTGTGCCGCTTTTGCCGCCGGTAATAGAGCTATGGTGAAAATGTCGGAAAATTCGATTCATTTTTCAGAGCTATTAAAACAGCTCAGTCCAAAGTATTTTAGCCAAGATAAATTAGAATTTTTTACCGAAACCGGTAAAGTGGGCATGGCATTCTCAACTCTGCCCTTTGATCACTTGATGTTTACTGGCTCAGGAGTGACCGGTAGAAAAGTGATGGCAGCCTGTGCGCCCAACCTGACGCCTGTCACCCTCGAGCTTGGTGGAAAATCCCCTGCGGTTATTGATCCTGAATACCCTTTAGATAAAGCGGTTGAACGCATTATGTTTGTTAAGCAATTTAATGCCGGACAAATTTGCACCACTGTCGATTATACTTTTGTACATCTATCACAATTAACCCCCTTTCTTGAAACCACAAAAAAATGGGTCAAAAAACATTGCCCCAATATTCACAATAAAGATTACACCTCAATCATTGATGACACGGCCTTCAATCGATTAATGGACACAGTGAATGACGCTAAACAACGTGGCGCAACCATCATTAACTTAAGTGAACAAGAGGCCGATGCTAGAACACGCAAGTTCCCATTGACTCTGATCTTAGACACAAGTGATGACATGATCATCAGCCATCGAGAAACCTTTGGCCCAATAATGATGGTCAAAACTTACCAACAATCAGAGGAAGTGATTGATTACGTTGTACAGCGCGATCGCCCACTGGCTTTTTATCCATTTAGTAATAATAAAAAGCTTGTTAATCACTATTTAAGTAATGTCCTTTCCGGTGGTGTGTCTGTTAATGACGCCTTATTCCATGTCGGCCAACACGACCTTCCATTTGGTGGGATTGGGGGCAGTGGTATGGGGCATTATCATGGTTATGAAGGCTTCCTGACTTTTTCAAAAATGCGTCCTGTTTTCTATCAAGCCAGCTTTTCTAGCTTAAAATTATTAATGCCTCCATACGGAAAATTTGCTACTCGTACATTGCATTTTATCGCTAAATTTAAGTCTTAATATACTTTTCACTAGAAAGAGAGACCGCAATACTCAGTCTAAAAATAATAAATATATCCAGACAAGGAAAGCAGGATGAGCACACTTACTTACGATTTTGATCAAATTATTATCGGTTCAGGCTTTGGTGGCTCTGTTAGCGCGCTGCGTTTAACCGAAAAAGGCAATCGCGTATTAATCCTCGAAAAAGGAAGACGCCGCAATGACTCTGAATTTGCAGAAACTAACTTAGACGCCAAAAATTATATGTGGATGCCCAAATTAGCTTGGAGAGGTGTTACACAAGTAACCTATACCAGTAAGGTCACCATATTGCATGGTGTGGGTGTAGGTGGGGGTTCTCAGGTATATGCCAATGTGCATTTTATTCCTGAAGATGCGGTATTTCAGTCGCCCGCTTGGTCACGAATTCGTCCCGACTGGAAAGAGCAAATCATGCCTTATTACGGCCTTGCACAACGTATGTTAGGTACGACTCAAAATACTTATACCAACATTGCAGATGATACTTTGCGTCAAGTTGCTAAAGACATGGGCCGAGGGGATTCCTATAAGACAGTATCAACCGGAGTGTTATTTCCACAGCAAGATGGGATTCAAGGTAAACCAGTACCCGACCCTTACTTTAATGGCGATGGCCCTGATCGAAATACCTGCCAAATGTGTGCTAGCTGTGTCATCGGCTGTCGCCATAATGCTAAAAACACCTTAATGAAAAATTATCTTTATTTTGCCGAAAGAAATGGTGCCGAGATCCGGCCAGATAGTGAAGTATTGAAAATTGAAACTATCCATAATAATAAGCCTGAAGATGGTTATCGAATTAGCGTAAAAGACAGCATCAATGGGCGTGAATACACCATTACCACTCGAGGTGTGGTGGTATCGGCTGGCGTGATGGGTACGGTTCCACTACTACTTCGTATGCGCGATAAACTTAAAACTTTACCAAACATTTCTAAGCTCTTAGGCCAGCAGGTTCGTACCAATTCAGAAACGCTCACCACCGCTAATGATATGAAAGCAAAAGTCAGTGACGGCCTCACCATAAGTTCATTTATTTCTGTTGATGAAAATACCAATATGGAGATCAATCGCTTCCGTGAAGGATCTGATGGTACTTGGCTTTTTATCCCTTACGTACCAATGGTCACTGGCGAAGGTATAGCGCGTATTGGTAAATTCGTACTTAATACTTTATTACACCCGATTAAAACCGTAAAAGTATTACGCCCTAAAGGAAAAGCTGCGGGTTCATTAGTCTTTTTAGTGATGCAGAAATCCGAATCCTTTATACATTTTGAATGGCGTCGTAAATGGTATCGCTTGTTTAGAAAGGATATTTCTGCTGTGCAAAATGCCGATGATATCCCCCTAAAAGTATCTTTTCCTGCAGCAGAGGAAGCCACCCGACGCTTTGCTAAGAAGTTAGAAGGTGAACCTGGGTCTGCTTTAACTGAAATTATCACCGGAGCACCAATGACGGCTCATATCATGGGCGGGGTTTCGATGGGGAAAAATAACCTCGAAGGTGTGGTCGATGAAAGTGGTGAAGTCTTTGGCTATCCAAACTTAAGAGTGATTGATGGTTCAATCATCCCTGGCAACCTTGGGGTTAATCCATCATTAACCATTACCGCATTAGCTGAATACGCGATGAGTAAAGTAGCCATATTTGATCATGATAAAGCAGCAAGCATCAAGCCAGTGCTATTTTCTAAACCATTAGAGGGACAAGTATCTGAACTCACTGGCAACGGGGATCTGGTCGCAATGTTAAAGCCGCAATAATATGGCTAACCAGATGATTTTATAGTGACTAGGTTGCAATTAATGCCTAATGAAACCTAAACGCCACAGACTTAACATCTGTGGCGTTTGTTATTTTTAGCTTAATGTCTTTTGAGTGCTATTAAACCTACCCTTTCACCCCGCCCGCGGTTAAGCCGCCGACTAAGAACTTCTGCGCTGCTAAGAACACGATGGTAATAGGTAAGGCTGATAACACAGCGGCGGCGGCAAAGTCGCCCCATAGATAGTTTTGTGGGTATAGGTATTGCTGCATGCCGACCGCTAAGGTGTAGGAGTTCACATCGCGTAATAGCAATGAGGCTACTGGCACTTCGGTAACGGCAGCAATGAATGACAAGATAAACACCACCGCAAGAATTGGCACTGATAATGGCAACAACACTAAGCGGAAGGCTTGCCATGGGGTGGCGCCATCGAGTGCGGCCGCTTCTTCTAGTGAGTTATCAATCGATTCAAAATAGCCTTTGATTGTCCATACATGCAGTGCGATCCCGCCCATGTAAGCAAACACCACACCACCGTGAGTATTCAAGCCTAGGAATGGAACATAAGTGCCTAAACGGTCGAACAAAGCGTATAAAGCCACCAGCGCAAGAACAGCTGGGAACATTTGGAAAATCAACATTGAGCGAAGGATCAAGGTTTTGCCTTTAAACTTCATACGGGCAAAAGCATAAGCACAAGTGGTTGATAGTGTCACGATGCCAATCGCAGTTAAACCCGCCACTTTAACCGAGTTCCATAGCCATAATAAAACCGGGAACGGCGGTTTGGTTACGCTGCCATCGGCATGCACCACATCAAATCCAAGCGCCAGTTTCCAGTGCTCGAGTGATGGGTTGCGTGGGATCAAATCCCCTGCGGCGTAGTTACCTTCGCGGAAAGATATTGCGATCACCATTAATAACGGGAACATCATCACCGCCAAGAAAAGCCACATGCCGACATGCGTTGCCCACAAACGGTATTTTAATGATTTTGGTTGAACCATAGCCATAGTCAGTACTCCCTATTCTGTTTCTAGCTTGGTGAATTTCATGTTCAGCAGTGACAAGCCGCCAACCAATACGAAGATCAATGTTGCGATTGCGCCTGCGAGACCAAAGTCTTGACCGCCCGCCCCTTCAAAGGCAATACGATAGGTGTAACTCACCAGCAAATCGGTATGACCGGCCGGAACCGTGGTACCTATCATGTCTGGTGCACCGTTGGTTAATAATTGGATTAAGACAAAGTTGTTAAAGTTAAACGCAAAGCTGGCAATTAATAGTGGCACCATAGGTTTTACTAATAATGGCAAGGTGATTTTAAAGAAGTTATCAATTGGACCTGCGCCATCCATTGCTGAGGCTTCATACAAATCATCGGGGATCGCTTTAAGCATACCCATCGCGAGGATCATCATGTACGGATAGCCGAGCCAAGTATTGACGATAATGATCATGGTTTTAGCCAATGTTGGGTCGGTAAACCATGCCGGGCTTAAGCCAAATAGTCCTTGCAGTAACTGGTTGATCTCACCAAAGCTTTGATTAAATAAGCCTTTAAAAATCAAGATGGAAATAAAGGCTGGCACCGCATAAGGCAAAATCAATAACACTCGGTATAAACCGCGCCCTTTTAACGCTTCCCAAGAAACGATTTGTGCCAAGATCACACCAAAAGCAAGGGTTAGTGCCACCGTGATGGCCGAGAACAATACTGTCCATACAAAGATTTTAAAGAACGGTCCTTGAATGCCTGGGTCACTAAAGATGCGGGTAAAGTTATCAAAACCGATATTCACAATGAATCCTGGCGTGATTGGCTTGCCAATAAAAGCACCATCAGTATCGACCGTTTGGTAGTAGCCAATCTCGTAATTTGGTTTTAATACCTGTTCAGTTTTGTTGTTGACCAAGCTTTCGCCGTCGCTATCTAAGGTATAAAGCGGCTTTACTTGAGCAAATTTACGCAGACCCGACATTTTAAGCTCAGTGCCATTTGGTGTTTCAACCACAAGCTCGCTTAATAGATTACGGTTTTTAATGACGGCTTTTAACGGTGCTTTTTTACCGGTTAATGCATCTGACGGTAACAATGCAATGTGTCCAGCCGGTTGATTAGCCGTGGCCTTAGTTAACGACTTTTTCGTTAATGAGCGCGGCGCAGAAACCAGCCAAGTGTCACCTTGTTTTAAAGCAATGGAATAAAGGTCGTCGTGTTGACGCAATTCAAACGAATAACTGTCGCCACTTTGAAAGGTTTGATCCATCAACACGCTTTGCGCGCGCTCAAAACTTAATTGATTAGCGCCGCTATAGTTGGTAAACGCTAAGCCAATGGTATAAATCAGAGGGAAAATGATGAATAAGATCATTCCCGCCACACCTGGGTAAATATAACGGTGGGCATAGGTGCGCTTGCGGGCAAAAACATAGACACCCAAAGACGCTAAAACTAAGGTTAAAAGTGCAAAAGCAAATTCACCGCGTGAGTACATTAAAACGATCGCGTAACCATTAAGTAAAGTCACGGTTGATAACGCTGCCGTTTTCACCCAATTCGCCTTTAGCCAAGATTGGGTTGCAGAGTCTGAAATATGAGAGGGATGAGATGACACAAGATTTGAAGACATAATGGATTCCATTATCATATCGCATGATCTAAAACATAAGTTTTGAAAACACGTCAGCTTTTGAAACTGCAAAGAGGTTGAAAAGTCACTTCAAGCTCCATTCAAAGGCATCGATAAACTCAATCAAAGCTTTACCGTTACATAAGAAAGCAAAGAGATAAATGAGAAGGAAGCGATAAACTTACCCCCTTCCTTCTCGCCACCAGTTATACAATCGGTGGAAGACGAACGATTATTTCGTCATACGAGCCGCAACGGTATCAAGCGCTTCTTTTACCGATTGACGACCATTAACCACATTGCCAATCGCCGCTTTTTCTGCGTACCAGAATGCTGACATTTGAGAAATATTTGGCATAACTTCACCGTTCTGAGCATTTGCCATTGTGGCGGCAATACGTGGATCTTTCGCCAGTTCAGCTTGGTATGAGGTTAATGCCACCGCGCCTAGTGGGGTATCATCGTTGATCTCTTTCAAGCCTTTTTTGGTTAGCATGTAGTTTTCGATAAACTCAACCGCCAAGTCTTTGTTAGGGGATGCCGAGCTAATACCCGCCGTTAACACACCCACAAAAGGTTTCGATGGCTTACCATTAAACATCGGCAATGTGGTTACGCCGTAGTTAATGCCCGCCTTATCGATGTTAGCCCAAGACCAAGGACCATTAATGGTCATCGCCACTTCGCCTTTGTTAAAGCCAGACTCTGCAATGGTGTAATCCACATCCGGTGACATCACTTTTTGGTCAATCAGACCTTTAAGGAAGGTCATTGCATTGATCGCACCGGCATTATTCACGCCCACATCTTTCGGATTGTATTGACCATCGGCAAACTTAAATGCGTAACCGCCATCAGCGGCAAGAATTGGCCATGTGAAGAAGGGTTCAGAAAGGTTCCACATGATCGCGTGCTTGCCGTCTTTTTGCAGTTTTTTATCTAGCGCAGCAATGTCTTCCCAGTTTTTAGGTGGGGTTTTAATTAAGTCTTTGTTGTAGATCAGCGATAAAGATTCAACCGCCACAGGATAACCGATGTATTTACCATCGTAAGAAACCGCATCCCAAGTGAAATCCGTGAATTTAGATTTAAATTCAGCCGATGGTTTTACTTCCGCCAATAGACCAGATTTCGCGTAACCGCCGAAACGGTCGTGCGCCCAAAGAACAATATCAGGGCCATCACCGGTTGACGCCAATTGCGGGAATTTTTCTTCTAACTTATCAGGGTGAGAAACGGTGACTTTAATGCCAGTGTCCGCTTCAAATTGCTTACCCACTTCAGCTAGGCCGTTATAGCCTTTATCGCCGTTGATCCAAATTGTTAGCTGACCTTCCTGTATGGCAGCATGTGCACTCACACCACTTAAGGCTAAGCTACATAAAATGGCAGTTTTGAGGACTTTTTTCATTTCCATGATCCTTTCTATTATTCTATTTGCGGTTACATCACTGTAGGGTCTGTAACACGATGGATACCTTTCTCAGCAAGCGAAATGCTTTACCCTTTTTGACTCGGGTTACGGTATAGCTCAATCTTGCAATAATTAGGAGTGGTGAACATCCTCCTAATCTCTACGCCCCCGCGATACAAGATAGAAACTGTGATTTAGATTCACAATTGTTTGCTAATATACCCTAAAACCAAGCGTAAACGTGATCGAACGCACGCGTATATGTGGCTATTTAACTCAAAGATGATCTGAATTAAAAAGTGTGACCCATGCACTCCTCCCCCATCATCCACCAAAAATTAATCGCACAAGGATGAGGTGGTTTTCAAACGCTTAGGTAATATGGCTCTCATTGAAGTGATATAAAAAATTAATTAACTTAAACGGCAGCCTCTCATTATCATCTTGCTGCCAAACCAATAAAAACAAAAGGAACCACCATGACCAGTGTAACGCTAAGAAAGGTATGTAAAGCGTACGGTGACAATCTCATTTCTGAAAACGTCGATCTGGATATTCAAGATGGCGAGTTCGTCGTCTTTGTTGGCCCATCCGGTTGCGGTAAGTCAACATTATTGCGCTGCATCGCCGGCTTAGAAGACATCACTTCAGGTGAGTTATTTATTGGCGATAAAAAAATGAACGACGTGCCACCATCTGAGCGTGGTGTCGGCATGGTATTCCAATCTTATGCGTTATATCCGCACTTAAACTTATTCGACAATATGTCTTTTGGTCTGAAACTGGCCAAGGAAGATAAAGCTAAAATCAAATCGCGCGTTGATCACGCAGCCGATATTTTGCAGCTAGGTCACTTATTAGAGCGCCGTCCAAAAGCCCTTTCAGGTGGTCAGCGTCAACGGGTCGCAATCGGTCGTACTTTAGTGGCGCAACCAGAAGTATTTTTGCTGGATGAGCCGTTATCGAACCTCGATGCTGCCTTGCGTGTCCAAATGCGAATTGAACTAGCCAAACTGCACAAAAAACTTGGTTGCACCATGATTTATGTGACTCATGATCAGGTCGAAGCAATGACCATGGCCGATAAAATCGTGGTATTGGATGGTGGCAGTGTGTCGCAAGTGGGCAAACCATTAGAGTTATACCATTACCCAGAGAACCGTTTTGTGGCTGGCTTTATTGGCTCACCAAAAATGAATTTTATTAACGTTGAGATCAAAGAAGTGGAAGCTGAGCGCGTGAAAGTGGAGCTCGCCAGCCAAGCATCATTTTGGATCCAAGTGGATGGCAGCACCGTGACCCAAGGCTCGCGGATGTCACTTGGCATTCGCCCTGAGCATTTACTGCCCGCCAATGAAGGCGATGTCAGTATTAAAGGCCATGTGCAAGTGGTTGAGAAGTTAGGTAACGAAACTCAAGTCTACCTAAACCTTGATAACGTCGATGCCGATTTTATCTATCGTGAAAACGACACCTTAGATGTCGATTCGGGCGATGAATTCGAAATTGGCATTCCGGCTTACCGTTGTCACTTATTCCACAGCGATGGGCGATCGTGCCGCCGTTTATTTAAAGAACGTGGTATTTAAACTCCCCGTTTTTCCCTTTTTCATTGTCATGCCTTCGCCCCATTCCATGCTTGGTTTGGGGCTTTTTTTGTTTAATGAGCACAGGCCATTAAGAGCCCCCCAAATAAGCCCTTCTGGTTTCGTTGTTGTTTTTTGCCAAGACATTTTTACGTCTATTTAAAGTCTGGGTGTCGCTTATGCCGAGAATCTAGGGTCAACTCAAATTAGCGACAGCTAACACCTTCATATCTGTATCTGTAGCTGAAAATCAAACATCGAAAAATCGAAAACCATTCTCCGATGAATAAAGCTGGTAAGGAGAGATTGATATATGAATTTTTCGTACCGTAGTTTGCATGCCCTTATCTGAATATTTCATGCTTCATGCTTAAAAACCATGCAAATCAACCTTCATCAAGCCAAGAAACACATATTCTTCATCTCATGAGCCAAATCATGTGTTCTGAGGCTTTTAATTCTACTTTAATCACTAACCCTACGAACTAAAACTAGCACAAACCCCATTAATTTCATTATCATCTCAGTAATCTAGCTTCGATCACAAAAGCTTGTTTTCCGTGATAATCCTCCCACCTTTTTCGCTGAATTCCACTAAAAAACCACCCAGATCACAGTCAGTTTAAGTACCGGTTACCCCAAGTGTGATCCCCACACTCCTCCTTGATTTCTACTCCCCCTACACCTCTTATTTAGGAGGATGTTCCGCATGTTCGATTACCGCAAGATAACCCCATCACTGAATGACGAAACCAAAGAAGTCATACGCATTCAGCGAACAGTCAACCCATTGCATGCTTATGCTAACGACAGTGTGAGCAGGGTAACGAGAAACAATATAAAGGATTGTAATTATGAAAACGCTTAAGGTTTGTTTAACAGCTGCTGCGGTATCCTCTGCTCTACTTGCGTCTTCCGCGATGGCAGTTGGCGTCGACTTCCACGGTTATATGCGTGCTGGTACTGGCGTAAGTGCCCATGGTGGTGCTAATGAATCGTATGAAAAAAATAAAGTGGGTCGTCTTGGTAACGAAGATGATGTATACGGTGAAATTCAATTAGATACCACGCCAATTAAAGCTGGTGATAGCGCTGAATTTATTGTGAGCTCTATGATTGCGTATGGCTCTGATGGTTCTAACGGCTGGGAATCAGCTCGTGATGACGATGATGGTGCCGATGTTGCATTGGCGCAATTTAACGTACAAGCCAAAGGTTTATTCGAGTTCGATAAGGATGCCACACTTTGGGCCGGTAAGCGTTACTACCAACGTCAAGACATTCATATTACTGACTTCTATTACTGGAATACTTCTGGCGGTGCGGGCGGTGGTATTGAAAACGTCACAGTTGGTCCTGGTAAATTATCATTTGCTTTCATGCGCGATGACAGCCTTGGGGTTGATCTCGATGGCACAGGCAACAATAATCAAAACATCAATGTTAACAATTTTGACCTTCGTTATGCTGGTCTAGGTCTATGGCAAGATGCGAGCTTAGAGTTGGGTGTTAACTATTACATGGTTAATGAATCTGACGAACAAGAAAACTTTAATGTCGATACAGATGACAGTGTCATGTTGACAGCAGTCGTTAGCCAAAATAACTTCTTCGGCGGCTTTAACAAAACCGTATTCCAATTTGGTACTAACGGCGCTGCATCAGGAATGGCTGGGCTAGGTTCAGGTAGCTGGGTTCCTGCTGTCACCGATGGCGATACTGGTTTCCGCGTGATTAACTTTGGTGTGATTGATATGGGTTCTAGCTGGAATCTTGGTCACCAAGTGATGTATGCACAAAGCTCTTACGATAATAGTAATAAAGACGACCATACTTTTGCCAACATTGTTGTGCGCCCAATCTATAACTGGTCTGAAATTATGAAAACTGAATTTGAAGCCGGTTATTTCACTGAAGATAACGCATGGGGCAGCAAAGGGGCTGATAATGAAGGTGCTAAGTTTACTGTTGCGCAAGCATGGTCTGCTGGATCTGGATTCTGGGCTCGTCCGGAAATTCGCGTCTACGCATCGTATGTAGATGACTTTAAAAATGACAATCGCTTCGGTGGGGATGAATCTTCTGAAGTATCCGTTGGTATCCAAGCAGAAGCATGGTGGTAAGCCACTCTGTTTAACATAAAAATTAACGCCGGCACGTTGCTGGCGTTATCTGTTTTTCAATAGGTAGGTTTACCTATACCTTTAATTTAAGGGGCATTATGTCTGTATTCACAGCAAACCAAGCAACACCTCAAGCTGATGTGATTTTACATGCCTTTGATTGGTCATATAACAAGATCGCCGCTGAAGCAGAGCGTATCGCGCAATTAGGTTACCAATCGATTTTAATATCACCTCCAATGAAATCACCGGATGAAGATAAATGGTGGATGCGTTACCAACCACCAAGACTACCGAGTGATCGACAATCCATTAGGCAATACTCTTGATTTTATTGCCATGTTGGATGCATTAAAGCAACAACAGATAAAAATTTATGTCGATGTGGTGTTTAATCACATGGCCAACGAAGCCTATTGTCGTGATGACTTAAATTATCCAAACCCGACAATTATGGCGCAATATCAAAACCAAGCAGAACATTACGCCACACTTCGTTTATTTGGCGATCTCTCGCAGCCGTTATTTACTTCAAACGATTTTGAACCCGCTTTCCCAATCAAAAACTGGCTAGATGCCAAAGAAGTGCAAACCGGCCGATTAAGTGGCAGTGACACAGATCCAGGGCTTCCTACACTGGCGCCAACGGATAATGTGGTTGAGCAACAACAAAGCTATATCAAAGCACTGAAAGCGTTAGGCGTGAATGGATTTCGAATTGATGCAGCAAAACACTTATCTGCCGCACATATTGAAAAAGTCTGGACTGAAGATATTTGTGCCGATGTGCGAATTTTTGGTGAGATCATTACCGATGGTGGCGTGGGCAAAGCTGAATACGAAACCTTTTTACAGCCGTTTGTCGAGCAGACGCCATTCGATGCTTATGATTTTCCACTCTTCCATTCTATGTTGAATGTGTTTGAGCATAACGTGAGTATGAAGTCTTTATTATCGGTTGCTGAAAATGGTCAGTGTTTAGATCCAAATCGTGCGATCACGTTTGTCGTAACGCATGACATTCCTAATAATGATGTTTTCCGTAATCAGCTGATGTCGGCTGGGCATGAGCAGTTAGCTTATTGTTATTTACTCGGTTGTTGTGATGGTTCGCCGTTGATTTATACCGATCTCAACACCAGTAATGATGTCGATGCTCTCGGTCATCCCCGCTGGATGAAAAGTTGGCATGATAATAGTCTGACCAAAATGATCGCGTTCCATAAACAAGTACATGGTGAACCGATTCACGTCTTAGCCTGTGGTAATGAACTGTTGGTGCTGTTGCGTGGCAGTATTGAGCACCCAAAAGGGATTGTAGCGATCAATAAGGGGAATGAAGAGTTCCAAGTGAATTTACCTGCCGCGCAATACAACGTGTTGCTCGGGGGGGATGATCTTCTTTCTCAACATAGCTTAACCATCCCGGCACAATCTGGACTGATGTTAATGGCTGACTAAACGAAAAGCTATCAATTCGATATAAACAATGCCACTGCGTGATCGTAGTGGCATGTTTTTGCTGGATTAAGATAAACGAATTGCTTATTTTGCCGCGATCTTCTGCACCGCTTTATGCAATACCGAGGTATCCATACGGTTATCACCGGCTTTAGCAAGTTCGACGTAATTATCAAAGGTTTGCTGAGTATGCGCTAAGTTCAAGCCGTGTTTTTTGG
Source organism: Vibrio algicola (assembly GCF_009601765.2). Classification (NCBI taxonomy): domain Bacteria; kingdom Pseudomonadati; phylum Pseudomonadota; class Gammaproteobacteria; order Vibrionales; family Vibrionaceae; genus Vibrio; species Vibrio algicola. Next base: position 935,347 of record NZ_CP045700.1, read on the forward strand.
CTTCATCTAAGCTAAAACCTAAATCTTTGATCATCCAATCAATGGCAAAACCAAAATCGTATTGATCTTTGGCCATGGTGCTGGCGCGATTTTCCATCTGCCATGAACCTGCGGCGCCATTTTTCAAACAATCGACTAAGTTTTCAATATCTAAGCCTGATTGTTGAGCCAGTAATAAGCCTTCAGACAATCCGCGTAATGCGCCAGCAATACAAATTTGATTGACCATTTTAGCCCGCTGACCTTGACCGACTTCGCCCATCAATACCGATGACTTACCATAAGCTTTAAATACCGGTTGAAGCTTGTCGAATAACGCCTGCTCGCCACCACACATAATGGTCAATACGCCGTTTTCAGCGCCACTTTGACCGCCAGATACTGGTGCGTCCATAAATTCAATATTCAAGGCTTGAGCCGCTTGTAAGAGCTCTTGTGCCAAGGTTGCCGATGTGGTGGTGTGATCCACTAAAATCGCGCCCGTTTTCATAAAACCTAACGCACCGGTTTGGCTGGTGGTCATACTGCGTACATCATCATCGTTACCGACACAAAGCAAAACCACATCCGCGTCTTTCACGCACTCTTCAACGGTGGTGGCAGCTATACCTGAATAGTGGCTCGTCCAATCTTGCGCTTTGCTATGAGTACGGTTAAAAACGCTAACTTCAAATCCGGCTTGCGCTAAATGCCCAGCCATTGGAAAACCCATAACCCCTAAACCGAGAAAACTAACCTTCATCGTGACTCCCTTCTTCAAATCAAAAAATAATACCGTTTAAATAAAAACACCGAGCGCATTAAGCGCTCGGTGTTGAAATGTTTATTTGTTATTACCAGCCAAGCAATGCTTACTCTTCTTCAAGCTCTGCATTGTGGTAAACCTGCTGCACATCATCACAATCGTCTAGCATGTCTAAAAACTTCTGGAATTTAACCGCATCTTCGCCGGTAACTGGCGTATGGTTTTGTGGCACAAAAGTGATTTCTTCGACATCAACCACAAGATCTGGATATTCTTCTGCTAACGCTGTTTTCGCTTTAAAGAATTCAGTATGCGGGGTAAAAACAGTGATCACACCATCTTCTAATTCGATGTCGGTAACATCAACATCCGCCATCATTAGCGCTTCTAATACTGCTTCTTCATCTTCACCAGCAAATTGGAATACCGCTTGATGATCAAACATATGACCAACAGTACCTGGGCTACCAATTTTTGCACCGGTTTTCACGAAGCATTGACGAACGTCTTGGAATGTACGGTTGCCGTTATCAGTTAGGCAATCAACGATAACGCTAGCGCCACCAGGAGCAAAACCTTCGTAACGTGCAGGTTGGAAATCTTCACCGCCGCCGCCAGTGGCTTTGTCTAATGCTTTTTCAATTACATGCGCTGGAACGTTGTCTTTCTTCGCTTTAGAAATAAGATGCTTAAGCGATAAATTCATATCAGGATCAGCGCCACCATTTTTTGCGGCAACGTAAATCTCTTTACCGTATTTTGAATAAACTTTAATTTTTGCGCCTGCAGTTTTTGCCATTGAGGCCTTGCGCACTTCAAAACTTCTTCCCATGGGTATCTTCTCTCTGATTTTATTTTATGCTGAATGTTACCATAACAATGACTCTATTCTTATGGTCTCAGATCACGGTTGGCCTTCATGTTAGTCAGACTGTCTTTATGCGACGCCCATGATCCGTTTGTATTTTTGGATTGCTTGTTCGAAAAAAACACGCTCATCAGGGTCTCGGATTTTTTCCGCTTCGTTAAATAACAATTCGGGTCCTGCTTTCGCCTGCTTTAATTGCCAAACAAAATAAGAAGCTTGTTTATCTAACTCGATCTTATTTTTCTCCGCAGGTGGCAGCAAAGATAAATTAATAGACATGAGACGACCTTTATGTGCGATTTTAAGAGCGGGAAATATAGCATAGCTAAAGGGGAAAGATAAAAAATATTACCAAGTTTACAGTGTAAATCGAACAAACAGGACGAATGATTCGCCCTGTTTTAAGTCAACACTCTTTACTGCTGCTTTTTACAGCGCTTGAATTCAAAGACTAAAGAGATAACGCCTGATTAATGGATCAAACCGAGTTCTCTCGCCTCTTCTAAAGTTAATCCGCTTTCACGAATTTCTTGTAATGTTTCAATCCGACGTCTAGCCTCAGCGTTTTTCATTTGTTTGGAATTTGCTTGGGCCACCGATTCATCTTTTTTAGTCCAAGATGTGGTAATGCCTGTCATGTCATCATGATCTATTGAATTAATCGACATAAGTACCTCCAGAAAACCATGTATAAACTAAGTTGGATATTAAGCAAAAAATGGCTAAGTTGTTAAGTGAATAATGTGTAGATTGTGATTCCAATCAGACTTCACTAACAACATTATTAATGCGGAAAAGAATTGCTGTTCTTCTGCTTAAACTGGGTGTAGCGTCAATATGATCACGCCAAGTAAAATCGACCTAACCCCGTTAGCTACCGCCCCAATTCATTATATATTTACAGTATAGACAATAATTCCCGAAAGCATGATCAAGGGTTCATTTACCTAAATACATCCTTGATCATGCTTTCATAAAAAAGCCCAAAGATTTGATCTTTGAGCTTTTTTTAATTCAGACTGGTTATAAGATTAGCGATAGATTAGATAAAAATCAGCTATCGGCAGCCATTTCATTTAAGGCTCGGATCACAGTTTCATCTAAGTGACCTTCGAAGACTTGTTTACATACTTTACGTCTTACCGCTAATCCTGCAATGACACGTTCTATCGACAAATGCTTATCTTTGGACTCTTGGTTAAACAACTCGACGGTTTTACTTAATGTTTCGTATGGCACCACCGTTTCACCCACGCGTAACCAATCGAGCTTATCAATCAACTCATCGCACTCTTCTTTAATTGAAGCATACGGATGCCCCGTCATGGCAGATAACGCGGTTAAACTGCGTTCTAGCGCTTGTGGCGAGGTATATTTAGACAAGGTAATGATCAATTCATCAGCGTTGATCTCAACTAAGTGTTTTTTCTGTTTCACTCGACGACCTAAACGACCACGAGGTGAAGGGGCTTTACGTTGGATCGGTTCGAATTCGCCATCAATGATCTCGGCTAATTCTTGTAATTTTTGCTTAGATACTAGCTCATTACGCAGCGGGTTTGGTAGCGTTGGCGCCATATTACGCTTGCCGGCATTGGTGGTACGAGCACGTGAAAAGCGCAACACTTCTTCGGCATCACAACGGATATCAATTTGATAATCGAGCACTTTGCCTTTTTCCATAATGTTGGTGATCGTGAGATGGTAACCCCAAAGATTAACCACAAAAAGATCATCGGTTTGCTTGCCTTCAGATAGCTTTCTTAATTCACGGATCAGATCCATCGAGAATCGACGCCATTCGATGTTTCTCGCCAGTTTTTGATTGATCTCACTTAGGAGCATTGATTCGGTTAAACGGCGTACTAGACGGCTTCTGAAGAACGTATACAGCTGAAACACTAAGGTGTGTTGCTTCAAGATCTCTGGTGGGAATAAGAAAAAGTAATCTTTGGTTAATAATTCTTCAAAAAATGACGGTTCCCATACCAAAATATACAAATTAGGTTTGATCCGGATCTCACCGGCTGAATTTTCAGTTGGCGCTTCATCGGAAGCAGTGATAGTGCGGGCAATAAAGCGAAAACGATCACTTTTAAACCCTTCCGGCATGTTTTCACTAAGCCAACGTCCGGTTAATTCATGCAATTGAAAATCGGTAAACTCGATACGATCAATACTGTCACGGATTGAATCACGAGCTGGGCCACTGTCTTTTTTCCCGCGTAGAGATAAAATATCCGTGATATATAAAGGGGTTTTATTCGGCATTTGTTTGGCATCAACATGAAAATCATCTTGGTGGTGTTGATGATACTGAACCGTTAAGGTAAATAACGCGAACAGGGTCATTTGATCATCAACCGTCATAATATTTTTGGATGATCTTGTTTCAATGATTGCTCGAGTGCCAGAAATAGAAACCATTGATTTTTGGTAGCTTTTTCTGGTTCTTGGTGGCGCTAATGCTTGATCTATGATCCCTGCCCAATTAGTTGGCGAAACTACAAATTGATCGGCTTCGTTTCGCATAGCTGGTGGGGTAAACAATCCGTGATCGTTAAGTAATTGTCGGTTAACTTGTGTTTGAGCCAACGCTTTAGAACGTTTTTGATTCTCAGTTTTTCTGGTTGATTCCGTTTTTAAACTGGTTGATCCTAATACCGAGATTAACTGATTTGGATTGACAAAGTTATGCAGCATGGTCTTGCCAGCTAGCCCTTCTTCAAAACGAACTGGAATTTGATGAAATAATCCGATTGATACCGCGGCACGTAAACGTTGCTGGATTGCGGCTCGAGTCAGCTGCCCATCGGTTGCTTCAATAAGCTCGGTTGTCGATACAAAGCCATCTTTACTGGAAAGTCCGCGTAAAGAAATAAGATTAAGTAGCTCGATAATACTGCGGGTTACCCCTTTAAAATGTTGGTATTGTTCGATCCAGTCAATCACTTGATCTGATATCTTAAATAAATGACCATCTTTGTGGGTTCGAGGTAATTTAATTAAGATCTTTTCTTGGCTAGCCATAACAATTCCATTTCGCATTTATCGTAAGGTGTACATAGTTCCAAGAGAATAAAGAAAAAAGATCCAAAAAGAAAGAAAAAAATGATCTTGATTTATATAACTGATCTTTTGTTTATATGATCTATATTGGTTATATGATCTAATGATCTGGCTGGTAATCCCCCTTTAAGTGACTGTATATAAAGAAGTTATTTTTTTACCTTTGGGAAGCATGATCATAAAGGCTTAAGACGCATGATCAAAGTAAGATCGGAAGGATGATCAATTTTGATAAGAAGCATGATCAGGATATTTCCTAAAGCATGATCATTGAGAAAGCGAAACAATGATCAATCAAAATAGACATGTTATCCACAGATATTTTATCTCAATGTGCATATTATTCTGCTGATAACGAATATGAGCATGCGACGGAAGCCTTTTTAATTCATTTTTCGCTAATTCTTTACTTTTAGGAACGATGATCAAGTTGAATACTGGCTACTTGCTAAGTTTTCAATGTTAAATGCACTTTTCAAAATGACATACATCGTAATCTAGATAAGGCTTTGTATGCTTCCATAGCAAATAAACACTTGATCATTGATCCGTAATCTTGGTCTTTGGATCTCATTGCATATTCACCAGCCTTCCTTGATCATTGTTCTAAGAGC